>NZ_JBKFGF010000006.1:0-277633 GCF_051233485.1 Massilia sp. LXY-6
CCGCGCCGCTGGAGCCGCAAGCGCCTGCGCCCCGCGCGGCGGCGCCTTCCGCTGCCGCGCCGGCCCCGAGCGCGACCGAGTTCGGCCACGGCGGCAAGGGCGCCGCCGCGCCTGGGGCCGCCCCCGCAGGTCCGGCAGCGGCGCCGCCGCGCCAGGAAGTGCCACGCCCGCCGCTGGACGCGCACCCGCCCCAGCGCAAGCCGATCCGGCTGCGCTGGTGGCTGCTGGTACTCGCCGCGCTGTGGGGGGTATGGCTGATGGCCAAGCCGTCGGCGAAGAAGATCGACCGCCGCATCGACGCGGCGATCGCCCTGGCGCACGAGTGCAAGGGCAGCGAGGCGCAGGCCGAGCTGATCGCCCTGCGCAAGACGAGTGCCACGCCGGAGCAGTTGCAGCGCCTGCAGCAGGGCCTCAACGACGAAGCGGCAATCTGCACGCGGCGGCGCCAGCGCGCCAAGGCCTGGAACGAGACCAGTGCCGCGGCCGAGTCGGCGCTGGCGGCGGACGGCTGGGACAGGGCGAGGGCGCGCCTGCAGGCCTTCGTGCGCCGCTGGGGCGAGGACGACAACACGCGCGCGCTCGGCGCCCGGATCGAGGACGCGCGCCGCGAGGATGAGGCGCATCGGTCCCATCCGCTGGCGGCGCCGTCGGAATAAAGGAGGAAGACGATGAAGCGACTATCGATATCAGTCATGCTGGCGGCCGCCGTGCTGGCCGGCTGCGATCCCTCGTCCGGCGACGGCATGGGACCGGCCCAGAAGGCCGGCAAGGCCGTCGACGAGGCCGGCACCAAAGTGCAGGATGCGGTCCAGAAGCAGATGGCCGAGGCCGACGCCGCCGCCGAGCGCGCGCGCGAAAAGGCGAAAGTGGCGGCCGCGGAAGCCAGCCGCAACCTGGACCGGGCGACGGCGAAAGTAGGCGAGAAGGTCGAGAAGGCGGGGGAGAAGATGCAGGAGGCGGCGCGCTGAGGACGACGCTAATCTTACGCCGGCACAGCCTGCAATTGCGGAGGATTCGAGCTCCCCTGCACGATCGACAGCTCGATGCTGCCCGCGCGCCAGGCGGCCTCGATGTCCTGCTCGATCTCTTCCATGCTCATGCCGCTATCGCCCGCGAAACCCTGCACGCCGTAGGCGCGGTTGCGGCCATGGCCCTTGGCCAGGTAGAGCGCCATGTCGACCAGGTTGACGGCGCGTTCCCACGACATCGGCTTGCCGCCCGGCGCCAGCGGGAAGGGCGCAAAGCCGATCGAGACATTCACCGACAGCTGGATGCCCTGGTACGCGATCGAGCGGGCCGGGATGCCGGCCAGCAGGCGGCGCGCGACGTCGTCCAGCCTGTTGCGCGGCACCGCCGGCAGGAAGGCCAGGAATTCCTCGCCGCCCCAGCGCACGATCATGTCGGTCTCGCGCAGGATCTCGCGCAGCGCCTCGGCGATCTCGCGCAACACCGCGTCGCCGGCGCCGTGGCCGTAGGTATCGTTGATGTGCTTGAAGTGGTCGACGTCCATCAGGTACAGCGCGCTGACCATGTCGCCGCTTGCACCGGTCTGCGCGATCTCCTGGCGGCCGCGCATGAATTCCTGGAAGTGGCGGCGGTTGTACAGGGCCGTCAGCGGGTCGCGCGCGCTCTGCTGCTTGAGTTCCAGGTTCTTTTCCTCGAGCCGGGCGTTCGCCTGGCGCACCTTGCGGTACAGGAAATAGACGATCACCGAGGACAGCGCGAACACCAGGGCCAGCAGCCACCAGACGCGCTGCTGCAGGCGGCGGTTGTCGATCTCGGTGCTCTTGACCTGGTTTTCCTGGCGCAGCAGTTCGATCTGGCGCTGGCGCTTGTCGGCCTCGTACTTTTCCTGCAGCTCCATCACTACCTTCTGGCGGCGCTTCTCGAACAGCTCGTTCGACAGCGCGCGCTCGCGGTGGTAGGCCCGCAGGGCGCCGGGCAGGTCGCCGGCGCGTTCCAGGGCGTCGCCGTATTCGGACAGGAAGGCTTGCAGCGACGGCTTGTCGCCCTGCTTCTCGTACCAGGCCAGGGCTTCTTCGATGGTCTTCTTGCCCTCGGCCATGCGGCCCATCCCCAGGTAGGCCTCGCCGATGTTCGTGCGCGCGGTCGCCATCGAGCTCTCCTTGTTGATCAGGCGTGCCTGTTCCAGCGCCTGCTGGGCGTACGAGAGGGCGTTGCGGTAATCCTTCAGCTTCAGGTAGCAGTCGGACAGGTTGACCAGCGCGGTCGCGATCATCGGGCCGGCGCCGATCTTGCGCTCCAGTTCGAGGGCCGACTGCAGGGCCTTCAGGCCGCGCTGGACCTGGCCGGTTTCGATCGACAGCGCGTATTCGGTCGTCTTGAGGGTCGCCAGGCGCCCCGGCGAGTCGATGCCCTCGGCGGCGCCGTAGGCTTCCTTCAGTGCGTCGAAGCCTTTCTCGTGCTCGCGCATCTGGTTGTACAGGTAGGCCAGCGCGTTGAACGCGATCGTCGCCAGCATCGGATCGCCGCTCTGGCGCGCCAGCGTGGCGGCGGCCTGCATCTTCGTCAGCGCCATCGGGAAGTTGCCCTCTTCGGCGAAGGATTCGCCGGACGAGATCGTGGAGCGTACCCGCAGGTCCATGTCGCGGCTGCCGGCGGCCAGCTTTTCCGCCTGCCAGACCATCTGGTGCGCCTGGCTCAGGTCGTTCATCGCGAACACCACGTAGCCCTTGGCCAGCAGGCCGCGCGCAATGATCGTGTTGTCGGCATGCTGCTGGCCGAGCGCGATCAGTTCGTCGCACAGCTTGTTGGCGAGTTCCTGGTGGCCGAGAATGTTATGGGTCTTGCAGGACAGGTCGAGGAAGGCGGCTTTTTCGGCCAGCGGCGCGGCGCGGCTTTCCTGCTCCAGCCTGGCCAGTTGCGGCAGGGCGCGCAGCGGCGTGAAGCGGCTTAGGTCCTGGATCGCGGCCAGGCGCTGGGACAGCGGCAGGGGAGCGTCCGCAAACGCCATGCCGGACGCCAGGAAAAGCGTCGCCAGCAGTCCCAGACTGCGCCGGTGAAGCGATCCGCGATATAGGCCTGCCAGCATAGTTCCCCAGGGACGTGTTGGTCGTCCCAGCCGGGACTCAGCCAAATATTGTACGCCGCTTGCCTTTCGGAAAGACAAGTTTTAATGCATATATGCAAAAAAGATACATATATGACTAAAACTCATATAGTGCCTTTCAGACAACGAGTTGCTGCAGCAGGTACAGGCGCTGGTACAGGCCTCCTTCGATGCGCATCAGGTCTTCATGGGTGCCGGATTCGTTGATGCGGCCGTGGTTCAGCACGATGATGCGGTCGGCATCGCGGATGGTCGACAGGCGGTGCGCGATCGCGATCACGGTGACCTTGCCGCGCAGTCCGACCACGGCCTGCTGGACGATCTGCTCGGTCTGGCTATCGATGCGGGAGGTCGCTTCGTCCAGCAGCAGGATGCGCGGTTTCCCCGCCAGCGCGCGCGCGATCGCGATCAGCTGCTTCTGTCCCGACGACAGGCGCGAGCCGCCTTCGCCCAGCGGCGTGTCGTAGCCCTGTTCCAGCGCCGCGATGAAGTCGTGGGCGTGGGCGGCGCGCGCCGCGGCCTCGATGCGGTCCTGCGGCAGGCCGCGCCCCATGTCGATGTTCTCGCGCGCCGACGCGGCCAGCAGGAAGGGGTCCTGCGGCACCAGCCCGACCTCGTTGCGGAAGCGTTCGTTGTCGATGCCGGCCAGCGGCTCGCCGTGGATCTCGATGCTGCCGGACATGGCCGGGTAGTAGCGCAGCAGCAGCGACAGCAGGGTCGACTTGCCGCTGCCGGTGTGGCCGACGATGCCGAAGAAGGCGCCCTGCGGGATCTCGAGCGACAGGTGGTGCAGCACGGTCTGGCCTTCGACATAGGCGAAGCTCAGGTCGCGCACCCGCACCGCCGGGGCGTCCGGATCGGAAGTGCGGCCCGCGCGGCCGTCGGCCGCGCGCCCGCCGCTGCCGCTGCGCTTGCCGTGCTCGGGCGCGTTGGCCTCATCCAGCAGGGCGGCCACGCGCGCGGTGGCGACCACCGCCTGCTGCAGGCCGCTGAACTGCATCGTAATCTGGATCAGCGGCTCGACCACCCGCGCGATGTAGCTGATGAAGGCGTACAGCACCCCGACCTCGACCGCGCCCATGCTCTGGCGGCCAAAGCTGAAGATCACCACCGCCAGCAGGATCACGTTGAGGAAGTCCAGGGCCGGGCGCAGCAGGAAGGCGTTGGCGCGCAGCTCGGCCACGCGCGCCGTGTAGTGCTGGTCGTTGGTGGCCTTGAAACGTTCGCCGAAGCGGTGCTGGGCATTGTTCGCCTGCAGCACGCTCATGCCGCCGATCGATTCCGCCATCTGGGCGTTGATGTCGCTGCGCAGCGCGCGCGCCCGCGTGACGGCCGGCGCCGACAGGCGCTGGTACAGCCAGATGATGCCCAGCACGGCGGGCAGCAGGGCCAGCACGATCAGCATCAGGTGCCAGTCGAGCCAGGCCATCGCGATCGAGGTGCCGACCAGCACGATGCTGCTGTCGAGGATCACGAACAGCACTTGAATATATAAGGTCTTCACCGCCTCGGTGTCGTTGGTGACGCGGCTCACCAGCTGGCCCGTGATGGCGCGGTCGAAGAAGGCCATCGGCAGGCGCAACACGTGGCCGTAGACCCATTCGCGCAGGCGCTGCACCGAGCGCATCGCCAGGCCGGACAGGCGCACCAGCTGCAAGAAGCGGATCCACGACGCCGCCCAGCCGGTAAGGAGTGTCCCGGCCAGCAGCAGGCCCATGCGGGTCCAGTCCAGGTGGTGCGGCAGCAGGTGATCGTCGATCAGCTTCTTGCCGAGCAGGGGACCGAGCACTTCGAGGCCGGCGGCCAGCACCAGCCAGGCGGTGGCCCAGCCGAGGTGGGCGCGGTCCGGATGCGCGGCGCGGCGCAGCAGGCCGGCCGCCTGCCTGGCTTGCGGTACATTATTAAGCATCGAGGCTGGCCTCCAGTTGTTGATAGCGCCACTGGCTGGCATACCAGCCGTCGCGTGCGAGCAGGGCCTCGTGGGTGCCGGATTCGACGATGCGTCCATCCTTCAGCACGACGATCAGGTCGGCCTTGACCACGGCCGACAGGCGGTGGCTGGCGATCACCGCCGACAGTTCGGGACGGCCGGCGCGCAGTTCATTCAGGTGTTCCAGGATGCGGGTCTCGGTGCCGGTGTCGACCGCCGACAAGGCGTCGTCGAGCAGCAGCAGCGGGCTTTGCGCGAGCAGCGCGCGCGCGATCGCGACGCGCTGGCGCTGGCCGCCGGACAGGGTGATGCCCTTTTCTCCGACCGGGGTGTCGTAAGCGTCCGGGAAGCGCAGGATGTCGGCGTGGATGTCGGCCATCTTCGCCGCGTGCTCGATCTCGGCACGCGAGGCGCCGGGGCGGCCGAGCGCGATGTTCTCGGCGATCGGGGCCGAGAACAGGAAGGATTCCTGCGGAACCCAGCTGATCCCGGAGCGCAGCGTGGCCAGGGTATAGTCGTCGAGCGCGTGGCCGCCCCAGGTAACAAGGCCGTGCTGGGGTTCGGCCTGGCGCAGCAGCACCCGCAGCAGGGTCGACTTGCCGGCGCCGGTGGGGCCGACCAGGCCCAGGGTCCGGCCCGGTTCGAGGCGCAGCGAGACGTCCTGCAGCGCCGGACGTTCTTGTCCACCATAGGCGAAGCGCACGCCGTCCAGCACCAGCGGGCCGCGCGCGAGGCGGTCGACGGTGCCGTGGTCATCGATCGTGAGCGGCGCCTCCAGCAGCGGCTGCAGGCGCGCCAGCGCCGCGCGTCCGCGCTCGATCAGCGACAGCACCCAGCCGGCCGCGAACATCGGCCAGATCAGCTGCCCGAGGTACATCGTGAAGCTGGTCAGCGAACCGATGGTGAGCTGTCCGTTCCACACCAGGTAGCCGCCCAGGCCGAGGGTCAGGCCGGTGGCCGCGCTCAGGGTCAGGCCGACCGCCGGTTCGTAGGCCGCTTCCCATTTCTGTGCCGTCAGGCTGGCGTCCGCGGCGCGCGCGGCCAGCTCCGAGAACTGCTTGGCACTGCGCGCTTCCAGGCCGAGGGCGCGCAGGGTGCGCACGCCGGACAGGGTCTCCTGCACGTGGTCGTTGAGGCTCGAGAAGCGCTTCAGCGAATCGCTCGACGCTGTGTGGATATGGCTGGAGATGCGCCAGAACGCCAGCGCCATCAGGGGGAAGGGCAGCAGGGCGATCAGGGTCAGGCGCCAGTCGACGCCGAGGAACATGATGCCGAGTACCATCAACAGGGTCAGGGTGCCGTCGAAGCCGGCCAGCATCGCTTCGCCGGCGGCCTGCTCGATGGCGTCGATGTCGTTGGTGGCGAGCGCCATCAGGTCGCCGGTGCGCTGGCGCTGGTAGAAGGCCGGGCCCTGGGCCGACAGCCGCGCATACAGCCTGGTGCGCAGCTCGACCCCGAGCCGGTAGGCGGCCGAATACAGGCGCAGCCGCCAGGCCACGCGCAATACATAGATCGCCAGGCCCAGGCCGAGCAGCTGCAGCAGCTGGATGGTGAGTTCGTGGCCCTGGATGCGGTGCGCCGCCAGGGCGTCGATGGTGGCGCCGACCTTGCGCGGCACCAGCACCGAGCACAGGGCAACGCCGAACAGCATTACCGCCGACGACGCGTACGCGCGCCAATGCCGGCGCACGAAACCGCCGATCAGCCTTGCCAAACCCATTGCCTGTCCCGTTCGTCGTTCTGGTTGCGAGGACCGCTAATGTAACCTTTTTGGCAGGCTCTTGCCTGTTCGCTTAGCTGGCGCTTATTGGCTGCGTAGCGACCGCTTATTTGCGGCGCGGACCGCGCGACGGCTTCGCCCGCGCCACATTTTCCTGAGGACGGACGGCCGGCAATTCGACCTGGTCGCCGGCTTCGAGCGGCACGGTGGAGGCGAGCGGATGCTCGGCGCCGGCCGGCTTGGGCGAGACCTCGCTCAGGGCCTTGGCCAGCGGCGTGGGCTCGGCGGGCGGAACGTCGTCGGCGATGGCGGTGTCGATTGCCGCTTCGGCTGCCGCGAGCTGGGCGTCGGCGGGTTCGCTGGCCGCTGCGCCGGCAGGCTGGTTTGCCGGCGCGGCTTGCGTGCGCGCCACGGTGCCGGCCTCGAGCGCGGCTTCGGCCTGGGCGGCACCGATGTCCACGGCCGCGGCGGCGATCTCCCCGGTAATGGTGGCGGCGGCGTCGGTGGCGATCGAGACCTGGTCGATCACCTGGGTGTAGGTGGTCGGCACGTTCGCGGTCGGTGCCGGCGCGGCCAGCAGCGGAATCGTTGCCGGCAGCGCGCGCGCGCCGATTGCCAGGCCGAACAGCTCGCGGCCATACGAGAACAGGGTATGCCACTGCCCCTGGGCGGCGGAGCCGAGGGCCAGCAGGTCGCGCGGATCGCGCGCTTCGAGCAGGTGCTTCATGGTGCCGGCGGCCTGCTCCATCGAGGCACGCGAAGCGCGCACGTTCAACGCGGCGATCTGCCCGGCGCTGTCGAGGGCGCGCGACGTCAGGTTGCGGAACATGTCGAGCTGGGCCTCCAATTGGGCCTGGCGGACGGCGGACAACTGGTCGGAAAATCGAGTCATCTGGATCCCTTTTGTTCAGTTATGACGCACTGCAATAAGAAGCTAGTGTAAAGGCGTTCGGTAGTGTTGGAAAGAAGTATTTGTGTTGTTTTTGCAAGGAAACCTTGCGTCGCAGCATGACATCTTGATCTGCGTCATTGACATAACTAGTTTTTTGCTAATCTGCCTACAATCGGGCAAGCTCATCAGATCTTTCAGTAAATCAGGAGCCAACGCATGGACCTCGTCATCCGCAACGCCACCCTGGCCGACGGCCGCCCTTCCATCGACATCGCCATCGAGGGCGAACGCATCACCGCGGTCGGGCCGAAGCTGCCGCACCAGGGCCGGCGCGAGATCGATGCGGGCGGCGACCTGGTTAGTCCGCCCTTCGTGGACGCCCATTTCCACATGGACGCGACCCTCAGCTACGGCCTGCCGCGCGTGAACGAATCCGGCACCCTGCTCGAAGGCATCGCGTTGTGGGGCGAACTGAAGCCGCAGCTGGCGCAGGAAGCCCTGGTCGAGCGTGCCCTCCGGTACTGCGACTGGGCAGTGGCGCGCGGCCTGCTGGCGATCCGCACCCACGTCGACGTCTGCGACGAGCGGCTGCTGGCGGTCGAGGCCCTGCTCGACGTCAAGCGCCGGGTCGCCTCCTACATCGACCTGCAGCTGGTGGCCTTTCCGCAGGACGGCCTGCTGAGGAGTCCCGCCGCCTTCGACAACCTGAAGCGCGCGATCGCGATGGGCGTGGACGTGGTCGGCGGCATCCCGCACTTCGAGCGCACCATGGCGCAAGGGGCGGACTCCATCCGCCTGCTGTGCGAATTCGCGGCGGACAAGGGCCTGATGGTCGACATGCACTGCGACGAGACCGACGATCCGCTGTCGCGCCACATCGAGACGCTGGCGATGGAGGCGCAGCGCCTGGGCCTGCAGGGCAGGGTGGCCGGCTCGCACCTGACCTCGATGCATTCGATGGACAATTATTATGTCAGCAAGCTGCTGCCGCTGATCGCCGAATCGGGCGTGGCGGCGATCGCGAATCCGCTGATTAACATTACCCTGCAGGGCCGCCACGACACCTATCCGAAGCGGCGCGGCATGACCCGGGTGCCGGAGCTGCTGGCCGCCGGCGTGCCGGTCGCCTTCGGCCACGACTGCGTGATGGACCCGTGGTACGGCCTCGGCTCGGGCGACATGCTGGAGGTGGCGCACATGGGCCTGCACGTGGCCCAGATGACGGGCCAGGCCGCGATGCGCCAGTGCTTCCAGGCCGTGACCGCGACCCCGGCGCGTATCCTCGGCCTGCAGGGCTATGGCATCGAGCCGGGCTGTTACGCCGACCTGGTGCTGCTCGACGCCGGCAGTCCGGTCGAGGCGATCCGCCTGCGCGCCGCGCGCCGCCTGGTAGTGCGCCGCGGCCGCATCCTCAGCGAGGCGCCGCCCGCCCGCGCCGTCTTGCACCTGCCGGACCGGCCGTCGAGTGTTAATTTTCGTTTATAAATTGTTTAAGTTTATAGATTGTATAAAGACGTTGCTTACCGTAATTCAATTTCTTTCTGTAAATGCAGTTACATTTTTCTGTAGCCGTGCGGACAAATACCGGTTTAGAATCTTGCGCTTTCGTTACATTCCCTCAGGCTAGCAGTGAGAGACATCCAGATCCGACCAGCGCGCGACGCCGACTTCGATGCAATGTGGGCCATTTTCCGGGCCCACGTCGTCACCGGCGAAACCTTCGCCCACGGTGCCTCGACCAGTCGTGAAGACAGCCACGACTACTGGTTCGCGCCCAGCGCGACCACCTTCGTCGCCGTGAAAGGAGGGGAAAGGGTGCTCGGGATGTACAAGCTGCAGCCGAACCACCTCGGCCGCGGCGACCACGTCGCCAACGCCGCCTACATGGTGAGCCCGAACGCCCAGGGCGTGGGGGTAGGGCGCATGCTCGGCGAGCACAGCATCGAAGAAGCGCGCCGCCAGCGCTACCTGGCAATGCAGTTCAATTACGTCGTCAGCACCAACAATGCCGCGATCAACCTGTGGAAGCGGCTCGGATTTTCGATCGTCGGCACCCTGCCCAAGGCTTTCCGGCACCGCCGCCTGGGCTTCGTCGACGCTTATGTGATGTATAAATTACTGGAAGACCCGGCGCGCTGGGTCTGGCCGGAGGAAGACTGATCCATGGAGATTGCCGAGACCGCGCGCCTGCGGGTGCGCACCGCGAAGCCGGACGACGCCGGGTTCTTTTACGCGCTGGTCAATGACCCGGCCTTCATCGAGCACATCGGCGACAAGGGTGTCCGCACGCTGGAGCAGGCACACCAGGCCCTGCTGACCGGGCCGATCGCGATGCAGGAAGAACGCGGCCACTCGCTCTACGTAGTCGAACTGAAGGAGTGCGCAACGGCAATCGGCATGTGCGGCCTGATCAAGCGCGACACCCTCGACGGCATCGACCTCGGCTATGCCTACCTGCCCGGCTGGCGCGGCCAGGGCTATGCCTTCGAGGCCGCCCAGGCCGTGCTGGCCTACGCGCCGACACTGGGCATCCGGCGCCTGCTGGCGATCACCTCGCCCAACAACCTCGCCTCGAACGGCCTGCTGCGCAAGCTGGGGATGGGCTTCGTGCGGTTCATGCACCTGGTGCCCGAGGATGCCGGCACCAATCTGTACAGCATCGAGCTATAGAACGTCGTTCCCGCCTGCGCGGGAAGTCGTTTCCGGCAGTGTCGGGAACGACGAGGCGCTTATTGCTTACTGCTACCCCAGGGGAAGAACCAGGTCAGCGGCTTTTCCACCCGCGCCGCCCACGAGGCTTCGTTGTGGCGGCCCCCTTCGGCCTTGAAGAACATCAGGTCGGTGCTCTCGCGGTAGCCCTTGGCCCGCATGGCCTCCACCATCCGGGCCGTGTCTTCCAGTCCGTCGTCGGTGGTGCCGGCGTCCAGGTAGAACTTGACCGGCACGCGCGCCGGCAGCGTCGAGATCAGCGCGCCCTTGTTCCACCAGAACGAGCTGGAGACGCCGCCCGCCTTCGAAAAGATGTCCGGGTAGCGCTGCGCGATCGCGACCGAGGCGATGCCGCCCAGCGAGGAACCCATGATCGCGGTCGTGTCCTTGCCCGGCAGCGTGCGGTAGTTGCGGTCGACGTAAGGCTTGACCGTCTCGACGATGAAGGCGCCGTAGGCATCGAGCTTGCCGCCGCCGTATTTCGGGTCGCAGCAGGGCGTGTATTCGGGGATGCGGTCCGGCGTGTTGTCGATGCCGACCACGATCACCTCGTCCACCGTGCCCATCGCCACCAGGCGGTTCATGGTCTCGTCGATGCCCCATTCGACGCCGTAGGCGGCGGTCTTCGCATCGAACAGGTTCTGGCCGTCGTGCATGTAGAGCACCGGATAGCGCTTGGCCGGATTCTCCGCATAGCTGGGCGGCAGCCAGATGCGCAGTGCGCGGCTGTTCTTCAGCTGGGGCGAGGCGAAGTCCTTCACGATCGTCAGCTTGCCGAACGGCGCGCCGAAGAAGGGATAGATGTCGACCTTGCTGCCTGCCGCCAGCTTGTAGGCGCCGCCGACCGCGACCTTCCCCTCGCCCAGGATCGGCTTCATCTGCACCTCGCCCAGCTCGTCGGGCCAGGTATAGGTCCAGATGTTCACCGGGCCGTCGGGCGCCTGCGCCGGCACGCTCTTCGACCAGCTCATCGGCCCCTTGTCGCCGACGATGCGGATGCCTTCCTTGCCGGCCGGGTAGTGCACCCGCACCGTGGTGGCGCCGGCCAGCGGCGCATTCATTCCCAGCAGCGCCAGCAGCATCGCCGCCGCGGCCGTCTTCATGCCTTGTTTCATGGAGTCTCCGGTTCAGCGCACGCGCAGCAGGCGTACGCCATAGATGTCGAAGCGGTTGGATGGTCCCTCGGCGCCGCCCGCCGCGCTGAAGGTGCTGTTGCTCTGCAGGTAGCTCATGTTGTAGAAGTCGCTCATCTCGATCCGGTAGGCGCCGTTCGCTTTCGGGCGCGCCGTCAAATGGACCATCAAGGGCGTCGAATACACGATCGGCGTGTGCGCCTTCTCGATGCGCGCGTGCGGCAGCTGCACCACGCCCTGCGCGACGATGGCGCCCGACTCATCCTTTACCGCCAGCCATTTTACGCCACCGCTGATGCCCAGGTTCACCTGGTTGGCGCCGTTGTGGTAGCGGATCTGCACGGCGTAGTCGCCGGCCGATGGCAGCTCGATATCCCTGACGCTAAAGCGGTCCTGCGGCTTGCCCCAGCCGGCCAGGTGCGGTTCGTCAAAGCGTTGGTTCGGTGCGGCCAGCGCCACGCCGGCGCTCACGCGCGGGTCGCTGGCGGCGATCTCGACGCCGGCATCGAGGCAGCGCGGCCGGCTGTGGTGGCTGTGGTTGCCCCAGCCGGAAAATTCCGCTTCGACGGCGTAGCAGGCGGTGCCGGAGGCCTGCCGGTCGGTCCAGGCGCCGGCCGGCAGGTCCGAGGCCACCGGCTTGCCGTCGCGGTAGACGGTATAGCGGACCTGGTCACCATCCTGTGACGCGATGCCGAGGATGGCGTGGCCGCCGCCGTCGCGCCGCAGGCTGGCGATGGCCGGCTCGTGCGGGCCGAACACGGCAGGCGTTTCCACATAGGGGTCGGCGTTCACCCGGCGGATCGCCTGCTCTCCGGCTTCGAGCCTGCCGAGCACGATCTCGATGCGGTTCGCGTCTCCCAGCTCGCTCCACCCGATGCGGCTGCCTGCCGGCTTGCCGTTCAGGAGAATGCGTTCGACCGCATACACGCCGCTTGTGCCCGCGCCCGCGCCCGCGCGCGCGGCCGCGGGCAGGCGCAAGGTCAGGTCGAGCACATGGCCCTGCAGGCGCAGATTGTCCAGCGTCAGGGTATCGGAGGCCGCGAACACGCCGCCGCGCAGCTTGCCCGTGACGAAGGGCTGCAGAGCGATGCCTTCGTTCGTGGTCGAGACCCCGAACACATTGCGCACCACCATGCCGAGATAGGCGCCGACGGACCACAGCTGGCGCTTCGAGTTGATGACCGGCCCGATCAGCTCGGGATGGGCTTCGTCGAGCAGCACGGGCTGGCCGGACAGCCACTCCAGGTTCTCCATGTTCGACAGGTTCAGGGCGGCACCGCGCATCAGCGAGTTGTAGGCGGCGTCGGCGACGGCCACGTTGCGTCCCGCCACGGCGGCGCGCAGGCCGTAGGCCGTCACGAAGGGCCACATGGCGCGGTTGTGGTAGACCGGCATGTCGGGCTGCTGCGGCCAGATCACGGGCGCGCCCATCGGGCCATGCGGATAGCTGGCCAGGATGCTGCGCGCCTGCCGGCCGTCGGCGATGCCGGTGACGATGGCGAGCGACTGCCCGAGCCAGTCGAACTTGTGCATCGGCGCACCGTCGAAATGCGCGGCGGTGAGGCTGCTGTACATGCCGGCATCGTCCAGCCACAGGCGGGCGTTGATGGCGCGCTTCAGATCGCGCGCCCAGCCTGCGTAGCGGGCCGCGCGGGCCTCGTCGCCCTGTTCGCGCGCCAGCGTGGCGGCCAGGCCCAGGGCCTTGTAGTGGCCGACGTTGGTCGACAGCGCCTTCGAACTCGCCATCGAGGCCAGGTCCTGCGGAATCCACGCAGCATAGCTCTGGTCGCGCCAGTCGAGGAAGGATTCCTCGCCCGTGTACAGGCCGGAGGCTGTATCGAAGGCGGCGATGCGGTCGTTGTCGATCGTATTCGACAAAGCCTTCAGCGCGGTGGCGGCAAAGGCCCGGCGCTCGCTAGGGGCCAGGGATTTCAGCACTTCCTCGGCGGCGAAGGCCCAGGCGATGCGGTCGGTGCTGACCGGCCAGCTGCCGCCGCTGCCGGTGTCCTGTACGATCTGCAGGCCGTCCGGCGTGCCGGCGGCCTGCGGCCCCGGCTTGACGCCATCCCGCCAGCCCGACAGCTTGAACAGCAGCGAATTGCGCACCCGCTGCGGATCGAGCATTGCCAGGCCCAGGTCGGCCGCATAGGACAGGTCGCGGGTCCAGACGTAGTGCCATTTCTCTCCCGTCTCGAAGCAGTCGCAGGGAACTGGATTGTTGCCGTTGTAGTTGCCGTCGCGGATTTCCTTCACGGAGTCCAGGCGCATCTCGTGGGCCGCCAGCGCGAACAGGGCGTCGAAGGCCAGGTTGCCGCTGCGAACCCGGGGCAGGGCGGCATCCTCCTGGTAGCTGAGGTATTGCGGGCCGGGGTCGCGCAGCTGCATGGTGGTCGAGTGCGCGTAGGTGCGCAACGGCGCCTGCGGATCGCGCACCGAAAAGCGCGCCGTTTCCTGCTTGCCGTCCCAGGTCGGGAAGCTCAATGAGGCGGTCGCGCCGGCACCCGCATGCGGATCGACGGCGGGCCCGGTGGCTGGCGTCTCGACGCGGCCCACGCTCAGCACCGGTTTCGCCGGATCGCTGACGTCGACGCGGAAGCGGAAGGTCGCGGTCTGCTTCGTGAACAGGGTGTCCTCGGGGCCGGCCTCGAGGGCCAGCGGATAGGCCGTGCCGGGCTTCACCGCCACGCTGGCGGACGGATTCGCGACCCACTCGGCGCTCCAGTCCTTGCTGCCGATCTTGAAAGCGTGGTTGCCGGGGCTGACCAGGATCTCGGTCTCGTAAATGCCCTTGCCCTGGTACGCGAGCCGGTTGTCGGTGCCCCAGCCGTTGAAGGCGCCGCGCACGTAGAGCTCGTAGCGCAGCGGCGGCGCTTCGGCGGCGATGGCGGGCAGGGATTGCGCGAGCAGGGCCGCGGCGATGGCGATGACGGTCGGTTTCATAGGTAGGGTGGGCGCGGCCGGCGTAGGCACAACGTGCCCGCGCGGACATTAAATTTCAAGAATCAGCACGGACTTGGCCGGCAAGCGGATCTCGTCCTTCAGCGCAAACGTCTTGCCAGTCAGGACATCGCGTCCCGACGCCACGCCGTCGAGCATCTCGTGGAAGCGCTCGGCGCGCAGTACGGTGTCCTTCGTGTTCGCATTGAACGCCACCATGACTTTCTTGTTGCCGTCATAGCGGAAGTAAACGTAGGTATTCTCTTCCGGCCCGTAGTGCATCAGCTTCCCGTGGTGGATGACGGGGCTGTTCTTGCGCCAGTTGACCAGCTTGCGGACGAATTCCTGGGCCTCGCGCTCGCGCGTGGAAAGGCCCGCGCCGGTGAAGGCATTGACCTTGTCGCCGGCCCAGCCGCCCGGGAAGTCGCGGCGGTAGCTGTTGTCGTCGCGCTCCCTGGTGGCGCTGGTCATCAGGAGTTCGTCGCCGGTATAGAGCTGGGGGATGCGCGGCATCGTCATCACGAAGGCGAGGTCCATCTTCCAGCGGTCGATGTCTTCGCCGACCACGCTGTACAGGCGCGGCATGTCGTGGTTGGCCTCGAACAGCACCAGGCGGCTCGGGTCCGGATACAGGTAGTCGAGCGACAGGGTTTCGTAGACCTCGTTGAAGATGTTGTTCCCCTCCTTGTCGGCCAGCGCGGTGCGCATCGCTTCCGTGAGCGGGAAGTCCATCAGGCTGGGCATCGAACTGACGTAGCCGTCGAAGTTGCGCTTGCCGCGCTGCCAGTGCGAGACCACGGCCGGCAGCTTGCTCCATTCCTCGCCCACCATGTTCAGGTGCGGGTACTCGGCCATCAGGCGTTTCGTGTACTCGGTCAGGAAGGCGCCGTCGGAGTAGCCGAAGGTGTCGATCCGCAGCCCGCTCAAACCCGCATATTCGATCCACCAGATATTGTTCTGGATGAGGTAATTGGCGACCAGCGGATTGGTCTGGTTCATGTCCGGCATGCCGGGGCTGAACCAGCCGGTGGTGAAGTTGCTGGCGTCTTCCTTCGACGCATACGGGTCCTGCACGGCGGTGCGGTGGTGGTGGGTCGGCACGAACTTGCCGTTGTGGTTGATCCAGTCCGGCGTCGGCAGGTCCTTCATCCACCAGTGGTTCTTGCCGATGTGCGAGAGCACCACGTCCTGGATCAGGCCGATGCCGTGCTTGCGCGCTTCTTTTGATAAGCGCACGTAGTCCTCGTTGCTGCCGTAGCGCGGGTCGATCCTGTAGTGATCGGTGGCGGCATAGCCGTGGTAGGAGGCGGCCGGCATGTCGTTCTCGACCAGCGGTGTCGGCCACAGCTGGGTGAAGCCCATGCCGGCGATGTAGTCGAGGTGGTCGATCATGCCCTGGATGTCGCCGCCGTGGCGGCCGTGGCCGAGCTTGCGGTCCAGCTTGTCGGCCATGCCGGCCACGCTGTCGTTGGCAGGAATCCCGTTGGCGAAGCGGTCCGGCATGACCTGATAGATCGCATCCTGGGTATCGAAACCCTTGCGCTCGGCGGAATTCGCCTCCCGCGCCAGCAGGCGGTAGGTGTAGCTGGCGCTGCGTCCCCTGGCGTCGCCCTGGCCGCGGAAATCGATGCGCAGGCTGCCCGGCGCCGCCTTGCCGTCGACGACCAGGTCGATGAACAGGTAGTTGCGGTTGGCGACCCGCGTCACCTGGGCGATGCGCACGCCGGGATAGGCCAGCGCCGGTTCGAGGTCGGCGATGGCGGGGCCGTGGACCATCAGCTGCAGGCGCTGGTCGTGCATGCCGGCCCACCAGAACGGCGGGTCGACGTGGTCGATGGCAGGCGCCTGGGCCCGCGCCACGCCGGTAGCGAGCAGGGCAGTGCCGATAAGGATGCTTGACAGGGCGCGGTGGATGGTGCCGGGCATGGGAATCGTCTCCATAAGTAGCGCAACTACATCGGCAAACGGACAGAAGTGTCCTGCGGAATGTGCCGGGTTTGCATTGTTGCCTAGAGAATACACGAGTGCAGATATGGCTTCAACGAAAGCATCCTGTGGAGTCTCTAGTTTTGCTACACCATTTCAACAAGGTAAATACATGCTGCCAAACAAATGTATTGATATAAGCTGAAAATCTACTACGAAAATTCGCACCAGACTGGTGCAAACGCAACCCACATTGGTGCAAAGTAAGCAAATTGTAGTACGACTACATTGTCTGTATGCCGTCTTTGTAGCTCGAATACAACGATATAGGGCTTCACTCTCACAAAAGCGCGTAAAAGATCCACAATCACGTAGTCGCGGACAAGTTCCGTTGACAGTGCATCTAGTTTTAGTACAGAATCGTTAGCAGAACGTCTAAGAACGTTTGCTTTTGGCTCCCGTGGTGATGGCTCTCCGGCTAGTGTTTTCGGGAAAAACATAGATTTGAACGATTTGAGGGGACAAATGAACCTTATCAATAAGCGCGCGGCGCGCACTGTGCCGGGCAGCATTGCATTCAAGCTCAGCCCGGTTGCAGCCGGCTGCGCCGTCTTCATGGCGCTGACCAGCCATGCCGCCTACGCGCAGGACACCAGCGGCCAGGACGCCGCCGCGACCGGCGCCACCAATTCCGGCATCACGACCGTGCAGGTGACCGGCATCCGCCGCGGCATCGAGGCGGCCATCTCCGTCAAGAAGAACAACGATTCCATCGTCGAAGCGATTTCGGCCGAAGACATCGGCAAGCTGCCGGACCAGAGCATCGCCGAGTCGATCGCCCGTCTGCCGGGCGTGACCGCCCAGCGCAGCAACGGCCAGGCGGCCGTGATCTCGATCCGCGGCATGTCCCCGGACTTCTCGACCGGCCTGCTGAACGGCCGCGAGCAAGTCTCGACCGGCGACTCGCGCGGCGTCGAATTCGACCAGTACCCGTCCGAGCTGCTGTCGGGCGTGGTGATCTACAAGACCCCGGACGGCGCCCTCGTCGGCCAGGGCCTGTCGGGCACCGTCGACCTGCAGACCGTGCGTCCGCTGGACTTCGCCAAGCGCACCATCGCCATGAACTACCGCCGCGACAAGACCGGCCTGGGCATGGATAACGACAAGGGCCATGGCAACCGCTTCACCTTCTCGTACATCGACCAGTTCATGAACCGCCAGGTCGGCGTGGCCTTCGGCTTCGCCCGCCTGCAGGGCCGCAGCGGCGACACCACCCGCTTCGAATCCTGGGGTAACGGCACCGCCAACTACAACGGGCAGAAGGTCAACGTGCCGTACAACGGCTTCAATGCCTGGACCGACGGCTACGAGCAAGCCCGCAACGGCCTGATGGGCGTGATCCAGTACCGTCCGAGCAAGGAGTTCACCTCCACGGTCGACCTGTTCTACACCCGCTACGACCGTAACAACCGTACCCGCGGCATCCAGATGCCGCTGAACGACGACTACACCAGCACCACCAGCAAGTACGACCAGCCGGGCCACCTGATCAACCCGACCCTGTCGGGCGGCAGCGCGACCGCCGGCGCCTTCGACAACGTCAAGGCCGTGGTCCGCAACGACGCCGTGTCGTGGACCGACACCACCAAGTCGATCGGCTGGAACAACAAGCTGCGCGTGACTCCGGACTGGACCGCCAACCTGGACCTGTCGTTCAACTCGGCCGAGCGCAACGGCACCAACATCGAAACCTATGGCGGCGCCGGGCTCGATATCGTCAAGTTCTCGGCCGGCAGCCACAGCTTCGTGCCGGGCCTGAACTACGCCGATCCGAACGTCGTCAAGCTGACCGACCCGCAGGGCTGGGGCGGCGCCGACGTGCAGGCAGGCTACGTCAAGTTCCCGCACGTGTACGACAAGATCGACGCGCTGCGCCTGGACGCTTCCCGCGATCTGCCGGAAGGCATGTTCTTCAGCAAAGTGACCGCCGGCGTCAACGTGTCGAACCGCTCGAAGACCCGCGAGTACACCGAGAACCTGCTGTCGGTGAAGGGCAACAGCAACCCGCTGGCGACTGCGCCTTATCCGTCGGGCAGCGGCTCGGGCATGGCCGGCGACAGCGGCATCAACGTGATCACCTTCGATCCGGTCGCCAACCTGAACAACCTGTACGACCTGAAGCGCAAGAACCATCCGGACATCTGGAACAAGGACTGGATCGTGAGCGAAAAGGTCACGACCGCCTTCGCCAAGCTGGGCATCGACCAGCAGGTCGGCTTCCTGCCGGTGCGTGGCGCCCTGGGCCTGCAGATGATCCACACCAAGCAGGATTCGACCGCCTACTCGGTCGACAAGAACGGCGGCACCAGCGACGCCAACCGTCCGACCGCACCGGTCAGCGACGGCACCAGCTACAACGACTTCCTGCCGAGCCTGAACCTGATCGGCGACCTGGGCAACCAGCAGGCACTGCGCTTCTCGCTGTCGAAGATCATGGCCCGTCCGACCCTGAACGACATGCGCGCCAGCGGCAACTTCGGCTACGATGCTACCCGCGCCATCTACAGCGGCAGCGGCGGCAATCCGAAGCTGGATCCGTTCCGCGCCAAGGGCATCGACCTGTCGTACGAGAAGTACTGGGACAGCAAGGCCTACGTCAGCGCCGCGGTGTTCTACAAGAAGCTGGACACGTATATCGTGACCACCAGCCGCACCGTCGACTTCACCCCGTACCTGCAGCCGACCACCGTGAAGGCGCCGACCAACATCGGCCTGTTCACCTCGCCGGTCAACGGCAACGGCGGCAACATCAAGGGCGTGGAACTGGCAGCATCGATGCCGCTGAACGTGTTCAGCCGCTACCTGGACGGCTTCGGCGTGGTCGCCAACGCTTCGCAGAACAGCAGCGCGGTCAATCTGCCTGACACGGCCGAAGGCGGCTCGGGCAACATGGGCCTGCCGGGCCTGTCGCGCCGCATCGCCAGCCTGACGCTGTACTACGAGAAGGCAGGCTTCTCGGCACGTGCCGCTGAGCGCTACCGTTCGGACTTCATCGGTGAAGTCAGCACCAACACCGGTGACCGCGAACTCACCTACATCAACGGCGAGAAGGTGCTCGACCTGCAGTTCGGCTACGAGTTCCAGAGCGGCCCGATGAAAGGTCTGTCCTTCCTGCTGGAGATGAACAACGTGAACGACGCGCACTTCAAGCGTTATCGCAAGACCAAGGATAACGTCATCGAAGACACCCGCTACGGCCGCACCGTGCTGTTCGGCCTGAACTACAAGCTGTAATTCAGGTGTTGGCGTAAGCCGACAACTCAATAAAAGCCTCTTGCCCGGTACTACCGCGCAGGAGGCTTTTTACATATGCTGCTAACACAATGAAGAACGAGACATCTACCCCCCTCAAGAACATCGTGATCGTCGGCGGCGGCACCGCCGGCTGGATGGCGGCGGCTTCGCTGTCGCGCCTCCTGCAGAAGCGCTACGCGATCCGCCTGATCGAATCGGACGAGATCTCGACCGTCGGCGTCGGCGAATCGACGATCCCGATGATCCGCCTGTTCAATACCGCCCTCGGCATCAACGAGGACGAATTCATGCGCGAGACCAAGGCCACCTTCAAGCTCGGCATCGATTTCGTCGACTGGGGCAAGCTGGGCGACCGCTACATGCACGGCTTCGGTTCCATCGGCCAGCCCTTGTGGACGCTGGAGTTCTTCCAGTACTGGCTGCGCGCCTGGCAGGCCGGCAAGGCGCCGGACCTGGAGCGCTACTCGCTCAACCGCATGGCGGCCAAGGCGCACAAATTCATGCGCCCGTCCACCGACATGCCGAACTCGCCGCTGGCCGATATCCCGTACGCCTTCCACCTCGATGCCGGCCTGTACGCGCGCTACCTGCGCAAGTACGCCGAGCACCATGGGGTAGTGCGCACCGAGGGCAAGGTGGTCGAGGTGCGCCAGCGTGCGGACGATTTCATCGAGTCGGTGGTGATGGAGAACGGTACGGTGGTCGAAGGCGACCTGTTCATCGACTGCTCGGGCTTCCGCGCCCTGCTGATCGAGCAGACCCTGAAGACCGGCTTCGAGGACTGGAGCCACTGGCTGCCCTGCGACCGCGCCTGGGCGGTGCCGTGCGAACTGTCCGGCGAGCTGCTGCCCTACACGATCGCCACCGCGCGCCCGGCCGGCTGGCAATGGCGCATCGGCCTGCAGCACCGCACCGGCAACGGCCACGTGTACGCGAGCCGCTTCATGAGCGACGACGAGGCGGCCTCGGTCCTGATGAACAACCTGGATGGCAAGGCGCTGGCCGACCCGCGCATGCTGCGCTTCACAGCCGGCAAGCGCAAGAAGACCTGGAACAAGAACGTGGTCGCGATCGGCCTGTCGTCGGGCTTCCTGGAACCGCTGGAATCGACCTCGATCCATCTGGTCCAGTCGACGCTCTCGCGCCTGGTCGGCTTCTTCCCGGACGCCGGCTTCCAGCAGGCCGACATCGACGAATTCAACGCCCAGTGCGATTTCGAGGTCGAACGCATCCGCGACTTCCTCATCCTGCACTACCACGCGACCGAGCGCAGCGATACGCCGTTCTGGGACCACTGCCGCACGATGGAGATCCCGGACACCCTGCGCCGCAAGCTGGACCTGTACAGGAGCCACGGCCGCGTGATCCGCGAGAACAACGAGTTGTTCGCCGAAGTCGGCTGGCAGCAGGTGCTGCACGGGCAGGGCGTGCGCGCCCAGGGCCACCATCCGCTGGCCGGCCTGCTGGACGACAGGGAGCTGCAGGCCTTCCTCGGGAATATCGAAGAGGTGATCGGCAAGTGCGTGAACGTCATGCCGAGTCACAAGGACTTCATTGCTGCGGTCGTGGCGGCGGGCCAGCCAGGTACTGCGCGTCGCTGACCTTCTCCATCCACACCACGTTCACGCCATCCAGCGCTTCCTGGATCGCGATGTGCGTCATGGAGGTAGTCGGCGAGGCCCCATGCCAGTGCTTGTGGCCGGGCGGGCACCAGATCACGTCGCCGGCGCGGATCTCGACGATCGCCTCGCCCTCGCACTGGGTCCAGCCGCAGCCGCTGATGACCACCAGGGTCTGGCCCAGCGGGTGGGTATGCCAGGCGCTGCGCGCGCCGGGTTCGAAGGTGACGTTCGCACACGATACCCGCGACGGTGCCGGCGCGTTGTTGAGCGGGTCGATCCGCACGGTGCCCGTGAACCATTCATCGGGGCCTTTCATCGAGGGCTGCGAGCCCACACGTTTGAGATGCATGGCTATTCCTTTCGTTTTGCGAAGACGTCCTTGAAGACCGGCATGGCCGAGAACACATTCGGCCAGCCGGCGTAGAAGGCGAGCTGGGTCAGCGCTTCGGCTGCCTGCTTCCCGGTCAGGCCATTGTCCATGGCCCGGTTGAGGTGATAGCCGACCTGGGCGACCTGGCCGTTCGCCACCAGGGCGCTGACGGTGACCAGGCTGCGGTCGCGCGGCGCCAGGCCGGGGCGCAGCCAGAGGTCGCGGAACAGGGCCTCGGTGGTGTACTTGACCACGCCGGGCGCGGTCTTGCCGAAGTTCTCCTCGACGTTTTTGGCACGCGCCGCTTCGGCCTTCTCGTCCAGCGGCAACGGGGCCGGTTTCGCCGGCGGCAGCTGGGACGCATCGATCTTCCGTTCGGCGAACACGGTTCTCGCCACGGCATCCGCGGCGGTGGCGTTGGCCCAGCCGGAATAGAAGGCCAGGTGCGTGATCAGCTCGGCGATCTCGCCCGGCTTGATACCGTTGTCGAGCGCGCGGTTCAGGTAGAAGGGCAGGTCCTGGGCCTGGTTCTTCGAGACCAGCACCGCCAGCGTGACGATGCTGCGGTCGCGCGGCGACAGGTCCGGGCGCTGCCAGAGTTCGCCCAGGACCAGGCCCTGGGTATAGTTGTCCAATGCGGGTGACATCATGGGTTTCTCCTTGTCGAGAGGGGCCGCCTGCGTGGCCGGCAGCGCACAGGCGCAGCCCAGCAGCAGGGCGGCGGCTTTATTTGCCGTACTGTTCATCGCTGACCTTTTCCATCCATTCGACGTTCTTGCCGCCCACGCTGTCCTGGATCGCGATGTGCGTGACCGGGGTGGCCGGCGCTGCGCCGTGCCAGTGCTTGACGCCGGGCGGGGTCCAGATCACGTCGCCCGGGTGGACCTCCTGGACCGGGCCGCCCCAGCGCTGCACCCGGCCTACGCCGGCGGTGACGACCAGCACCTGTCCGGCCGGATGGGTATGCCAGGCCGAGCGCGCGCCCGGTTCGAAGCTGACGTAGGCGCCCGAAGTGTTCATCGGCACCTGCTGGGCAAACAGGGGGTCGATGCGCGCGCTGCCGGTAAAGTACTGGGCCGGGCCTTTGCTCGAGGCCTGGCTGCCGGCGCGGGCGATGCGCATGTCGGGCGCGTTGGCTTGCTGTGCAAAGGCGGGCAGGGCCAGCAGCAGTGCGCAAGCGGAGGCGGCGCAGTGCATCACGACTGGCCTCCCAGCGGGCCGTAGCCGGGCTTTTTGAAAAGGCTGTCCTGTTTCGCAGCGATGTCCGGTTGATAAACCTCCGTCATCCAGTCGCCGGCGCTGACTTCCTCGAAACCGACCGAGACCGATTCGTCGCCGTACGCAAGGACCCTGGTGACGCTGCGGGTAATCTCGTCGGCCAGCTTCTGCTTCTGCTGCCGGGACTTTCCCGGCCAGAGTTTGACGATGATGTGCGGCATGGCTTGAATCCTCGATGCGTGGTGAGGATCCCACTATAGCCAGCACCCATTCATGAAGATAGGCGTGATTTACTCAATAGCGATATGAGGAAATTTCACTAGTCCGGCCGCCAGCGCAGCGCCTCGACCACCAGCGCGAAGGCCGGGGATGCCTGGCGCCGGCTCGGATAGTAGAGGTGGTAGCCGGGGTAGGTCGGGCACCAGTCTTCCAGCACCCGCTGCAGCCGGCCGGCCGCAACGTGCTCGGCGACCATGTCGTCCGGCAGGCTGGCGAGTCCGGCGCCGTCCAGCGCCGCCTGCAGTTTCTGCGGCGTGGTATTGAAGATGGCCTGGCCCTCGACCTGCACTTGCAGTTCCTTGCCGTCCTTGCTGAATTCCCATGGGGCCAGGCCGCCGTAGGTCGGCAGGCGCATGTTGATGCAGTTGTGGCGCACCAGGTCCTGCGGCGTCCTGGGCGGCGGCCGGCCGGACAGGTAGGCGGGGCTGCCGACCACGGCCCTTTTCATGTCCGGCGATATACGCACGGCGATCATGTCCTTGGCCACCTGGGCCCCCAGGCGCACGCCGGCATCGAAGCGTTCGGCGACGATGTCGATCAGACCGTAGTTGATGCTGATCTCGACCTTGATGTCCGGGTAGGCCGCCAGCACCTTCGACAGCTTCGGCCACAGCACGGTAGCCGCCGCGTGGTCGTGGGTCGTGATGCGGATCGTGCCGGCCGGCTTGTCGCGCGCATCGCCGAGCGCCGACAGGCCCGCTTCGATGCCCTCGTAGTGCGGCTCCAGCGAGGCGTACAGCTTTTCGCCGGCCTCGGTGGGGGCGACGCCGCGCGTGGTGCGGGTCAGCAGGCGCACGCCCAGCTTCGATTCCAGCGTGCGGATGGTGTGGCTGAGCGCCGACTGCGACACGCCGAGCTGGGCGGCGGCGCGCGTGAAGCTGCGCTCGCGCGCGACGAGGATGAAGGCCTGCAGGTGGTTGAAATCGGGGCGTGCCATGGACGAGTAGTGTAGCAGCGTCGTTTTCCGGGCGCCTCGCCAGCAAATAATCCGGGCTTACCAGGCCGCGAACGAGTAAACTGCAGGTTTGCCTTCGATTTTAAGAGAATTTCCTACATGCATGACACCCAGCTCCCGACGTTTGCCGACCTGAACCTTCCCGCACCGATCCTGAAAGCGCTGAAGGACGTCGGTTACGAGACGCCATCGCCGATCCAGGCCGCCACCATTCCGCTCCTGATGGAAGGCCGCGACATCCTCGGGCAGGCCCAGACCGGCACCGGCAAGACCGCCGCGTTCGCGCTGCCGGTCCTGTCGCGCATCGACGTCAAGAACCCCGCCGTGCAGGCGCTGGTGCTGGCGCCCACGCGCGAGCTGGCGATCCAGGTGGCCGAAGCCTTCCAGAGCTACGCCGCGCACCTGAAGAATTTCCACGTGCTGCCGATCTACGGCGGCCAGGCTTACGGTCCGCAGCTGTCGGCACTGCGCCGCGGCGCGCAGGTCGTGGTCGGCACCCCGGGCCGCGTCATCGACCACCTCGACAAAGGCACGCTCGACCTGTCCCAGCTGACCACCCTGGTGCTGGACGAGGCCGACGAGATGCTGCGCATGGGCTTCATCGACGACGTTGAGCGCATCCTGCAGGAGACCCCGGAGCAGCGCCAGACCGCGCTGTTCTCGGCCACCATGCCGCCGGCGATCAGCCGCATCGCCAAGACCTACCTGCGCGAGCCGAAGGAAGTGACGGTGGCCGCCAAGACCACCACCGCGACCAACATCACCCAGCGCTACTGGCTGGTGGCCGGCCTGCAGAAGCTGGAAGCGCTGACCCGCATCCTGGAAGCCGAGCCCTTCGACGGCATGATCATCTTCGCGCGCACCAAGCTGGGCACCGAGGAACTGGCGGCCAAGCTGCAGGCGCGCGGCTTCGCGGCCGCCGCCATCAATGGCGACCTGGCCCAGCAGCAGCGCGAGCGCACCATCGAGCAGCTCAAGAAAGGCAAGATCGACATCCTGGTCGCCACCGACGTCGCCGCGCGCGGCCTGGACGTCGAGCGCATCAGCCACGTGATCAACTATGACGTGCCGTCCGACCCGGAAAGCTACACCCACCGCATCGGCCGCACCGGCCGCGCCGGCCGCAGCGGCGAGGCGATCCTGTTCGTGACCCCGCGCGAGCGCGGCATGCTGAAGGCGATCGAGCGCGCCACCCGCCAGCCGGTCGCCCAGCTGACCCTGCCGACCATCAAGGCCGTCAACGACGTGCGCATCGCGAAGTTCAAGGACCAGATCGGCGAAGCCCTGGCCGCCGGCGGCCTGGACCTGTTCCGCAGCCTCATCGAGGAGTACGAGCGCGAACACGACGTGCCGGCGATCGACATCGCCGCCGCGCTGGCGAAGCTGAACCGCGGCGACGAGCCGCTGCTGCTGGAGAAGCCGGACCGCGAGCCGAAGCCGGAATGGAAGGAACGCGAGCCGCGTCCGGAGTGGCGCGAGGATGCGCGTCCGGCCCGCGCCGGCCGCGAGGGCTTCGGCAACGACATGCGCGTAGGCGAAGAGCGTCCGGCCCGCCCGACGCGCGAAGGCTTCGCCCAGCCGCGCGAAAGCTTCAAGAAGGAGCGCGTGATGCGCGCGCCGGAACCGGGCATGGCGACCTACCGCATCGAGGTCGGCCACGCGAACAGCGTCAAGCCGGGCAACATCGTCGGCGCGATCGCCAACGAGGGCGGCATCCCGTCCAAGGAAATCGGCCGCATCGAGATCTACGACGACTATTCGACCCTCGACATGCCGGCCGACCTGCCGCAGGACCTGCTGACCCACCTGCAGAAGGTCTGGGTAGCGGGACGCCAGCTGAACATCACGCGCGACGGCGAGGAGCCGATCAAGGCCGCGCCGAAGAAGAAGTTCGGCGAGAAGAAGCCGCACCGCAAGGGCTGATTCCTAGGGTGGGCACCATGTGTGTCCACGCGGCCGTGAGCGTGGCATCCCTTCGCTTACGGCCGCCCACCCTACGTGTTGTTTGACTACACAACCCCTCCGTCTGCCTAGTATTGCCCCAATTGACACTCATCCATCCCCATGTTATTTTGCTACATGGAGGTAGTTCGGCATGAGTCCGGGCACCGTTAGGGGACACAGATGGAAATGCACACTCACTCGCTCAAGCCGCGCCTGTCGTTCTGGCAGCTGTGGAACATGAGCTTCGGCTTCTTCGGCATCCAGTTCGGCTTCGCCCTGCAGAACGCCAACACCAGCCGGATCTTCTCGACCCTCGGCGCCTCGCCCGACGACCTAGCGCTGTTCTGGCTCGCCGCGCCCGTCACGGGCTTGCTGGTGCAGCCGGTGATCGGCTACCTCAGCGACAATACCTGGCACCCGACCTGGGGCCGCCGCCGTCCCTTCTTCTTCCTCGGCGCCATCCTGGCCGCCATTGCGCTGTTCCTGATGCCGAATTCCGCCGCCGTCTGGATGGCGGTGGCCGTGCTGTGGATGATGGATGCCGCGATCAACGTCTCGATGGAGCCGTTCCGCGCCTTCGTCGGCGACAAGCTGGACCCCTCGCAGCAGACCGCCGGCTTCGCGATGCAGACCTTCTTCATCGGCTGCGGCGCGGTGATCGCCTCGCTGCTGCCGAAGCTGTTCGCCGACTACCTGGGCGTGTCGAACGTGCCGGTCGCCGGCGCGATTCCGGATACCGTGCGCTACTCCTTCTATGTCGGCGGCGCTGTGTTCCTGGCCGCCGTCAGCTGGACCGTGTTCACCGCCACCGAACTGCCGCCGCCCGACCTGGACCGCTTCCAGGAACAGCGCAAGCATGCGCGCAGCTTCGGCGTGGCCCTGCGCGAAATCATCGGCGGCTTCGGCCAGATGCCGAAGACCATGGTGCAGCTGGCCTTTGTCCAGTTCTTCACCTGGATCGCGCTGTTCGCGATGTGGATCTACACCGGCACCGCGATCGCCGACAACGTCTTCGGCACCGTCGACGCCCAGTCGGCCGCCTACCAGGAAGCCGGCAACTACGTCGGCGTGATGTTCGCGGTGTACAACGGCGTGTCGGCGCTGGCCGCCTTCCTGCTGCCTATCCTCGCGCGCGCCACCAGCCGCAAGACCTGCCACATGATCTGCCTGGGCCTGGGTGGCTTGTCGCTGGCCAGCCTGTTCTTCATCCACGAACAGCAGATGCTGATGCTGCCGATGATCGGCGTGGGCATCGCCTGGGCCAGCATCCTGACCATGCCGTACGCGATCCTGGCCGGCGCGCTGCCCGCCAGCCGCATGGGCTACTACATGGGCCTGTTCAACTTCTTCGTCGTGATCCCGCAGATCGTCAGCGGCCTGCTGCTCGGCTTCTTCACCAAGCATTTCTTCGGCGGCCACACGGTGCTGACCCTGGTGCTGGGCGGCGCCTGCATGGTGCTGGCAGCCGTATTGACGCTGTTCGTGACCGACAAGGCCGAGAAGTAAGGGCGACTAGGCTGCGCCATCATTTCGCCTCCTGCCTTATCATGAAGGTTTGACAACAAACCATGCATCGATACAGGAGCGCGACATGACGATCCAAGCAGTAGCGACCACGCCGTTCGCGGGGCAGCGCCCCGGCACCTCCGGCCTGCGCAAGAAGGTGACCGAGTTCCAGCAGCCCGGCTACCTCGAAAACTTCGTCGAGGCGATTTTCCTGAGCCTGGGCGATTGCAGTGGGCGCACCCTGGTGCTCGGGGGCGACGGCCGTTATTTCAACCGCAACGCGATCCAGACCATCCTGCGCATGGCCGCCGCACACAAGGTGGCCAAGGTGCTGGTCGGGCGCGGCGGCATCCTCTCCACGCCCGCGGTCAGCTACGTGATCCGCAAGCACGGGGCTTTCGGGGGCATCGTGCTGTCGGCCAGCCACAACCCCGGCGGCCCGGACGGCGACTTCGGCATCAAGTACAACATCGAGAACGGCGGCCCGGCACCTGAAAAGGTTACCGAGGCGATCTTCGCCCACACCCAATCGCTGAGCGAGTACCGCATCAGCGACGCCGGCCCGGTCGACCTCGACCAGCTCGGCACGACCCGGCTCGAAGCGATGACGGTCGAGGTGATCGACCCGGTGGCCGACTACGCCGAGCTGATGGCACGCCTGTTCGACTTCGACGCCATCCGCGCCCTGTTCCAGCGCGGCTTCACGATGCGCTTCGACGGCATGAGCGCCGTCTCCGGTCCCTACGCGAAAGCCATCATCGAAGGCATATTGAAAGCCCCCGCCGGCACCGTGATCAACTTCGAGCCGCTGGAAGACTTCGGCGGCCACCACCCGGACCCGAACCCGGTCAACGCCGCCGAGCTGGTCGCAATCATGAACGGCCCGGACGCGCCCGAATTCGGCGCCGCCTCGGACGGCGACGGCGACCGCAACATGATCGTCGGGCGGGGACTTCCCGTGGCGCCGTCCGACAGCCTGGCCATCATCGCCGCCAACGCCGCCCTGGCGCCGGGCTACCGCGCCGGGCTGAAGGGCATCGCGCGCTCGATGCCGACCTCGCAGGCGGCCGACCGCGTGGCCGAGGCGCTCGGCATTTCCTGCTTCGAGACCCCGACCGGCTGGAAGTACTTCGGCAACCTGCTCGACGCCGGCCTGGCCACCCTGTGCGGCGAGGAGAGCTACGGCACCGGATCAAGCCACATCCGTGAAAAGGACGGGCTGTGGGCCGTGCTGTTCTGGCTGAACCTGATCGCCGCCAGCGGAAAATCGGTCAACCAGCTGGTGCAGGAGCACTGGGCCCGCTTCGGCCGCAACTACTATTCGCGCCACGACTACGAAGCCGTCGACGCGGCTGCCGCCGAGCGGATGATGAGCGAGCTGCGCGCGAGGCTCCCGAGCCTGGCGGGGCAGAGCTTCGGGAATTTTCGCGTCGCCCAGGCCGACGACTTCGTCTACACCGACCCGGTCGACAACTCGGTCGCCAGCCACCAGGGCATCCGCATCATCATGAGCGACGGCTCGCGCATCGTGCTGCGCCTGTCCGGCACCGGCACCGAGGGCGCGACCGTGCGGGTCTACCTCGAACGCTACGAGGCCGATCCAATGCGCCACAACCTCGACACCCAGGAAGCGCTGGCGCCCCTGATCGCCATCGCCGAGCAGGTGTCGGAACTCAAGCAGCGCACCGGACGTAAAGAACCGAGTGTTATCACATGAACTGCCGTCGTTCCCGCGCATATCCCCGTCATCCCCGCGCAGGCGGGGATCCAAGTTCGTGGCGAACCACCGAAACTTGGGTTCCCGCCTGCGCGGGAACGACGTAACTAACTAAAGGACCCTGAATGAAATTTTCTGCCCTTGCCGTTTCCCTGATGCTCGCCTTCGGCAGCGCGTCCGCCGCCCCGGACCTGACGCCGGCAAAAGGAAAACCCTTCACCTGGGAGAACGCGACCGTCTACTTCCTGCTGACGGACCGCTTCAACAACGGCAACCCGGCCAACGACCACGCCTATGGCCGCAAGGACGATGCGGCAAGGGCACGCGGCTTCATGGGCGGCGACCTGGCCGGCGTCACGCAGAAGATCAAGGAGGGGTACTTCGACGACCTGGGCGTGGACGCGATCTGGATTACCCCGCCGGTCGAGCAGATCCACGCCGCGACCGACGAAGGCACCGGCAAGTCGTATGGCTTCCACGGCTACTGGGCGCGCGACTTCACCAGCATCGACGCCAACCTCGGCAACGAGAAGGACCTGCACGAGCTGGTCGATGCCGCCCACGCGCGCGGCATCCGTGTGCTGCTGGACGTGGTGATGAACCACACCGGCCCGGTCACGCCATCCGACCCGGTGTGGCCTGCCGAGTGGGTGCGCACGGAGCCCACCTGCACCTACAAGGACATGGCGACCACGGTCAGCTGCACGCTGGTGAAGAACTTGCCGGACTTCCGCACCGACAGCGACGAGAAGGTCGACCTGCCCCCTGCGCTGGTGGCGAAGTGGAAGAAGGAAGGACGCATTGATCGCGAGACGGCGGAGCTGAACGACTTCTTCAAGCGCACCGGCTACCCGCGCGCGCCGCGCTACTACCTGATGAAGTGGCACGCCGACTGGGTCCGCAAGTACGGCTTCGACGGCTTCCGCGCCGACACCGTGAAGCACACCGAACCGGGTGTGTGGAAGGACCTCAAGAAGGTCGCGAGCGCCGCCTACGAGGACTGGAAGAAGGCGAATCCGGCCAAGCGCGTCGCCGGCGACCTGCCGTTCTTCATGACGGCCGAGACCTACGGCTACTCGGTCAAGGCCGGCCGCCAGTTCACCTATGACGGCGGCACCAGCGTCGATTATTACGACAACGGCTTCGACAGCATGATCAACTTCAGCATGGCGGGCGATGCGCGCCAGGGCTACGAACCGCTGTTCTCGTCGTACTCGGCGGCGCTGCACGGCCCGCTGAAAGGCGTATCGGTGCTGAACTACCTCGATTCGCACGACGACGGCCACCCCTTCGACGCCATGCGCGAGCACCCGATGGAAGCGGCCAACAAACTGCTGCTGGCGCCGGGCCAGGCCCAGATTTACTACGGCGACGAGACCGCGCGGGTACTCCATATCGACGGCGCGGAAGGCGACGCCAACCTGCGCTCCTTCATGAACTGGGACCAGCTCAAGAACAACACCCGCGTCGGCCTGTTCGGGGTGGCCGAGGTGCGCGACCACTGGGCGCGCCTGGGCCGCTTCCGGCATGCGCATCCGGCGGTGGGCGCGGGCGTGCACCAGATGCTGCAGGCCAGCCCCTACGTCTTCAAGCGCACCTGGGAGAAGGATGGCGTGACGGACCGCGTGGTGGTCGCGCTCGGCCTGCCGCAGGACAGGATTGTCGCGATTCCGGTGGCCGGCGTGTTCTCGGACGGCCAGACGGTGCGCGACTGGTACACCGGCAAGACGGCGATGGTCGCGGGCGGCAAGGTGCAGTTCGCGCTGCGGGCGCCGGTGGCGCTGATCGCGCTGGACTGAGCCGATGGTTGGCACGGGAAAGTAAAGCGTAAGGACATGCGCGCCAGGCATCTGGGCTAGACTCGCAGGCATCAGCAACCCTAGAAGGAAGCCAACGATGCCTGCACGTAAACGCTTTGCCGCGCCCCTGTCCTCGCTCCTGCTGACGTCCGCCCTGTGTAGCCTGCCAGGGGCCGTCCTCGCTGCCGGTCCCGCCGAACCAGCCTACGGCCCCGAACTCGAAGGCTTCGACTATCCCTACCCGGTGCAGCAGTACCGCTTCACGTCCCAGGGCGTGCCGCTGCACATGGCCTACATGGACGTCAAGCCGGCCACGCCGAACGGCCGCACCGTAGTCCTCCTGCACGGCAAGAACTTTTGCGCGGCGACCTGGCAGTCCTCGATCGAGGCGCTGAGCAAGGCCGGCTACCGCGTGGTCGCGCCGGACCAGATCGGCTTTTGCAAGTCGAGCAAGCCCGAACACTACCAGTACAGCTTCCAGCAACTGGCCGCGAATACGCACGCGCTGCTGGAATCGATCGGCGTGAAGAACGCGACCGTCATGGGCCACTCGACCGGCGGCATGCTGGCGGTGCGCTACGGCCTGCTGTATCCGGACCAGACCGAGCAACTGGTGCTGGCCAACCCGATCGGCCTGGAAGACTGGAAGGCGCTGGGGGTGCCTTCGCTGGGCGTGGACAGATGGTTCGAGCGCGAGCTGGGGACCACGGCGGACAAGATCCGCAGCTACGAGAAGTCGACCTATTACGTGAACCAGTGGAAGCCCGAGTACGAGCCCTGGGTGCAGATGCTGGCGGGGATGTACCGCGGGCCGGGCCAGCGCATCGTGGCCTGGAACTCGGCCCTGCTGTACGACATGATCTACACCCAGCCGGTGGTCTACGAGTTTCCGCTATTGAAGATGCCGGTGCTGCTGCTGATCGGTACCAGGGACAACACCGCCATCGGCAAGGATGCCGCACCGGCCGAGCTGCGGCCGAAACTCGGCAATTACGCGGAGCTGGGCAAGCGGGCCGCCAAGGCGATCCCGCATGCGACGCTGGTCGAGTTCAGCGAGATGGGGCACGCGCCGCAGATGCAGGACCCGGCGGCTTTCCATGCGGCCCTGCTGAAGGGGCTGGCAGGGAAGTAAGCCGGCCGGTTCAGCACCCGCTTTGCTTGATACGCTCGACCTCGAGCCCGAACAGCGGACGCAGGCGCGTGCCGAACACGTTGCCGGTGAACGCGGCGACCAGCCACAGCCAGCCGTGCAGGCTGCCCGACACGATGCCGCTGAAGTAGGCGCCGATGTTGCAGCCGTAGGCCAGGCGCGCGCCATAGCCGAGCAGCAGGCCGCCGACGACCGCTGCGATCAGGGAGCGCAGCGGCAGTTTCCACACCGGCGAATAGCGGCCGGCGAGCGCCGCCGCCAGCATCGCGCCGAGCACGATGCCGATGTCCATCACCGAGGTCACGTCATGCGAGATCGGCGCGGCCAGCGCGGCGGCGTTGGCCTTGGTCGACCAGTAGGTCCAGCTGGCGACGTCGACGCCGATCAAGGAGGCGGCCTTCGCGCCCCACAGCGCGAACGCCGAGGTCACGCCCCACGGGCGGCCCGACAGCGCGAGCGTGGCGAAGTTGAGCACCACCAGCGCGATGGCGCCGGCCACCAGCGGCCACGGACCGTGCAGCCAGGTCGCGGCGCGGTTCGCCGGCAGCTTCGGGGCCACCAGGCGTCCGTGGCGGCGCTTCTCGACCACCACCGTGATGCCCGCGATCAGCGCGAACACCAGCCAGTTGAGCAGCAGCGCGGGCGCCAGGCCCAGCGTGGTGACGAGCGAGATCGGTTTCAGCTGCGGCAGCGAGGTCCAGAACGGCATGTGCGCGGTGCCGATGACGGAACCGGCGATGAAGGCGATCAGCGTCACGATCATGCGCGTGCTGCCGCCGCCGACCGTGTACAGGGTGCCGGAGGCGCAGCCGCCGCCCAGCTGCATGCCGATGCCGAACATGAAGGCGCCGACGATGACGGAGGTGCCGGCCGGCGACACCAGGCCCTTGACCGGCGCGCCGAACAGGGTGCCGGCGGCCAGCGCCGGGAAGAACAGCGCCACGCCGACGGCGAGCATGAGCATTTGCGCGCGCAGGCCGGCGCCGCGGCCGTCGGCGATGAACACGCGCCACGAGGACGTGAAGCCGAAGGCGGCGTGGTACAGCGCGAGGCCGAGCAGGGCGCCGACCACGTACAGCGCGGCCTGGCGCGCATCGACGGCTTGTGCAAGGTACAAGGCGCCGAGCACGATGAGCAACAGTGCGACGCCAAGTGGCGCCGGATTGATGCCGGTCCCGCGGGGAACGGACGAAGTAGCGACAGTGGACATGGCGAAAGCGGCCGGAAATGGCCGATGAAAGTGTAATCCGCTATTTTCGCGCTTTTCCCTGTTTCGTGCAGACAGGGCGCCCGTTTCGGGCATGGCGCCGCCCATGTATGGGCTTTGTTTTCGCTTAATATGAATCTCGTAACTTCATATCGGGTGGAAGATGGCAGTGCTGGACGAATCGCTGATTCATTGGCTGAAGGAGCGTGCGGAGGCACTCGACACGCATCCTGCGGAGGGAGATGCCGTGCTGGCGCGCCTGGCGCAAGCAGGCCTGTTTGCGGTCGGCGTGCCGCAGGCCGAAGGCGGGACAGGCGCGGGGCCGGCTGCCGCGGTCCGCGTCGTCGCCGGACTGGCGGAGCATTCGCTCAGCGCCGCCTTCGTGTTCTGGGCGCAGCGCGCCTTCATCGAATGCCTGCTGGCCAGTCCAAACCGCGGCCTGGTACGCAAGCTCATGCCCGAGCTGCTGCAGGGCCGGCTGGCCGGTGCGCCGGGCTTGTCCAACGCGATGAAGTTCCTGGGCGGGCTGGATCGCCTGCGGGTATCCGGCAGCACCGTATCCGGGACGATGCGGCTGGACGGTTCCGTGGCCTGGGCGACCAATCTGCACCGGCAGGGTTTCGTCGTGGCGATCGCGGCCGGAGACGAGCGGGGCGACAACCCGTCCGTAATCGCCGTTCCGCACGATGCGCCCGGCCTGCAGCGCGAGCCGGACCTCGATCTGCTGGCACTGCGCGGCACCAATACCGCCGCGCTGCGCCTGAGCGGCGTCGCGGCCGGCGAGGCCTGGCAACTCCATCCGCAGGCCCGGGTTTTCCTGCCCGCCATCCGTCCAGCCTTCATCGGGCTCCAATGCGGACTGGGGCTCGGGCTTGCGCGCGCATCGCTGCGGGCGGCACGGCATGCCGTCGGAGGCGGTCATTCGATGCTTGCCGGCGACATGCTCGCACTCGAAGCGGCGACCGATGACTATGCCGGGGCATTGTTTGCGGGCCTGGATGACGGCCGCCTGTGCGAGCGCCCGCGCGAGCTCCTGCAGTTGCGCCTGCGGATGGTCGAGTTGGCGGCGGGCGCCGTACAGCTGGAACTGCAGGCCCTCGGCGGCCGCGCCCTGCTGGGCGCTGAAGGCAGGGCTTTCAGCCGGCGCTCGCGCGAGGCGGCCTTCCTGACGGTCGTGACGCCGACCGTGGTGCAACTCAAGAACGACCTGGCGCAACTGGCGGTTCAGCGCCCGCAGTAATGATCCTCAAGTCGTTCATTACCGCTACCTATGTGCATACGAAGAGGGGGAAAGCTGGGTACGAGTCCATGCAAGGATGGCTTCGCCCCAGGTTTTGAAGCATACTAATTAGAAGCAATTTCCATGCATTGAGACAAAATGTCCCGGTTGAAATCCATGCAAGATGATGGTCCGCCATCGTGGCTGCCCAGGCTGGCGGCATCTGCCGGGCCCCGTTTCATCCAGATCGCGGATGCGTTGCAGCAGGCGGTGGCGGACGGCGCGCTGAAGCCGGGCGACCGCTTGCCGCCGCAGCGCCAGCTGGCGGCGCAGCTGGAGGTCGACCTCACCACGGTCACCCGGGCCTACGACGAGGCCAGGCGCAGGAACCTGCTCGAAGGGCGCGGTGCGCGCGGCACCTATGTGGCCGCGCCGAAGGCGGAGCTGGTCTCGGTACTCGACCTGAGCATGAACATTCCGCCGCCGCCGGCCGGGGTCGACTTCGACGACCTGCTGAAGCAGGGACTGGCGCAGGTGCTGATGCGGGCCGATAACGAACTGCTGATGACCTACCACCTGGGCGGCGGCGGCATCGCCGACCGCAAGGCCGGGGCAGCGTGGATGGCGCCGATGTTCGGCAGCGTGGACCCGAACCATGTGCTGGTCTGCCCGGGCGCCCAGGCCGCCATCGCGGCGCTCATCCTTGCGCTCACGGAGCCGGGCGAGGTCATCCTGGCCGAACCGACGGGTTATCCCGGCCTGCGCTCGGCGGCGACCCAGTTCGGCCGGCGCATCGTGCCGGTCCGGACCGACAGGCACGGAATGCTCCCCCAGGCACTCGACGAAGCGTGCCGCGCGCACCGCCCACGGCTCATCTACGTGAACCCGACCTTGCAGAACCCGACCGCGGTGACGATGCCGGAACGGCGCCGCAAGGAACTGGCCGCGCTGGCGAAGCGCCACGCTGTGGGCATCGTCGAGGACGACCCGTACTGGTTGCTGGCGGAGGCGCCGCCGCCGCCCATCGCCCGGCTCGCGCCCGACAATGTCCATTACGTCTCGACCCTGTCGAAATGCCTTACACCCGGCCTGCGCATCGCTTTCGTGGTCGTGCGCGATGCCTCAAAGCGGGAACGCTTCCTGGCCGCCTTGAGGTCATTCGCATTGATGGCGGCGCCGCTGACGACTGCGCTGGCGACCCAGTGGATCCTCGACGGTTCGGCGTTCAGGCTGATGGAAGGCGTGAAGAACGAGGCGCGCCTGCGCCACCGGATGGCGCGCGACATCCTGGCCGGACGCTATGTTGGCGCCGGCGATGGGCTGCATGTATGGCTCGAGTTGCCGGCGTACTGGAACTCCTACCAGCTCGCGCGCGCAGCGGACAAGGAAGGGCTGGCGGTCACGCCCGGGGAGGCATTCGCAACCGGTCCGGAGAGCGTGAATGCGATCCGGATCTCGCTGGGGAGCATCCAGGACAGGGTCCGTCTCCAGTTGGGCTTGCAGCGCCTGTCGCAGTTGCTGGCGCGGCGCCCGGACCCGTTCAACGATGCGGTGGTCTGAGCCTGGCTAGCCCTTGTAGCGGATCGCCTCGATCACCAGCGCCAGCGCGCGCGAGTTCTGGCGCCGGCTCGGGTAATAGGCGTGCAGGCCCGGGAAGCTCGGGCAGAAGTCTTCCATCACGCTGTGCAGGCGTCCCGCGCGCACGTGCTCACCCGCGAGGTCTTCCGGGACGAAGGCCAGGCCGCAGCCGCTCAGCGCCGCATGCAGGATCTGGTAGGCGCTGTTGAAGGTCAGCTGGCCGCGCACCCGCACTTCCAGTTCCTGGCCCTGGTGGCGCAGCTCCCAGGCGTACAAACCTCCGCTGCTGGCCAGGCGCAGGTTGATGCAGTTGTGCTTCATGAGGTCCTGGATCGAGCCCGGAACCGGCCGCTGCGCGAAGTAGGCCGGGGCGCCGACGATCATCATCTTCACGTCCGGCGTCAGGCGCACCGCGATCATGTCCTTCTCGACCTGGTCGCCGAAGCGCACGCCGATGTCGTAGCGCTCGGCTGCGATGTCGACCATCCGGTAGTCCGCGCTCAACTCCACCTGCAGGTCGGGATACTGCGGCAGCAGCGGCGCGATGCGCGGCCACAGCACGTCGTCGACCACATGGTCGATCGCCGTGATGCGGATCGTGCCGGCCGGCTTGTCGCCCAGATCGCTGACGGCGGCGATTTCCGCTTCGATCTCTTCCAGCCGCGGGCCGACGTTCTGCAGCAGGCGTTCGCCGGCATCGGTGGGCGAGACGCTGCGCGTGGTGCGGGTCAGCAGGCGCACGCCGAGGCGCTCTTCCAGTGCGCGGATGATGTGGCTGAGGGCGGACTGGGTCATGCCGAGCTTGGCGGCGGCGCGCGTGAAGCTGCGCTCGCGCGCGACGGCAAGGAAGACGAGGATGTCGTTGATGTTTTCGCGGGCCATTGATGAAAGTGTATCCCTAATTAAATATGGCATTCATGAGCCCTATTCATAAGCCCATGCAATTCCGACACCGTTATGCGGCCCTGTTTGCCTTTACCATGCATGCCTTCCCGAATATAAACCAAGGAGTCATCCATGACTGTGAAAGCCTACGGCGCCTACGCCGGCGACAAACCGCTGGAATCGATGGACATCACCCGCCGCGCGCCGGGACCGCATGACGTCCAGATCGACATCGCCTATTGCGGCGTGTGCCATTCCGACCTGCACACCGTGCGCGGCGAATGGGCCGGCACCTTGTACCCGTGCGTGCCGGGCCACGAGATCGTCGGCCGCGTCTCGGCCGTCGGCGGGCACGTGCACGGCCACCAGGTCGGCGACCTGGTCGGCGTCGGCTGCATGGTCGACAGCTGCCAGCACTGCGCGGACTGCGAAGAAGGCCTGGAACAGTATTGCGACGGCATGGTCGGCACCTACAACGGCGCGACCCAGGACGCGCCCGGCCACACGCTGGGCGGCTACGCGCAGCAGATCGTGGTGCACGAGCGCTTCGTGCTGCGCGTGAACCACGCCGAGGATCAACTGGCCGCGGTGGCGCCGCTGCTGTGCGCCGGCATCACCACCTATTCGCCGCTGCGCCACTGGAATGCCGGTCCCGGCAAGAAGGTCGGCATCGTCGGCATCGGCGGCCTCGGTCACATGGGCATCAAGCTGGCGCGCGCGATGGGCGCGCACGTGATTGCGTTCACTACCTCGGAATCGAAGCGCCGGGATGCGGAGGCGCTGGGTGCGCACGAAGTCGTGGTGTCGCGCGACCCCGCCGCGATGGCGGCCCGGGCCGGCAGCCTGGACCTGATCGTGAACACCGTGGCGGCGCCGCACGACCTCGACGCCTACCTGACCCTGCTGAAGCGCGACGGCACCATGGTGCTGGTCGGCGCGCCGGCCACGCCGCACCCGTCGCCGCAGGTATTCAACCTGATCACGAAGCGCCGCGCGCTGGCCGGCTCGATGATCGGCGGGATCCCGGAAACCCAGGAGATGCTGGATTTCTGCGCCGAACACGGCATCGTCGCCGACATCGAGATGATTCGCGCGGACGAGATCAACGGCGCCTACGAGCGCATGCTCAAGGGCGACGTCAAGTACCGCTTCGTGATCGACAGCGCCACGCTGGCGGCATAAGGAGGCATCATGGACATGCGCATTCCCGCCGGCCAGGCTGCGGTGGATGACAAGCCGGCGGCGTGGGGCGCAGTGTTCGCCATGGCGCTCGGCGCCTTCGTGCTGGTCGCCTCCGAATTCATGCCGGTCAGCCTGCTCACGCCGGTGGCCGCCGAGCTGCACATCAGCGAAGGGCAGGCCGGGCAGGCGATCTCGGTGTCCGGCGCGTTCGCGCTGGTGACCAGCCTGTTCATCGCGCCGCTGGCCGGACGTCTCGACCGCAAGATGCTGCTGCTGGCGCTGACCTTCCTGATGATGGTGTCCGGCACCGTCGCGGCGCTGGCGCCCGACTACACGGTCTTCATGATCGGCCGCGCCTTCATCGGCGTGGCCATCGGCGGCTTCTGGTCGATGTCGGCGGCGACGGCGATGCGCCTGGTGCCGGACCATCAGGTGCCGCGCGCGCTGGCGATCGTCAACGGCGGCAACGCCCTGGCGACGGTGGTGGCGGCGCCGCTGGGCAGCTTCCTGGGCAGCGTCGTCGGCTGGCGCGGCGCCTTCTTCGCCGTGGTGCCGGTGGCTGCGATCGCCTTCGGCTGGAAGGTGTTCAGCCTGCCGAACATGCATGCGGCGGGCGGCGTCGGGCCAGGGCACGCCTTCCGGCTGCTGCGGCGCCCGGTGGTGGCGCTGGGCATGGCCGGCGTGGCCCTGTTCTTCATGGGGCAGTTCGCCCTGTTCACCTACCTGCGGCCCTTCCTCGAAACGGTCACCAAGGTCGGCGTGTCGGGACTGTCGGGCATGCTCCTGATCGTCGGCGTGGCCGGCTTCATCGGTACCACCTTGATCGGCGGCGTGCTGGAAAAGAGCCTGTACCGGCCGCTGATCGCGATTCCGCTGCTGATGGCGGCGATCGGCCTGTCCCTGATGACCTTCGGTTCGTCGGTGCCCGCGGTCGCCGTCCTGCTGGCCCTCTGGGGCCTGGTCGCGACCTCGGCGCCGGTCGGCTGGTGGACCTGGCTGGCGCGCACCCTGCCGCAGGATGCCGAGGCCGGCGGCGGCCTGATCGTGGCCGTGGTGCAGCTGGCGATCGCCTCCGGCGCGACGGTCGGCGGGATCCTGTTCGATGCCAGCGGCTACCGCGCCAGCTTCGGCTTGAGCGCGACGGCGCTGGTGGCGGGGGCAGCGCTGGCCTGGCTGGCGGCGCGCTCGGCGAAGGTGAGCGCACGCCGGGCCTGAGGCTGGGCCGGTCTTGTCGTAAGATAGTCGCATGACCCAGACTTCGCACGCCATCGCTCCCGCGCCGGTCTCCGAGAAGGAAATCCGCGCCGTCTACTTTGCCCTGATGGCCGTGCTCGGCCTGGGCGCGCTCGACCAGAGCATCGTCGCCACGGCCCTGCCGCGCATCGTCGGCGACCTGGGCGGCATGGCCCATTTGTCCTGGGTAGTGACCGCCTACGTGCTGGCCTCCACCGCCACCATGCCCCTGTACGGCAAGATGGCCGACCAGTACGGGCGGCGGCCGATGATCTTCACGGCGCTCGCCACCTTCCTGATCGGCTCGGTGCTGTGCGGCCTGGCCGGCAGCATGACGCAGCTGATCGTGTTCCGCGCGATCCAGGGCATGGGCGCCGGCGGCTTCATGCCGCTGGCCCAGATCATCATCAGCGACCTGGTGGCTCCCAAGGACCGGGCCAAGCGCCAGGGATCGATCGCCATCGTGTTCGCCGTCACCAGCGTGCTCGGCCCGGTGCTGGGTGGCCTGATGACCGACCTGCTGTCCTGGCACTGGATCTTCTTCATCAACCTGCCGGTCGGCGCCTTCGCCTGCTGGTCGATCGCGCGCTCGCTGCGCAAGCCGGCGGCGACGCACGCGCACCGCATCGACTACCTGGGCTCGATCCTGCTTACCGCCAGCATCGTCTCGCTGCTGCTGATCCTGGCCCTGGGCGGCACCGAATGGCCCTGGGATGCGCCCGAGATCAAGGTGTGCGCCGTGCTCACCGTGGTGCTCGGCGCCTCGCTGGTAGTGCACCTGCGCCGCGCCGCCGAGCCGGTGCTGCCGCCGGACCTGTTCGGCAACCGGGTCTTCAACCTGGCCAGCGTGGTGATGGCGCTGAGCTTCGTCGGCCTGATGGGATCGAGCGTGTTCTTCCCGCTGTTCTTCCAGCTCGTGATGGGCAGCAGCCCGGCGAATTCCGGCATGCTGACGGTACCGATGATGGCCGGGATGATCGTCGCCTCGAGCCTGATCGGCCGCGTCGTGGCGCGCGCCAACAAGTACAAGGAAGGGCAGGTGGCGGGCCTGGCGGTGGCGGTGCTTGCCTTTGCCGCGCTGACCTGGGCCATGGCCAGCGGGCGCGGCTACCTGTTCATCGAGCCGCCGATCTTCCTGCTGGGTGCCGGCCTGGGCCTGGTGATGCCGAACATGACCATCGTCGTGCAGAGCGCGCTGCCGGTGGCGCGGCGCGGCGTCGGCACCGCCATGCTGACCTTCTTCCGCTCGCTCGGCGGCCTGCTCGGCGTGACCGGCTCCGGCGCGATCCTGGCGCACCAGCTGCAGGCCCACGGCGTCAAGACGGCCGCCAGCGCCGGCTCCGGCGTGGTCCTCGACCCGGCCATGCGCGAGGTCTACCGGCATGCCATCGCCAACATCTTCGGCGCCGGCACCGTGATCGTGCTGGCCGGGCTGATCGTCCTGCTGTTCATGCCGGACGTGCATGTGGAAGGCGCCGCGGCGCCGCAGCCGCCGCAGGCGGATTGACATTGCCTCGTCCCCGCCAGCGCGGGAATGACGAAGGAGGCATTTTGGTGTCAATCGATCAATGGTATCCTACTGCAATGACTATTGAGCCTGACACCGAACAGAAACAACCCCGCGCCGCTTACTCCGACGGCCCCCGCCTGCTCGCCGACATCGGCGCGACCCATGCGCGTTTCGCGCTGGAGAGCGCGCCGGGCGTGCTGCGTAACGTCGCCGTGCTGCTGTGCGACGACTATCCCGGCATCGTGCCGCTGCTGAACGCCTATCTGGAACAGGCGAAAACGCAGACGAACGGCGTGCGCATCAGCCACGCCGCCTTCGCGCTGGCGAATCCGATCAGCGGCGACTTCATCCGCATGACCAACCGCAACTGGCAGTTCTCGACCGACGAGGTAAGGCGCACGCTTGGCCTCACCACGCTGCTGATCGTGAACGACTTCACCGCGCTGGCGATGGCGCTGCCGGGCTTCAAGCCGGAAGAGCTGCTGCAGATCGGCGGCGGCAAGCCGGAGCCGCATGCGGTGGCCGGCGTGCTGGGGCCGGGCACGGGCCTGGGCGTGTCCGGCGTGATCCCGACCGTGGACGGCTTCGTCACCCTCGGCAGCGAGGGTGGCCACGTCAACTTCGCACCGAGTGACGAGCGCGAGTTCTCCATCCTCCAGTACGCATGGCGCGAGTGGCCCCACGTGTCGAACGAGCGCCTGATTTCCGGCCCCGGCATGGAGATCATTTATCGCGCGCTGGCGCAGCGTAACAAGGTGGAGGTACCGGCCCGCAACGCCGCCGAAATCGTCAGCGGCGCGCTCGAACAGCAGGACCCGCTGTGCCTCGAAGTGCTGGAGTGCTTCGCCGGCATGCTGGGCGGGGCGGCCGCCAACCTGGCCGTCACGCTCGGCGCCTTTGGCGGCATCTTCATCGGCGGCGGCATCGTGCCGCGCGTCGCGCAGTGGTTCGCCACGTCGCCGTTCCGCGCCCGCTTCGAAGCCAAGGGCCGCTTCTCGGATTACCTGGCGCAGATCCCGACCTACGTGATCATGACGCCGAATCCGGCGCTGTACGGCGTGGCGAGCATCCTGTCGGAACACCTGCGCGGCCGCACCGGCGCCAACACGCTGATGGAGCGCGTGCAGCACCTGCAGCACGAGCTGTCGCCGGCCGAGCAGCGCGTGGCGACGCTGGTGCTGGAGCATCCGCGCAAGGTGCTGTCCGAGCCGATCGCCGAGATCGCGAAGCTGGCCGACGTGAGCCAGCCGACCGTGATCCGCTTCTGCCGCTCGCTGGGCTTTTCCGGCCTGGCCGACTTCAAGCTCAAGTTCGCGGGCAGCCTGACCGGCACCATCCCCGTGCGCCACAGCCAGGTGCGCATGAGCGACAGCACCCACGACCTGTCCGCGAAGGTGATCGACAACACCGTGTCGGCGATCCTGAAATTCCGCGACCAGCTCGACGTGAACTCGATCGACCGCGCCATCGAACTCCTGCGCCGCGCCAAGCGCGTCGAGTTCTACGCGATGGGCAATTCGCGCGTGGTGGCGCTGGACGGCCAGCACAAGTTCTTCCGCTTCCGCATCCCGACCTCGTCCTACGGCGACTCGCATCTCTTCAGCCTGGCGGCCGAGCTGCTCGGACCGGGCGACGTCGTGATCGCGATCTCGACCACCGGCCAGCTGCCCGAGCTGCTGTCCGCCGTCGACACCGCGCGCGCGGCGGGCGCCGACGTCATCGCCATCACCAGCAGCAAGTCGGCGCTGGCGCGCAAGGCCAGCATCTGCCTGGCGGTCGACCACAGCGAAGACTCGACCACCTTCCTGTCGATGATCTCGCGGATCCTGCAGCTGCTCCTCATCGACATCATGGCGGTCGGCATCTCGCTGGGCCAGGAGAACGGCGAGGGTGACAGCGAGCGCCGGCGCCTGCTGATTTCGCACCTGGATATCTGATCTTCCGATCCGGCGCAATCCGGATCGGGTAAATCGGGAGCGGTCCTGCTGGATCAAAGATGTTTCCGTGCAGCATTCCACAATGAGTGGGTTTCCTCATGGGAGAGCAGCATGATGCACCCGGATGACATCAAGCGCCTGGCGATCATGGCCACGCTGATCATGTTGTGCGCGCTCAGCTCCGGCCTGGCCCGGCCGGTCGGCGGTTGAGCCGGGCAGGGCTAAGAAAAATCGGCATCCAGCACGATCCGGTAACTAGCCTTGCCGGCGCGCAGGTGGTCCATCGCCTCGTTGACCCGGCTCATCGGGAAATGCTCGACCTTGGGGGCGACGTGGTGGTGGGTCGCGAAGCGCAGCATCGTGTCGATCTGGGAGCGGCTGCCGGTCGGCGAGGCCGACACCGCCCGCTGCCCCATCACCAGGCTCATCACCTGCACCGGCACCGGTTCGAGCACGGCGCCGAGGAAGTGCAGGCGGCCGCCGGGGGCCAGCAGCCCGATGATGGCGTCCCAGTCGAGCGGCGCGTTGGCGGTAATGAAGATGAAGTCGAAACTGCCCGCCAGGCGCTGCATGTCGGCCTCGGAACGGCTTGATGCCGCGTGGTGGGCGCCGAAGGAGATCGCCTCCTGCACCTTGCTGGGCGAGGACGTGAAGGCCGTGACTTCGCAGCCCCAGGCATTCGCGAACATCAGCGCCATGTGCCCCAGCCCGCCGATGCCGAATACCGCCACCCGCGCGGTCGGCGGCACGTGCAGCTGCAGCAGCGGCGCGAACACGGTGATGCCGCCGCACAGCAGCGGACCGGCATTGCCCGGCGCCAGCGCGTCCGGGATCGGCACGCTCCAGATCCAGTGGGCGCGCACGCGGTCGGCAAAGGCGCCATGGTGGCCGACGATGGTCGCCTGCACGTTCTCGCACAGCTGGAAGTCGCCGCGGAGGCAGGCTGCGCAATGCTGGCAGCTGCGCACGTTCCAGCCGACGCCGACGCGCTGGCCGAGCTTCAGGCCCTTGGTCTGCGCAATGGCGCCGAGGCCGACCACGCGCCCGATCGCCTCGTGGCCCGGCACGAAGGGATAGGCGGTGATGCCCCATTCGTTGTCGAGCATCGACAGGTCGGAGTGGCAGACGCCGCAATACTCGACCTTGATCTCCACGTCTTCCGGCCCCAGCGGGCCCGGATCGTATTCAAAAGGAACAAGTTGGCCGCCCGCGGCTTGCGCAGCCCATGCCCGTATCTTTTCCATGCCGGTTCTCCTCGAAGCGATGGAAAAAAGTCTAGCACCGCTGCCACTGCGGACGTGTTTCGTTTCTGCCAGGATGCTTCAGCGCCGATCCTGACCGGCCTGGTCTTCCACGAACACCACCGCCGTGCGCGGCGGAATGCTGAACGACCCCGTCGCCGGATCGAAGGCCGCCTGGGTCGCGCGCTTGTCGGCCACGTTCGGCGACAGGAACACCGGATGCAGGTGCATCGCCTTGCCCGCCGCCTGCGGCTCGACCACCGTGTGGCCGACCTTGTCGACGTTGATGAAGTAGCTGATGCCTTTGAATCCGGCGCCCGGATAGGCTTCGCCGTCCAGGTGGGCCGCGGCCACGGTCGGGTTCTGGCTTGAACCGGTGTTGAAGAAGCGCAGGCGGCGCTTGATCTCGAGCGCGGTCGGCAGGCGGAACAGGGTCGAGCTGGCGCGGATCGCCAGCAGGTCGCGGAAGGCGTCGCGCGCGAAGGCGATATCCATGGGCGTTGGCTTGAACGCCGGATCGGCCAGCAGCGGCTTGAGCAGGGCGTAGTCCTTGCCGTTGTCGTCCGCCGGCGGCAGGCCGGTGCCGAAGTAGTTGTCGCGGTAGCTCCAGTCCAGGCGGTTGAACCAGTCGCCCGAATTGAAGCTGTTGCGGTCCAGGGACTTCGAGCGCAGCACATCGATGCCGGCGTGGTAGTAGGCGATGCCCTGCGCGAACGCGTCCACCGCCATGCCCAGCACCTGCACGCGCGCGCGCTCGAAGGATGGGGTCGAGGCCGGCAGCTTGAACACGTCGATGTCGTACAGGGTCTGGTTGTCGTGGTTCTCGACGTAGTTCACGACCTCGGACGGCTCGCTCGCATAGCCGGCCGGCTGGCCGCCGTAGTCGATCGCTTCCAGCGCGACCACCTTGTCGTCGAAGGTCTGCAGCGGGTAGCTGCGGATCGAGCCGGCCAGGCCGGCGCGCACCATGTCGGCGGCGCGCAGGAGCTCGACACGGTCGTGCTGGCCGGCGTGCCCGTTCGGGTCATATACCAGGCCGTTGATCCAGCCCTGGCGCGAAAACAGCGCCTCGCCCGAATCGCCGGCCGAGCCGCCGCGCACGGCATCGCGGGTGCGGTCGTTGAAGGTGCCGATGCCGCTGCCGTTCAGCGACAGCTGCGAGGCCTGCACGAAGCGCGCGCCGTTGGCGACTTCGCCGAAGTTCCAGCCTTCGCCAAGCAGCTGGATGGGGTGGCCGGCGGCGGCGTTCACCTTCCGCTGCAGCTGTTCCATCACCGCGCGCGGCTGGTGGCCCATCAGGTCGAAGCGGAAGGAATCGATCTTGTACTGGGTCGCCCACAGGGCCACCGAGTCGATCATCAGCTTGCCCATCATGAGGTTTTCGGTGGCCGTGTTGTCGCAGCAGGTCGAGCGTTCGATGCCGCCGGTCGCGTTCAGGCGGTGGTAGTAGCCGGGCACGACGCGGTCGAGCACCGATTTTTCAACTTGTCCGGCGCTGAAGGTGTGGTTGAACACAACGTCCATGCCGACCCGCAGGCCGAGCCTGTGCAGGTTGCCGACCATCTCGCGGAATTCGACCACACGACGCGCGCCATCAAGCGGATCGGTCGCATAGCTGCCTTCCGGCGCGTTGTAGTGGTAGGGATCGTAGCCCCAGTTGAAGCAGTCGGTTTCCGCGGTCTTCTTCACGAGAAGCTGCTGGGCCTCGCTGTCCGGCGCGCCCGAAGGTTTCGGCACGGCGCAGCCAACTTCCGGCACGCTGCCGATGTCGTACACCGGCAGCAGGTGGATATCGGTCAGGCCGCTTTTCGCCAGCGCGGCCAGGTGGCGCATGCCGTTCGATTCGGGGCGGGTGAAGGCGCCGTACTTGCCGCGCAGGCGTTCCGGCACGCTGGCGTCGTTGATCGAGAAGTCGCGCACGTGCAGCTCGTAGACCACCATGTCGGTCGGGTTCCTGACGGTCTGCGGAGCCGCCGTCGCGTCCCAGCCGGCCGGCTTCAGGCGCGGAGCATCCAGGCGCGCGATGTAGCTGCGCTTCGAATCGGTGCTCAGGCTGATGGAATAGGGATCGGTGACCAGGTTGCGCACGATGCCCATGCCGTCCACCGGCACGTCGACCGCATATTTATAATACTTGCCGCTCAGGTCGCCCGGCACCGCCGCGTTCCAGGCGCCGGTGGCCGGGTCGAAGCGCAGCTGGTAGACCGCATGCGCGGTCGCGGTGGGCGTGTTGTAGACGCAGACCGCGGCTTGCTGGGCGGTCGGCGCCCACACGGTAAAACTCGTACGCTTGTCTGCGATGTCGACACCGAGCTTGTCGAGGCCGGCGGCGGCCGCATACAAGTCGTCCAGCGCGCCCGCCACCTGCACGCGCGTGGCCGCCAGCACCGTGCCCTGCGCATCTTCCTGCACCAGCACCAACTGCTGGCGGTGCAGCTCGCCCATCCGGGAGACGTCGTTCTCGTCGAGCTGCAGCACCGGGCCGGCGCCGAGCCACTTGAAGCGCGCGGCCAGCGGCGCCGCGACGCTGCCCCTGGCCAGGCCGAGGGTCAGCGCGCCGGCATCGCCTGCGACCCTGCCGCCGACCGGCGCGGCGATCGAGCCCGCGGGCGAGTAATACAGCTTGAACACGCCGTCGGGGGAGGCGCCGGGGAAGGCGAGCAGGCGCCGGTCGAGCCAGACGGCGCGCGCGTCGAAGCCGGCCGCGGCCGGATGCAGGACGGCCTGGTAAGACTTGCCGTCGCAGGCGTCGGGGGAAATGGCGGCGTGGGCGCCGGCGGAAGCCAGCAGGGCCAGCAGGCCCGCAGCGGTGGTGCGTGTTCTCGTCATGATTGCTTTTGTTACAGCCGGCGGCACCGTGCCGCCGGCTTCGGAATGGTCAGGTTGCTGCAGCCTTGCCGCGGTAGTTGTCGACGACCTGGTAACGCGTCGCGTACCATCCGAACACCAGCGCGGCAAGGAAGGCGAAGGCAGCAAAGAAGTACATCTGGAAGGCCATCACGCCCAGGCCGGTGTTGGCGATGTGGCCCAGCACCGCCTGGTTCTTGACGCTGGCGTTCACGATCAGCACCCACAGGCTGCCAACCGTCACCGCCAGCGACCAGAAGGCCATGATCACGCCCTTCATCGAGCGCGGGGCCTGGCTGTACGCGAATTCGAGGCCGGTGGCCGAGACCAGCACCTCGCCCATGGTCAGCAGGGCATAGGGCAGGATCTGCCAGGCCATCGAGACCGGCGTGCCGCCGTCCATCACGACCTGGATGGTGCCGATCGCGACCCACGACAGGGCCGACAAAGCGATCCCGGTGGTCATGCGGCGCAACGCGGTGGGCTCCCAGCCCAGGCGGCGCAAGGCGCGAAACACGACCAGGTTGTTGAAGGGAATGAGCAGCATCACCAGCAGCGGATTCAGAGCCTGCATCTGCGCCGGCTCGAAGCGGAATTCGCTGCCGAACAGCGACAGGGTCGGGCGCACCATCGTGTTGGCCTGCACGATCCAGGTCGAGGCCTTCTGGTCGAACAGGGACCAGAACGGCGTCACCAGCGCGAACACGATCAGCACGCGCAGCACGCCGCGCACGCCGTCGACCGCTTCGTCCGGATGCAGGCCGCGCGCCCGCTCCAGCTGCAGCGCCACGCCGATGCCGCCGAAGGCCAGCAGCAGCACCAGCGCCGTGCAGGCCGCGATCACGAAGCCCCAGTCGGGCGTCATCGCCAGCGAGGCGACCGCGCCGGCCGCACCGACCGCCGCCACCGCCAGGCCAGGGCGTCCGGCGCCATCGCGTTTCGCCAGCAGGGCGGTGCGCGCCACGTTCATGAAGGAATGCGGATTCGCGGCGCTCGGCGGCACGTGCACGTACTTCTTGCGCCCGCTCCAGAACACCAGGGTGGCGACCAGCATCAGGATGCCGGGGATGCCGAAGGCGACCGCCGCGCCGTAGTCGCGCAGGAAGATCGGCATCAGCAGCGAGGCGAAGAAGGAGCCGAAGTTGATGATCCAGTAGAAGGCGTCGAACACCAGCTTGGCCTTGTCCTTGTTGGTGTGGTCGAACTGGTCGCCGACGAAGGAGGACACCAGCGGCTTGATGCCGCCCGAGCCGAGCGCGATCAGGAACAGGCCGAGGTAGAAGCCCTGGACATTGCCTTCGAACGCGGCCAGGCAGGCGTGGCCGGCGCAGTAGACGAGGCTGAGCCAGAGCACCGTGTTGTACTTGCCGAAGAAGCGGTCGGCCAGCCAGCCGCCCAGCAGCGGGAAGAAATAGACGCCGATGACGAAGGTGTGGAACACGTGCTTGGCTTCGCCGGCGCGGTCAAGCTCGGGCAGGAACAGCAGCAGCGATGAAATCAGGAAGGGCGTCAGGATGTTGCGCATCCCGTAGAAGCTGAATCGTTCGCAGCCTTCGTTGGCGATGATGAAGGGGATCTGGCGCGGCATGCGGCCGGTGTTTACTGGCGGCGGGTTCTGGGTCATCGGTGTCTCCTTGTGCCCGTCGTTCCCGCCTTCGCGGGACGATGGTGTTATTGGTCCACGTGGTGCAGCGATGCTATTCAACCCACTCTATCTTGGCAACAAGAACTTCTTCGGTTAGTTCGCCACCCTAACATCGAATCTGTAGTTTGACTACTACTCCCCCCATATATTGTTCAGCTTTATTTATCGTAAGACGATGATTTTTAAGGATATTTAATCAAGATTCTGAAAATCTAAACGATTGTCAGCCGGGTATTGATGCTGTATATTGTGTAAAAATTTACGAACCGGACATCATTATCATGAGCACTCCCAACGCGAACAATCCGTGGTGGAAAGAAGCCATCATTTACCAGGTCTATCCGCGCAGCTACCTCGACACCAACGGCGACGGCGTCGGCGACCTGCCGGGCATCACGGCCAAACTCGACTACATCGCCAGCCTGGGCGTCGACATCGTCTGGCTGTCGCCGTTCTTCAAGTCCCCGCAGAAGGACTTCGGCTACGACATCGCCGACTACTGTGACGTCGATCCGATGTTCGGCACCCTGGCCGACTTCGACAAACTCATCGAGAAAGCGCACCACCTGGGTCTGAAGATCATGATCGACCAGGTGATGTCGCACACCGCCGACACCCACCCGTGGTTCGTCGAGAGCCGCGCCAGCCGCGACAACCCGAAGTCCGACTGGTATGTGTGGGCCGATCCGCTCGCGGACGGCAACCCGCCGAACAACTGGCTGTCGGTGTTCGGCGGCTCGGCGTGGCAGTGGGATACCCGCCGCAAGCAGTACTACATGCACAACTTCCTGGTCAGCCAGCCGCAACTGAACTTCCACAATCCGGAAGTGCAGCAGGCCCACCTGGACGCCCAGCGTTTCTGGCTTGAGCGCGGCGTCGACGGCGTGCGCATGGATGCCTGCGTGTTCCACTTCCACGACCGCCAGCTGCGCAGCAACCCGCCGGCGCTGGTGCGCGACACCTCGACCGTCACCGACGTCAACCCCTACGGCATGCAGGCGCACATCTACGACAAGACCCAGCCGGAGAACGTCGCCTTCCTGCAGCGCGTACGGACACTCCTCAACGAATTCGGCGCGGTATCGATCGGCGAAGTCAGCTCCGACGATGCGCTGGCCCAGATGGCCGAGTACACCGAAGGCGGCGACAAGCTGCACATGGCGTACAGCTTCAACCTGCTGACGCCGGTGTTCACGGCCGCCCACATCCGCCAGCAGGTCGAGGAATTCAACACCCGCGTGAAGGATGGCTGGGCCTCCTGGTCGGTCGGCAACCACGATGCGATCCGCGTGGCCACGCGCTGGGCTTCGGGTGACGCAGTGGGGAATCCTTCGCCTGCCTTGTCGAAACTGGTGCTGGCGATCCAGCTGTCGCTGAAGGGCACTCCCTGCCTGTACCAGGGCGACGAGCTGGCGCTGACGGAAGCGGACGTGCCCTTCGAACTGCTGCAGGACCCCTACGGCATCACCTTCTGGCCCGAGTTCAAGGGCCGCGACGGCTGCCGCACGCCGATGCCGTGGACTGCCGATGCGCCGAATGCCGGCTTCACCACCGGCAAGCCATGGCTGCCGGTGCCGGCCGAGCACCTGGCCCTGGCCGAGGAGATCCAGGACCGCGACCCGGAGTCGATGCTGAACTTCCAGCGCAGGATCATCCACTGGCGCCGCACGCTGCCGCAGCTCACGCGCGGCGAGATCGCGTTCTTCGACGTGCCGGAACAGGCGCTGGCGCTGCGCCGCGACCTGCCCGGCCACCCGTCGGTGCTGGCCGTGTTCAACACGACCAGCCAGCCGTTGAACTTCAACTGGCCGGAGGCGGCCGGCGCAAGCAGGCTCAATGGCCATGACCTGCAGGGGGACGTCGCCGGCACCACCGTCACATTGCCGCCCTACGGCGCCTGGTTCGGCACCGTCGCGGACCAGGGCTGAGGCATGCAGGAGCAGCCGGATACAGAAGGAAAACTCGTCCGTACTGCGTTCGCCGACGGCCCGCGCCTGCTGGCCGACATCGGTGCGACGCACGCGCGCTTCGCCCTGCAGACGGCGCCCGGCACCTACCGCTCCGTGCGGGTGCTGAAATGCGACGAGTTCGACGGCATCGTGCCGCTGCTGCGTTTTTACCTGTCCGAACATGAGGACCTGCGCCTGAACCACGCGGCGCTGGCGCTGGCCAATCCGGTCGACGGCGACGTCGTGCGCATGACCAACCGGCCCTGGGCCTTCTCGACCGACGACGTGCGGCGCGAGCTGGGCCTGTCGACGCTCCTGATCGTCAACGACTTCACGGCGCTGGCGATGGCGATCCCGGGCCTGAAGCCGGACGACCTGATGCAGGTCGGGCCGGGCAAGCCGGCGCCGCATGCGGTGCTGGGCGTACTCGGGCCGGGCACCGGCCTGGGCGTCTCCGGCGGGATCCCGACCGTGGACGGCTTCGTCACCCTCGGCAGCGAGGGCGGCCACGTGAATTTCGCGCCCAGCGACGAGCGCGAGTTTGCGATCCTGCAGGCCGCCTGGCGCGAGTGGACCCACGTGTCGAACGAACGCCTGATCTCCGGTCCCGGCATGGAGATCATTTACCGCGTGCTGGCCGAGCGCAACGGTGTCCATTCGCTCGCGAAGGCGCCCGCGCGCGACTCGGCCGCCATCATCGCCGCCGCGCTGGAAGAGCAGGACCCGCTGTGCCTGGAAGTGCTGGAATGCTTCTGCGGCATGCTGGGCGGCGCCGCCGCCAACCTGGCCGTGACCCTCGGCGCGTTCGGCGGCATCTTCATCGGCGGCGGCATCGTGCCGCGCCTGGGCGAATGGTTCCGGAGCTCGCCGTTCCGCGCCCGCTTCGAGGCCAAGGGACGTTTTTCCGGCTACATCGCCGATATCCCGACCTACGTCATCACCACGCCCCACGTCGCCTTCGACGGCGTGGCGAACATCCTGTCCGAGCACCTGCGCGGGCGCAGCGGCGACAACACCCTGATGGACCGCATCCGCCAGCTGAAGAAGGAGCTGACCCCGGCCGAGCAGCGCGTGGCTGGCCTGGTGCTGGAGCAGCCGCGCCTGGTGCTGAACGAGCCGATCGCCGGTATCGCCAAGCTGGCGGATGTGAGCCAGCCGACCGTGATCCGCTTCTGCCGCTCGCTGGGCTTCCTCGGCCTGGCCGATTTCAAGCTTAAATTCGCCAGTTCGCTGACCGGCGCAGTCCCGGTGCGCCACAGCCAGGTGCGCCACAGCGACAGCACCCACGACCTGTCCGCAAAAGTCATCGACAACACCGTGTCGGCCATTTTGGCATTCCGCGACCAGCTCGACGTGCGCGCGATCGACCGCGCGATCGAACTGGTGAGCCGGGCCAGGCGCATCGAGTTTTATGCGATGGGCAATGCGCGCGTGGTGGCGCTGGACGGCCAGCACAAGTTTTTCCGCTTCCGCATTCCGACCGCGTTGTACGACGACTCGCACCTGTTCAGCCTTGCCGCGGACTTGCTGGGGCCGGGCGACGTGGTGGTGGCGATCTCGAATTCCGGGCGCCTGCCCGAGCTGCTGAGTGCCGTCGACAAGGCGCGCGCCGCCGGCGCCGACGTGATCGCGATCAGCAACAGCCAGTCGCCGCTGGCCAAGGTCGCCAGCGTGGTGCTGGCGGTCGACCATGCCGAGGACAACACCAGCTTCCTGTCGATGATCTCGCGGGTGCTGCAGCTGCTCCTCATCGACATCATGGCGGTGGGCTTGTCGGTGGACGTGCACCATGCGCGCTCATCTTCATTATCATCGCCGACGCAGGCCCTCATTTCCCATCTTGATAGCTGAGGTGCGAGCGCGGCGCCAGACATATGCTTCACTGATGGCTGGCATTCGAACATATCATTGGACGATATATCCGCATCGCTCTAACATGGTCACCAATCCAAACATTCTTCGAAAGGTGAATCATGTCCAACCAGTCCAGCGCAGCCGCTCAACTGCAAACGATGTCGTCGCCGGCCGAGCGCGAGGCAGGCCAGGGTTTCTGGCGCACCATGTTCAATGCGTGGATCGCTTCCTACGCCAACCGTATCGACCCGGAAGGCAAGGTCCTGATCGAACTGTAAGATAGCCTTAAAACCGTCGTTCCCGCGAAGGCGGGAATCCAAGTTCTGTTCGCGCCAACGCAACGCGTGCTTGGAGGGAGAGTGCCGGGGGCACTATCCCGCCTGCGCGGGAACGACGGGTCAGAGCACCAATATCGCCCGAAAATCGTTCACGTTCGTGAGCGTCGGCCCGGTCACCACCGAGTCGCCCAGGGCGCCAAAAAAGCCGTGGCCGTCGTTGTCCTGCAGCGCATCGGCCGGCTTGATGCCCAGCTCCCACGCCCGCGCCAGCGTATCCGGCGCCAGCACCGCGCCCGCGATCTCTTCCTGGCCGTCGACGCCATCGGTGTCGCCCGCCAGCGCGTGAATGCCCGCGCGGCCTTCCAGCGCCAATCCCAGCGACAGTAAAAACTCGACATTGCGTCCGCCGCGGCCCTGGCCGCGCACGGTCACGGTGGTCTCGCCGCCGGACAGCATCACGCACGGGCGCGCGAAGGGCTGGCCGTGGTCCGCCACCTGGTGCGCGATGCCCGCCATCGCCTTGCCGACGTCGCGCGCCTCGCCCTCGATCGCATTGCCGAGGATGTAAGGGGTGATGCCGGCTTCGCGGGCCACCAGCGCGGCGGCTTCCAGCGCCATCTGCGGCGTCGCGATCATGCGCGTCTCACAACGCTCCAGGCGAGGGTCGCCCGGCTTGACCGATTCGCCACGTCCGCTCTCCAGCACCTCGCGCACCGCCGCCGGCAGCTCGATGCCGTAGCGGCGCACGATCGCCAGCGCGTCCGCGCAGGTGCTCGGGTCGCCGACGGTCGGGCCGGAGGCGATGTCGCACGGGCGGTCGCCCGGCACGTCGGAAATCAGCAGCGTGACCACGCGCGCCGGATGGCAGGCTGCTGCCAGCCGTCCGCCCTTGATTCCCGATAAGTGGCGCCGCACGCAGTTCATTTCGCTGATGGTGGCGCCGGAAGCGAGCAGGGCGCGGTTTACGGCCTGCTTGTCTTCCAGCGTGATGCCGGCCAGCGGCAGCGGCAGCAGCGACGAGCCGCCGCCCGAGATCAGGCAGATCACGGTGTCGTCCGGGCCGAGGCCGTGGACCAGTTCCATCATGCGCTGGGCCGCATGCAGGCCGGCTTCGTCCGGCACCGGGTGCGCGGCCTCGACGATCTCGATGCGCTCGCAGGGGACCGCATAGCCGTAGCGCGTCACCACCAGGCCGGACAAAGGGCCGCTCCAATTCTGCTCCAGCGCCCGCGCCATCGCGCTTGATGCCTTGCCGGCGCCGATCACGATGGTCCTGCCGGTGCCCGGTGCGGGCAGATGCAGCGGCACGCAATGCTCGGGCTGGGCCGACGCGATCGCGGCCTCGAACATCCTTACCAACAGATCGCGCGGCGTCGTTTTCATTTCTGCTGCTGGCCGATTTCGAAGTTCGCCATCTTCTCCAGCGCACGCACCATGGCCGAGTGGTCCCAGCTTGCGCCGCCATGGGCCGCGCAGCTGTTGAACAGTTCTTGGGCGGTGGCGGTGTTCGGCAGCGAGACGCCGACCGCGCGCGCGCTCGACAGCGCCAGGTTCAGGTCCTTCTGGTGCAGCTCGATGCGGAAGCCCGGATCGAAGGTCCGCTTGACCATGCGCTCGCCGTGCACTTCGAGGATGCGCGAAGCGGCGAAGCCGCCCATCAGCGCCTGGCGCACCTTGGCCGGGTCGGCGCCCATCTTCGATGCGAACAGCAGGGCTTCGCCGACCGCCTCGATGTTCAGGGCGACGATGATCTGGTTGGCCACCTTGCAGGTCTGGCCGGCGCCGTTCTCGCCCACCAGGGTGATGTTCTTGCCCATCAGTTCGAACAGCGGCTTGACGCGATCGAAGGCCGCTTCCGAGCCGCCCGCCATGATGGTGAGGCTGGCCGCCTTGGCGCCGACTTCGCCGCCCGAGACCGGGGCATCGACGTATTCGCAGCCCAAGGCCTTGATGCGCTCGGCGAAGACCTTGGTCTCGACCGGCGAGATCGAGCTCATGTCGACCACCACCTTGCCCGCGCTCAGGCCTGCGGCCACGCCGTTCTCGCCGAACAGGGCGTCCGCCACGTGCGGGGTATCCGGCACCATGGTGATGATGACGTCGGCGTTCTGCGCGACTTCGCGGCTGGAGGCGCAGGCCTTGCCGCCGGCGTCGACCAGCTCGCCCGGCACGCTGCCGCGGCTGTACAGGTAAACCTCGTGGCCGGCCTTGATCAGGTGGCCCGCCATCGGGGTACCCATGATACCCAGGCCGATGAATCCGATTTTGCTCATTGCGTTCTCCGTATTTCTGGTGTGCTGACTTACAGTGCGTACTTGTCGCGCAACGCCTGGGTGGCGGCGCGGAACAGGCCCTGGTCGCTGCCGACGGCGACCATGGTTGCGCCCATCTCCATGTAGCGGCGCGCATCGCTTTCCTGCGGCGCCAGGATCCCGACCGGCACCCCGGCGGCCTTGGCGGCGGCGAACACGCGCTGCATCGCTTCCTGCACTTCCGGATGGCTGGCATTACCCAGGTAGCCGTAGCCGGCCGCCAGGTCGGACGGGCCGATGAAGACGCAGTCGACGCCGTCCACCGCGCAGATGGCCTCGATGTTGGCGACCGCGGTGCGGCTCTCGATCTGCAGCGCCACCGTGATGTGGCGGTTGCTGACCTGGTGGTAGTCGGGGATGGTGCCGAAGCGGTTGCCGCGCATCGATACCGACACGCCGCGCACGCCTTCCGGCGCATAGCGGGTCGCGGCGATGGCCTGGGCTGCTTCTTCGGCGTTCTCGACGAAGGGGATCAGGAAGTTGTAGAAGCCGGCGTCGAGCAGGCGCTTGATCTGCACCGTGTCGTTCGACTGCGGGCGCACCACCGGAGCACTTGGGCTATCCTTCAATGCCATCAGCTGCAGGATGAAGCTGTTCAGGTCGTTCGGCGAATGCTCGCCGTCGAGCAGCAGCCAGTCGAAACCGGCCAGGCCGAGGATCTCGGTGGTGAAGGGGTTGGCCAGCGAAGACCAGCAGCCGATCAGCGGCTTGCCCTCGCGCAGGTCTTGCTTGAAGCGGTTCGGGATGCCGCTGTAGGGAGTGTCGTAGCTCATGATCGTCTCTCAGCGCACCAGGCAAGGGCGCTTGTTGTCGAAGGTCCAGTTCGGGACCAGGAATTGCATGGCGGCGGCGTCGTCGCGCGCGCCCAGGCCCATGTTTTTATAAGCTTGATGGGCCTTCTCCAGCTCGGCCTCGTCGATCTCGATCCCCAGGCCCGGCTTGGACGGGATGCGGATCATGCCGCCCTCGATCTTCAACGGGTCTTTCGTCAGGCGCTGGCCGTCCTGCCAGATCCAGTGGGTGTCGATCGCGGTGACTTTGCCCGGGGCGGCGGCGCCGACGTGGGTGAACATCGCCAGCGAGATGTCGAAGTGGTTGTTCGAGTGCGAACCCCAGGTCAGGCCGAACATCTCGCACAGCTGGGCCACGCGCACCGAACCCTGCATGGTCCAGAAGTGCGGGTCGGCCAGCGGGATGTCGACCGACTGCAGCTGGATCGAGTGGGCCATCTGGCGCCAGTCGGTGGCGATCATGTTGGTCGCGGTCGGCAGGCCGGTGGCGCGGCGGAATTCGGCCATCACTTCGCGGCCGGAGAAGCCGCCCTCGGCGCCGCACGGGTCTTCGGCATAGGCCAGCACGCCGTGCTTGTCGCGGCACACGCGGATCGCTTCCTGCAGCGACCAGGCGCCGTTCGGGTCGAGCGTGATGCGGGCATCCGGGAAGCGCTCGTGCATGGCGACGATGGCGTCCATCTCTTCGTCGGCCGAGAGCACGCCGCCCTTCAGCTTGAAGTCGTTGAAGCCGTAGCGCTCGCGGGCCGCCTCGCACAGGCGCACCACGGCTTCCGGGCTCAGGGCCTCTTCGTTACGCAGGCGGAACCAGGCGCTGCCGGCGTCCGGCTCGCTGCGGTAGTTCAGGTTCGTCTTGTTGCGGTCGCCCACATAGAACAGGTAGCCCAGCATCTCGACGGCGTCGCGCTGCTGGCCTTCGCCCAGCAGGGCCGCGACCGGCACGTTCATGAACTGGCCCAGCAGGTCGAGCAGGGCCGATTCGACTGCCGTCACGGCGTGGATAGTGGTGCGCAGGTCGAAGGTCTGGTTGCCGCGGCCGCCCGCGTCGCGGTCGGCGAAGGTCTTGCGCATCGCATTCAGGATGTTGTTGTACTCGCCCAGCGTCTTGCCGACGATGAGGGGCTTGGCATCCTCGATGGTCTTGCGGATCTTCTCGCCGCCCGGTACTTCGCCCAGGCCGGTGTTGCCGGCGCTGTCCTTGAGAATGACGATGTTACGGGTGAACCAGGGGCCGTGGGCGCCGGAGAGGTTCAGCAGCATGCTGTCCTGGCCGGCCACGGGAATGACGCGCAGGTCGGTGACGACGGGGGCGCCGGATACGTAGGTAGTCATGTGTGCTTCCTTGCTAAAACTGGGGTGATGGTTACTTCGCGATCAGCGATTTGGAGAGGCTGACGCGCTTGATGTCGCCGACAATGAACAGGTAGCAGGCGATCGCCAGCGCCGCGTTCGCGCCGACGTAGACCAGCGCGCCGGCGAAGGAACCGGTGCCCTGCACGATGTAGCCGATGACGATCGGGGTGGTGATGCCGGCGGTATTGCCGAAGGTGTTGAACAGGGCGCCCGACAGGCCGCCGGCTTCTTTCGGCGAGGTGTCCGAGACGACCGCCCAGCCCAGCGCGCCGACGCCCTTGCCGAAGAAGGCCAGCGACATCACGGCCACCACCAGCATGTCGGTCTCGATGTAGTTACAGGCGATCATGCTCATCGACATCAGCATGCCCAGCACGATCGGCACCTTGCGCGACACCGACAGCGAGTAGCCGCGCTTGGCCAGGCGGTCGGACAGCCAGCCGCCGGTCACGCCGCCGATGAAGCCCGCGATCGCCGGCAGCGAGGCCACGAAGCCGGCCTTCAGGATGGTCATGTGGCGCTCCTGCACCAGGTAGACCGGGAACCAGGTCAGGAAGAAGTAGGTCAGCGTCGTGATGCAGTACTGGCCGATATACACGCCCAGCAGCATGCGGTTGCCCAGCAGTTCCTTGATGGCGGCGAAGGTGTTGACCTGGGCCGGTGCCTTTTGCGCGCCGTCGAGGTCGACCAGGGCGCCGCCGTCCTGGATGTATTTCAGTTCGCTCTGGCTGACCGACGGATGGTCCTTCGGTCCGTGGATGACCTTGAGCCAGACGAAGGCCATCACGATGCCCAGGCCGCCCATCACGTAGAACACGCTGTGCCAGCCGTAGGAATGCACCAGCCAGCCCATGATCGGCGCGAACAGCACGGTGGCGAAGTACTGCGCCGAGTTGAAGATGGCGGCGGCCAGGCCACGCTCGTTGGTCGGGAACCAGGCCGAGGCGATGCGGCTGTTGCCCGGGAAGGAAGGCGCTTCGGCGGCGCCGACCAGCAGGCGCAGCGCGAACAGCATGGTCACCGCGGCGCCGCCGGCGAAGAAACCGGCCGCGCCGGTCATCATGGTGAAGACCGACCACAGGAAGATGCTGAAGAAGTAGGTGATCTTCGAACCGAAGCGGTCCAGCAGCCAGCCGCCCGGCAGCTGGGCGAGCACGTAGGACCAGGCGAAGGCGGAGAACACGAAGCCCATCTGGACCGCATCCAGGCCGAGTTCCTTCTTGATGCCCGGCGCGGCGATCGAGATCGTGGCGCGGTCGGCGTAGTTGATGGTGGTGATCACGAACAGCATGGCAAGAATCATCCAGCGTGTGCGGGTCTGGACTTTGGTAGCGCTGGCGGCCCTGATGGCTTGTGCTTGTTCCACAAGTGTCTCCTAGTGTCGTTGATTCGCCCCGGCCGGCGGCAGGGGTCCGATTCGATTTATGTTTTTATGACACCAATCTTAGTGCGCCAATCATGCTCAAACAAACCAATGAGTGTCTTGATCGATTCAAGAATTGGATTGTTGCTCATGTTTTCAGTCCAGAGACGAAGGCCGGCAGGATGTCGCGCCGGAACACGTCCAGGATGGGGTTGCCGTTGTCGCGGCGGTAGGCGCAGATGGTCTGCACCGGCTGCGCCGGGTCGGTCTGCATCGTGCGCAGCACCACGCCGCGCAGCTGCAGGCGCGCGGCCGCGGTGGGAATCAGGGCCACGCCCACGCCCGAGCTGACCAGGGCCAGCATGGTGTGGATCTGGCCGATGTGCTCGACCACGTCGGGCGCCACGCCGGCCGCGTCGAAGAGGTTGATCAGCAGTTGATAGAAGTAGCGCGCCTCGTAGGGCGAATACATCAGGAAGGGCTTGCCGTGCACGCAGGCCAGCGTGGGCTGCTCCGGCCAGTCGGCCGCTTCGCGCTCCGGAATCGCCAGCATCAGCGGTTCGGTGGCCAGCAGTACGGTCTCGAGCTCGCCGTGGCGCGCGTGCGGGCGCATCAGGCCGATGTCGAGCTGGCCGCTGTCGAGTCCTTCGAGCTGGGAAGTGGTGACGAGTTCCTTGAGCGTCAGCGAGATGCCGGGCGCGCGCTCGCGCAGGCGCCGCACCAGGTCGGGCAGCAGGCCGTAGCCGAAGGCGGCGGTGAAGCCGATCGCCAGCGCGCCCTGTTCGCCCTTGGCGACCCGGCGCGCCGTCACCACCGCCTCGTCGGCCATGCGCAGGATCCGCGCCGCTTCGGGAAAGAAGGCCTTGCCGGCCGCGGTCAGGCGCACGCCGCGGCTGCTGCGGTCCAGCAGGCGGGTGCCGACGTGGTGTTCGAGCAGCTGGATCTGCCGGCTCAGCGGCGGCTGCGTCATGTTCAGGCGCTCGGCGGCGCGCCCGAAGTGCAGTTCTTCCGCCACCGCGACGAAGCAGCGGACCTGGCTGATCTCGAACATCGACTCTCCTTAGAACACGTGGCGGATACCCAGGTTGTAACCGGTGTTGCCGGTGCCGGTCTCGGTATTGTTGGCCACAGTGTAGCCTGCGCCGTTCCTGTTATCGATATGGCCGTAGGCGGCGTACAGGCCGGTGCGCTTGGACAGGCCATACAGATAGCCGATGCCCCAGGCGTTGGCATCCTGGTTGAAGGCGGTGCGGTCGTCCTTGTGCATGACCGAGAACATCAGCGTGCCCGGGCCGATCGGCGCGGACAGGCCCAGCAGCACTTCGCGGCCGTCGGTCGACGGGGTCGGCTTGACGCCGCCGTATGGGTTGTTGGCATTGCCCAGCGTGGCGGCGTTGGTGCCCTTGTCGATGCCGTACGCAAAGCGCAGCGACGCCATCGGCAGTTCCCAGGCGGCGGTCAAGAGGGTGTTGCGGCCCAGCGAGCGGCTGACGGCGGGCGTGGTGCCGGTGGCGGCGACGTCGGTGTTCTTGCTGTTGTAGGCCACGCGCAGGGCCAGCGGACCGTTGGCATAGCCGACCGCGCCGCCGTACTGGCGTCCGGCCGAGAAGGTGGTCTGCTCGCCCATCGCGTAGGCCAGTTCGCCGTCGAAGCCGTTCAGCTTCGGCGATTTATAGGTGATCGTGTTGCTGGTGCGGACGTTCGAGCCGTTGTCCGGGAACAGGTTCTTCGAGGTGCCCGCATAGCCGGTGCCGAACGGGTCGACCGCGACCAGCGCCAAGTGCCAGGGAGTGTACTGGCGGCCCAGTGCGACCTGGCCGGCGGCGCCCTTCAGGCCGACGAAGGCCTGGCGGTTGAAGATGGTGCCGGCGGCGTCGACCTCGCCGGTGTCGATCTTGACGCCGGTCTCCAGCGTGAAGAAGGCGGACAAGCCGCCGCCCAGGTCTTCGGTGCCGCGGAAGCCGATGCGCGAGGCCGAGGCGGCGCCGCTGGTGATCTTGGTGGACGGGCTGGCGACGCCGCCGCGTTCGCTGACCAGCGCCGCGTCCATGATGCCGTAGATATTCACCGAGGTTTGCGCCTGGGCTGCTGCGCCGGCCGCCAGGCCGAGAATCAGGGCTGCTGCTTTCTTCATGCTGCTGTCTCCTTGTGGGTTGTTATGGGTAGGGGCGTGCGCGGGCCGCGCCGGCTTCTTTTGAAAAGCCGGACGCGGCAAGTGCCGGTGAACATCGGGAGTTAGGTCACCGGGGCCGGGTTGAACAGCGCCAGCGCGTTATGCAGGCGCCAGTGCTCGGCCCAGGTTTTCTTGCGTCCGCTGGCGACGTCGAGGATGAACTGGAACAGTTCCCAGCCGACGTCCGGGATGGTGGCTTCGCCGGTGGCGATGCGGCCGGCGTTGATGTCCATGAGGTCGTGCCAGCGGCGCGCCAGGTCGTCGCGGGTGGCGACCTTCACCACCGGCACCGCCGCCAGGCCGTAGGGCGTGCCGCGGCCGGTGGTGAACACGTGCACGTTCATGCCGGCGGCCAATTGGAGTGTCCCGCAGATGAAATCGCTGGCCGGGGTGGCGGCGTAGATCAGGCCCTTCTGCTGCAGCTTCTCGCCCGGCGACAGCACGCCCGAGATCGGGCTGGTGCCGGACTTGATGATCGAGCCCATCGCCTTTTCGACGATGTTGGCCAGGCCGCCCTTCTTGTTGCCGGGGGTGGTGTTGGCGCTGCGGTCGACGCCGCCGCGCTTCAGGTATTCGTCGTACCAGGCCATTTCGCGGATCATGGCCTCGGCCGTGGCTTCGTCGATGGCGCGCGCGGTCAGCTGGTCGATGCCGTCGCGGACTTCGGTCACTTCCGAGAACATCACGGCCGCGCCGGCGCGCACCAGCAGGTCGCTGGCGAAGCCGACCGCCGGGTTGGCGGTCACGCCGGAGAAGGCATCGCTGCCGCCGCACTGCACGCCGACGACCAGATCGGACGCCGGGCAGGTCTCGCGCCGGCGCGCGTTCAGTTCCATCAGGTGCCGCTCGGCGGTGTCCATGATCGATTCGATCATCGAGCTAAAACCCACGTGGGCATTGTCCTGCAGGCAGACGTGGTCCGGACCGGCGACGTCGCGGATGGGGAGTGCCCCGGCCGGGAACAGGCGCCCCGGCTGCAGCTTCTCGCAACCCAGGCTCACCAGCATCGCGCGGCCGCCGAAGTTCGGGTTTTTCGCGATGTTGCGCAGGGTGCGGATCGGGATCTCGGCGCCGGGAGCCTCGATCGCCACGCCGCAGCCGTAGGTGTGGTCCAGGCTGACGACGTCGTCGACGTTCGGGTATTTGGGCAGCAACTCGTCCTTGATGCGCTTGACGGCGAATTCGACCACGCCCGAAACGCACTGCACCGTGGTGCTGATGGCGAGGATGTTGCGGGTGCCGACCGAACCGTCCGGGTTGCGGTAGCCTTCGAAGGTGTAGCCTTCCAGCGGGGGCAGGGGATCTGGGCGGATCGTGGCGATGGGCAGGTTGTCGAGCTCGCGGGCCGGCGGCATGCCGACCAGGGATTCCTCGACCCAGCTGCCTTTTTCGATATCGCGCAGCGCATGGCCGATGGCGACGTTGTAGCGCAGGATGGCTTCACCCTGGGCGATGGGGCGCAGCGCCACCTTGTGTCCTTGCGGGACCTTGTCCTTCAGTACCAGGCCGTCGGGGAAGACGGTACCGGCAGGCAGGCCGCCATCGTTGGCGACGATGGCGACGTTATCGTTGTCGTGCATCCGGATGCTGCGTGGCGCTCCGGTGGATTCTGACCGCATTGTTTGCCTCCGTGCTTGTGTTGCTCTGTATAAGGTCAGTTGTCTGACGTCTTACAAGCTGAAGGCCAGTATAATCAGGCATTCTTGAAATAGCAATCGACATGATGCTTCCTACCACACCCAGAAAGCCCCGCAACCTCGCCCAGCAGGTGGTGGCGCAGCTGACCGAGCACATTCGTCATGGCGAGCTGCATCCCGGCGACAAGCTGCCGACCGAAACGGAAATCATGGTGGAGCAGGGCGTCAGCCGCAGCGTGGTGCGCGAGGCGATCTCGCGCCTGCAGGCCGCGGGCCTGGTCGAGACGCGGCACGGGATCGGCACCTTCGTGCTGCCGCCGCCGCCGCCCATGATGGGCATCGATCCGGCCACCGTGGTCACGGTGCGCGACGTGATCGCCCTGCTGGAACTGCGGATCGGCCTGGAGACCGAAGCGGCCGGGCTGGCGGCGGCGCGCCGCAGCGAGGCCCAGCTGGCCGAGGTGCGCGCGGCGCTGGCGGCCCTGCAGCACGCCGCACGCCGTGGCGAGGACAACGTCGAGCTGGACCAGCGCTTCCACCTGGCGATCGCCGAGGCCTCCGGCAACGACTACTTCCGTGCCATCCTGCAGCACCTGGGCGCGAACATCATCCCGCGGGCGCGCATCAATTCGGCCCGCCTGACCCATGCCGATCCGGTGGCCTACATGGAACAGGTGGGGCGCGAACACGAGCAGATCGTCGACGCCATCGCGCGCGGAGACGCCGAGGCGGCCAGGGCCGCGATGCGCCTGCACATCGGCAACAGCCGCGAGCGGCTGCGCAAGGCCCAGGACCAGCTGGAAGCGGCCCAGGACCTGGGAGCGGTCCCGGTATAGACGTCTGATGTCTTAACCCGGGCTGACCCTGTTCCAGCCATGCTTTACGGCATCTTTGAAGTTTTCCCAGGAAGAGAGCTGGCCGGGATGGCGCGCTTCCCAGCCGGCCTTCAGGTCCGGCTCGACCTCGCCCCAGTCGTGGCTGCGGTAGATTTCGCTGCGCCGGGCCTCGCTGCCGTACAGATAGGCCGGCGCATGCTCGCCGTAGTCGCTGCCGCCGCTACCGTTCGCGTATCGTGCATTCCAGTGGGTACGGTAGTAACTGTCTTCGTCGATGTCCGGTGACGTACTGTCCCAGCCGCGGCGCACGGCGGCACGGGCTTCGTCCCAGTCCGGGGCGCCGGGTTCGCGCATCTTCCAGCCGCTTTCGAGGTCCGGCTCGACTTCGTCCCAGGAACGATTGCGGTACTTGTCACTGGTACGCATCGCTTTGCCAAAACCGTAGGCGGCCATGTCGCCGCCGCTGTCCCTGTCCGCATCGGCCAACGGGAACGGCATGTGGCCGAAGGGGGGTTCCTCGTCCACGCGTGGCCATGGCGAGAACGTTTCCATCGGTTCTTCGAAGGTGTTGCCGGTTGGCGGTGCTCCGGCATTCTGGGTGCCGAAGTAGTGGCTGTCTTCATGGGCCCGGTACTGCAGGGCGCCCGGCCCGGTGCCTGGCGGGTAGACCGAACCCGGCCCGACGGCATCTGTCCAGGCATTGCGCATGCTCATGCCGGCAGTGCTTTGCTCCCACTCGCCAGGCACATCCTCGATGCCGACCGGCCGGAAGCGCTGGATGATGCCAATGGCGCGCTCGGCATCCGGTTCGGAATCGGCGGTGACCGTGACGACGTGACGTCCCTGCATGAACGCGGCGGCATTCGCCATCGCGTGCTTGTGCTGCAGGGAAGTAAACAGTCGCGCCAGGTTATGCCTGACCGAGGCGCCCAGTCCTTCCGCGTCCGACAGCGCCGTATCGGCGCGCGAATATCCGCAAGCCAGTAATTCGTCCAGAACGTGCTGGGCATCGCTTCGGTGAGCGAAAACCGCTTTCAAGGTATGGCGCATGATGTCCTCCCCAGTGTCATCGTTGCAAGCAGGGTGGCCATCGATTTCCGCTAGAGATCTCGCACGGCTCCCTGTACCACTTGCGTCGTGCCGGAGAGTGGCCGTCGCTGACGGCCGTGTTCCATGCGTTTCCGTTGAATTGCTGCGACCAGGCAGGTGCGGGTCACTTCATGCAGTACGGCGCTTGGATGATAAAAGCATACTCCGAATCGGCGCATGCTGCGCCGTGTTTTTCAGCGTGAGCTGCTCAAGCGCGGGACTTTTCCATATTCGGCAGCAGCGCGGCGAGGATCCCCAGCAGCGGCAGGAAGGACGCAATCCGGTACACCTGCTCGATGCCGGCAACGTCGGCAATATGCCCCATCGCGGCGGCGCCGATGCCGCTGATGCCGAACATCAGGCCGAAGAAGATCCCGGCGATCATGCCGACCTTGCCCGGCACCAGCTCCTGGGCAAACACCACGATGGCCGAGAAGGCCGAGGACATCACCAGCCCGATCACTACCGACAGCACACCGGTCCAGAACAGGCTGGCGTAGGGCAGGGCCAGCGTGAACGGTGCCGCGCCCAGAATCGAGACCCAGATCACGCGCTTGCGGCCGATGCGGTCGCCGATCGGGCCGCCGGCGAAGGTGCCGACCGCCACCGAGGCCAGGAACAGGAACAGGTACATCTGCGCGGTGCCGACCGGCACGTGGAATTTCTCGATCAGGAAGAACGTGTAGTAGCTCGACAGGCTGGCCATGTAGATGTACTTCGAGAACACCAGCATCGCCAGCACCGCCAGCGCCTGGAACACGCGCTTGCGCGGCAGCGGCGGGCCGGCGTGCGCGGCCGCCTTCTTCGACGCGTTTTTCAGGTGGCTGCCGTACCAGCGGCTCACGCCCACCAGCACCATTACCGCCAGCACGACCAGCACCGCGCACCAGGCGAACTTGCCGTGGCCGCGGCCGACCAGGATCGCGGCCGCCAGCAGCGGGCCGAGCGCCGAGCCGAGGTTGCCGCCGACCTGAAACAGCGACTGGGCGAAGCCGAAGCGCCCGCCCGAGGCCAGGCGCGCCACCCGCGACGCCTCCGGATGGAAGGTCGAGGAACCGACCCCGATCATGCCGGCGCCCAGCAGCAGCATGCCGAAGCTGCCCGCCATCGACAGCAGGGCCACGCCCAGCAGGGTCATGCACATCCCCATCGGCAGCAGGAAGGGGATCGGGCGCTTGTCGGTGTACAGGCCGATCCAGGGCTGCAGCAGCGAGGCGGTGCATTGGAAGGTCAGGGTAATCAAGCCTACTTGCGCGAAGCTGAGCGCGAACTCCTGCTTGAGCAAGGGGTAGATCGCCGGCAGCGCGGCCTGCACGCAGTCGTTCAGCAGGTGGACGAAGGCGACCGAAAACAGGATTTGCAGGACGGTGCCGGTTTGCGCGGTCCTGGTACCGGTGGTAGTCGTCGAGATGGTCATGGCAAGGCTGATCTGGATGGCCCGCCAGTGTAATATGGGTAATTCGAACGCATATTCCATTATTCGTCGCCCAAGTGACACTCTCGCCTTCCCCACGCTTCCGCCCGAAATTCCTCGCGCTGCCGCGCCGCGTGACGGCGGTGCCGTCCGAAGCCCGGCACGGCGAGACGATCGAAGCCCACAGCCACCCCTGGGTGCAGCTGCTGTACGCCAGCGAGGGCGTGATGCGGGTGCGCACGGAGCACGGCGTGTGGCTCATCCCGCCGCGCCGCGCGCTCCTGATCGCGCCCGGCGTGCTGCACGAGCTGACCATGCTCAGCCACGTGAATATGCGCACCCTCTACATCGACGCCGACGCGGCCGCCAGCCTGGTCGCCGATTGCCGGGTGCTGGAAGTGAGCCCGCTGCTGCGCGAGCTGATCCTGGCGCTGGCGCTGGAACCGGTCGATTATCCGCCGGACGGCCGCGGCGGCGACCTGGCGCGCTTGATCCTGTCCGAGCTGGCGGCGATGGAGACGGTGCCGATCGCCGTGCCGTGGCCGCGCGACCGCCGCCTGCAGGCCCTGTGCGCGGAGATCATGGGGCGGCCGGGCAGCCCGCGCCGGCTGGACGACCTTGCTTCGGACGCCGGCGCCAGCGTGCGCACCCTGATCCGCCTGTTCCCGAAGGAGACCGGGCTGCATTATCGGCAGTGGGTGCAGCAGGTGCACCTGGCGCATGCTTTCGAGATGCTGGCGCGCGGGGAAGGCGTCGGCGCGATCGCGCGCACGCTGGGCTATGCCAGCCCGAGCGCGTTCACGAACATGTTCAGGAAATTGCTGGGCAGGACGCCCCAGCATTACCTGGCGGAGTGGCGTGGACGATAGGAGCCGCCGGCCGGGGGAGGAGTGGCACCGTCGCGTTTGCATGCGGCGGCACCTCACAGCCAGCGGCGCTGACTACGATAAGCGCATTAACGTGCAGCAGATTTGCGTTCCATCAAACGCATCACGTCGTTCCCGCGTAGGCGGGAACCCAGGTTTTGTCAGTTCGATTTTAATTCGACGCGCTGGATATTGCGGCGCCACTCGGACACCGACTGCAGGGTGTCGGTGTCCGCATCCTCGACCAGGATATCGTCGCCATTCTTCGCGACCAGGAAGCTGGCGCGGCGGTGCACGTTCTGCTTGCGGTTCTCGACGAAGCTGAGCTGGTAATAGGATTTGCCGTCGATGACGCGCGGGGCGGGATCGTCCTCGATCACGGCGCCGTGCACCTTGCCGTGCGAGGCTTTCTCGATCTGTTCCGACCATGCCTTGATCTCCGGCAGCGCCATCAGCTGGGCGATGGCCTGGTCGCGCGTGCGCGCAGGCGCGGCGGGCGCCTCGGCGACGACCGGCTTGGGCGGCGGCGGCGCTTCGCGCTTGCAGGCGGCAAGAACGCACAGGGCGAGCAGGGTGGCGCCGAGCAGGCGGGCAGGATGCGTGGACATGGATGGAGAGCTGGTGGACCAAAAAACCAGTCTACACCTAGCATAGTTCTTGGGCAACATCCGGTGGCCTGGCGCTGGCCATGAATGCCATGGAGAAGCATCAGGTACTGCTACAGTGTGGAATAAATTATTGCTGATATGCCGCGTTCGGTGCTAGAGTCAGCTTGACAAGGACCAGCCTGAGTGATGCCCATGTGGAAACCGTCCAGCCAGCTCCGTTCCGCCGCTCTGTTCCTGTGCGCCGCCGCATGGGCGGTCGGCGCCCCGGCCGAGCCAGCCGACGCCGACATGGCCGCGGCCGCACGCATCGAGCGCGTCGAGAACGGTTTGCGCCACCCGGTCGCGGTACGCGGCGAGCCGGCCAGGACCATGGCACTGGCCGAGCGCATGCGCGCCTTGCACGTGCCGGGGCTGAGCGTGGCCGTGATCGACGGCGGCAAGCTTGCGTGGGCGCAGGCCTACGGGGTTGCCGATGCCGCCAGCGGCCGTCCGGCCACGCCGGATACCTTGTTCCAGGCCGCGTCGATCAGCAAGCCCGTCACCGCCATCCTGAGCATGCGGCTGGCGGGGCAGGGCAGGATCGGGCTCGACGAAGACATCAACCGGCGCCTGCGCGCATGGAGGCTGCCCGGCGCGCAGGCCGTTACCGCGCGCTCCCTGTTGAGCCATACGGCCGGCATGCCGCCGGGCGGCGTGCCGGGCTACGGCGCCGCCGAGCCTTTGCCGACCCTGGTACAAGTGCTGGAGGGAGCGCCGCCGGCGCACAATCCGAAGGCCGAGGTCCAGGCCGTGCCGGGCAGCCGCTACGCGTATTCGAGCCTCGGGTATGCCGTACTCCAGCAATACCTGATCGACGCCGCCGGCCGCCCTTTCGAAGACCTTGCGCGCGACGGCGTATTCGCACCGCTGGGCATGCGCGACAGCCTGTTCGCCGAGGCGCCGCCATCCCGGCTGGCGGCGCGCGTCGCCTACGGCCATGCGCCGGACGGCAGCGTCATCGAAGGCCGCTGGCGCCGCTATCCGGAACTGGCGGCGGCCGGCCTGTGGAGTACCGCAAGCGACCTAGCACGCATGGTGATCGCGCTGCAGCGCGCAGCTGGCGGCCACGGCGGGCCATTCCTGAGCCAGGGCCAGGCAGACATGCTGTTCACGCCGGTGGGCAAGGACTACGGACTGGGTTTCGAACTCGACCATCAGGGAATGCAGCGTGTTTTTCACCATAGCGGGGCGAACGGCGGCTACCAGGCGCTGATGTTCGGCTACGTGGGAAGCGGGCAGGGCGCGGTCGTCCTGGCCAACGGCGCCGGCGCCTGGCCGCTGATCGAGGAACTGATGCGCAGCATCGCGACCGAGTATGGCTGGCAGGATTACCGGGCCGTCGAACGGACGGCTGCACCGGCGAACGCCGCCTTGTACGAGCGCTTCGCAGGCGACTACCAGGTCTCGAACATCGTGCTGCACGTCGAGCGCCGCGGCGAGCGGCTGTACATGTCCGGACCGCCGCTGGGACCCGACCCGGTCGAGCTGGTGCCGGCCGGCGACGTCGACTACTTCATCCGCGAGAAGGACGCGAGCGTGCGTTTCGAGATGAACGGCGAGGGGCCGGTGCAGACGCTGAGCTTCGTCGACGGCAGGTCGCGCCAGGGCAAACGACGCTGACCGTGTGACGGCGGGAAGCCGGCGCCGGCTTCCGGGTCCCTCGGCGCACCGTGGCTAGGTTGCCGGCTTGGCCGGGTCGAATTCCAGCCCATGCTGCCGGCACCAGCCTTCCAACGCGGTGCGGGTTTCATCCTCGCGGAAGCGGTACCAGGCGTCGAGCACGCCGCGCTCCTCGAGCAGGCGGGCGAAGCGCTCGTAGCCGTCGCCGCGTTCGAAGAGTTCACGCACCGTTTCGCGGTCGCCGGGCAGGTGGCCGGCGGCAAAGCGGAACATCAGTTCGCGGCCCAGGCCGAGCTCGCTGGCGGCGGGCACCGACACGTACTGGCCGCTGACCTCGATGTCGCCCGGCAGCGGCGCTTCCTCGTCCATGTACTCGTCGTTGAGCAGGTGGATCATGCCGGTCTCGCGCGACACCAGGGCTTTGGCGCTGCCCTCGCCGTCGTCGACCAGGATGGCCGCGTTTTCCAGTTCGTCCAGTTTGATCGATGCCATTCACTTGCCCCCATGACGTAAAAAAGCCCGCGGGGCGAACCCCGCGGGCTTTACTTTACTACGTCGGTTGGCTTGCGCCGTCCGGCTGATTACATCATGCCGTCCATGCCGCCCATGCCACCCATGCCGCCCATGCCGCCCATGCCGCCGGCCGGCTTGTCTTCGACGATCTCGGAGACCATGCAGTCGGTGGTCAGCATCAGGCCGGCGATCGACGCTGCGTTCTGCAGTGCCGAGCGGGTGACCTTGGCCGGATCCAGCACGCCCATTTCGACCATGTCGCCATAGGTGCCGTTGGCGGCGTTGTAGCCGTAGTTGCCGGTGCCGGCCAGGACGGCGGACACCACGACCGACGGCTCTTCACCGGCGTTCTGGACGATCATGCGCAGCGGCTCTTCCATCGCGCGCAGCACGATCTTGATGCCGGCTTCCTGGTCCGGGTTGTCGCCTTGCACGTTGATCGCAGCGCGGGCACGCAGCAGGGCCACGCCGCCGCCAGGAACGATGCCTTCTTCGACGGCAGCGCGGGTGGCGTGCAGCGCGTCTTCCACGCGTGCTTTCTTCTCTTTCATTTCGACTTCGGTCGCGGCACCGACGCGGATCACGGCAACGCCGCCGGCCAGCTTGGCCACGCGTTCCTGCAGTTTTTCGCGGTCGTAGTCCGAGGTCGCTTCTTCGATCTGGACGCGCACCATCTTGACGCGTGCTTCGATCGCTTCGGCGGCGCCGGCGCCATCGATGATGATGGTGTTTTCCTTGCCGACTTCGATGCGCTTGGCCTGGCCCAGCTCTGCCAGGGTGACTTTTTCCAGGGTCAGGCCGACTTCTTCGGCGATGACCTGGCCGCCGGTCAGGATGGCGATGTCTTCCAGCATGGCCTTGCGGCGGTCGCCGAAGCCCGGGGCCTTGACGGCGACGGTCTTCAGGATGCCACGGATGTTGTTGACCACCAGGGTCGCCAGCGCTTCGCCTTCGATGTCTTCGGCGACGATGACCAGCGGACGGCCGGCTTTCGCAACTTGCTCCAGCACCGGCAGCAGGTCACGGATGTTCGAGATCTTCTTGTCGCACAGCAGGACGAACGGGTTCTCGTGAACGGCAACCTGCTTGTCCGGGTTGTTGATGAAGTAAGGCGACAGGTAGCCGCGGTCGAACTGCATGCCTTCGACGATGTCCAGCTCGTCGTTCAGCGACTTGCCGTCTTCGACGGTGATGACGCCTTCCTTGCCGACTTTTTCCATCGCTTCGGCGATGCGCTCGCCAACGGACGCGTCCGAGTTGGCCGAGATGGTGCCGACCTGGGCGATCTCTTTCGAGGTGGTGGTCGGGCGGGCGATCTTCTTCAGTTCTTCGACGGTGGCGATGACGGCCTTGTCGATGCCGCGCTTCAGGTCCATCGGGTTCATGCCGGCGGCAACGAACTTCATGCCTTCGCGCACGATGGCTTGTGCCAGCACGGTCGCGGTGGTGGTGCCGTCACCGGCGTTGTCGCTGGTCTTCGACGCGACTTCCTTCACCATCTGCGCGCCCATGTTCATGAGCTTGTCTTTCAGTTCGATCTCTTTCGCGACCGAGACGCCGTCCTTGGTGACGGTCGGGGCGCCGAACGAACGGTCCAGCACCACGTTGCGGCCTTTCGGGCCCAGGGTGACTTTGACTGCGTTGGCCAGGATGTTCACACCCTCGACCATCTTGGCGCGTGCCACATCGCCGAAAATTACGTCTTTAGCTGCCATGTTCTATTTCTCCGTATTCAGGAAGTCTGTATTGGACTAAATTACTGGGCCACGACGGCCATGATGTCTTCTTCGCGCATGACCAGCAGTTCGTCGCCATTGACCTTGACGGTCTGGCCCGAGTACTTGCCGAACAGCACGCGGTCGCCGACTTTCACTTCCAGCGGACGGACGTTGCCGTTTTCTTGCACTTTGCCGTTGCCCACGGCGAGAATCTCACCCTGGTCCGGTTTCTCGGCCGCTGCCTCTGGAATGATCAGGCCGGACGCAGTTTTGGTTTCCTGGTCGAGACGCTTCACGATCACGCGATCGTGCAATGGGCGAAGGTTCATGCAAAACTCCTTTGATTGTTGATTGACTGTTCGTTTGAAACCGCCCCGGATTCGGCGGCGGGCGAGGAGCTGTTAGCACTCCTCACTAACGAGTGCTAATTATAGGGACGATAATTTCCCTTTTCAAGCAGAGATGTTGGCAATTTGCCAGACTTTTTTGAGGATTCGCAATCGGCTGGGCCTGCGCAGGGCAGGAAAGCGCAAAAGCCTACCATTCATTTCTTGAAACCTGCGCACGGCACGGCATCCTGTTGACGAAAAATCGATCTCGATCCTATAGTTACGGATGATTTCCGAATTCCAAGAACTGTCCGATAAAATCGACCGTCTCGCCCAGCTGGCCCAGTCGCTGCGCGGCGAGAACTATCTATTGCGCCAGGCCAACGCTTTGCTGAGCGCGGAGAACGTCGATTTCAAGAACCGGCTGCTGCAGGCCCAGCAACGCGTCGAAGCGATGCTGGCCCAGCTGGAACCCGCCGACCCCAGCCCTGAAGCGGGCGAGGCACCCACCCCCGACGACGCCGAGGCCGCCCAATGATCCACCTTGACGTGCTTATCATGGGCCAGTCGTATCGCCTGGCCTGCCGGGAAGGCGAGCAGCACACGCTGCGCGAAGCGGTCCACTACCTCGACAGCAAGATGTGCGCGCTGCGCGACTCGGGCAAGGTCAAGGGCACCGACCGCATCGCCGTCATGGCCGCGCTGTCGGTGACGGCCGAACTCCTGTCCGTGAAGTCGCCGCAAGGCCCGCTCGGAGACCAGTCCATGCTCGAAGTCAAGCAGAAACTGGAAGCGATGCATTCGGTGTTGGATCAGGCCTTGTCGCCGCAGGAAAATCTGCTTTAAGGCCAAATTCGTTTGACATGGCAGTTCATCGTAGTAAACTGCCGTCTACCCTGCGGTGTTCGAGATTTGCCATATATTCCTTGAACCATTCTTTCGCATAGGTTGCGGGACATGTTCGGTGGGCGCGATCGTCACTAGTTTGACGAACCCGAAATCGAGCTGACTGCGACCACCTTGAGCCTTTAGGTTCGGGATGCCGGCAAAAACGGCACAGGCGGGGCATAATCCCGAAGCGGTTGCGACACTTGCGTGCGCAGCCGCTTTTTTATTGGTGCTGTTGTTCGTGGAGTGAAGCGCATGCGCTACTGGTTGATGAAATCCGAACCCGATGAAGTCAGTTTCGACGACGTCCTCGCGGCACCGCATAAAACGGTGGCGTGGTTCGGGGTGCGCAATTACCAGGCCCGCAATTTCATGCGCGACCAGATGCAGCCCGGCGACGGCATCCTGTTCTACCACTCCAGCTGCGCGGTGCCGGGCGTGGCGGGCATCGCGCGGGTCGCCAGTACGCCGTATGCGGATGCCTCGCAGTTCGAAGATGGTGGAAAGTACTTCGATCCGAAGGCGACGCCGGAAAATCCGCGCTGGATTTCGGTCGACGTGCAGGCGGTGGCCCAGGGCCGCTATCTGCCGCTGACGGAATTGCGCGGCGTGCCGGAACTCGAGGACATGGTGCTGCTGCAGAAGGGCAGCCGGCTGTCGGTGTCGCCGGTGACGCCGGGGCAGTGGCAGCGGATCCTCCAACTGGCGGGCGTTGGACCAAGCGCGCCTAACTGACGCCGATCAGGGTGTCGCGCCGCAGGCGCAGGCGCGTGTGCGGCGTGCGGATGCCGGCGTACATGCCCCAGGCCGCGGCCCAGCGCAAGCCCTGGTCCGTGGCTGCGCCGAAGGGCCGGGCCGCGGCGGCCCGCCTCAAGGCGATCGACATGCGCCGCATCGCATACAGCTTTTTTGGTGACAATGCCTTGCTCATGGGATGACCATAAACGCATCGTCATCCCCTTGCGGTGCTGTACTTAACGTTTAAGCGTGTACGGTGCGCTTGCCGTTGCCCGAGTAGGCCCATCCCAGCATCAACAGGCCGGCCACGATCATCGGCAGCGACAGCACCTGGCCGGAGGTGATCGGCATGCCCATCACGTGGGTCTCCCAGTCCGGCACGCGGAAGTATTCGGTGAAGAAGCGTGCGCAGCCGTACAGCAGGGTATAGAGGGCGCCGACCGCCAGGCGCGGCCTGGGCTTCCTGGCAAAGATCCACATGATGACGAACACCAGGATGCCGTCGACCAGCATCTGGTACAGCGGCGACGGATGGACCAGGTGGTCCTCGATGCCCGGCCACTTCATGGCCCAGGGCAGGGAAGGGTCGGCCAGGCGGCCCGGCAGCTCGTGGTTGATGAAGTTGCCCAGGCGGCCGCAGGCATAGCCGATCGGCACCATCGGCGCGATGAAGTCGTACACGTCGAGCAGGTTGCGCTTGCGCTTCCTGGCCCATAACGCCATCGCCAGCAGCACGCCGATGAAGCCGCCGTGGTAGGACATGCCGCCTTCCCAGGTCTTGAAGATCTCGATCGGGTTCGCGAAGTAGTGGGCCGGCTGGTAGAACAGCACTTCGCCCAGGCGTCCGCCGATCACCACGCCGAGCATCCCGTAGAACAGCATGTCGTCGAGGTCTTCCCTGGTCCAGCCCTGGGCCTGGATGTGCGGCTGGGTCTTGATGCGTACGCGGCCGAGGATGATGAACAGGGCGAAGGCGAGCACGTACATGATGCCGTACCAGTGGATGGCCAGGGGGCCGATGTGGAAGGCGACGGGATCCGGGTTCGGATGGACGAGCATGATCAGTGATTCCTCAGTAGTTCCAGAAAGCCCTTCAGCACCGGCGACGCGTTGCCGCGGCGCCAGGCGATGCCGGTCTCGACCAGCGGGGTCGGGTCCGCGAGGGCACGGTATTCTACGCCGGTCCGCATCAGGTTGGACACCGATTGTGGCACAAGTGCCAAGCCCATGCCGCCGGACACCAGGCTGACGATGGTCTGCATCTGGATCGCCAGCTGGCCGATCACGGGGGTGATGCCGGCCGCGCGGAAGCAGGACAGGATGGCGTCGTGCAGGGCCGGCGAGATATCCCTCGGGAAGATGATCAGGGGCAGGCGCGGTAGGTCCTGCAGGCGCACGGGCGCGCGATCCCGAAGTACCTCGAGTCCGGCCGGTGCGCACAGGATCAGCGGCTCTTCCAGCACCTTCATGTAATCGAGTTCGTCGAGGGCCTTGTCGGGCAGCGGCGGGATCAGGAAGCCGGCGTCGACGCGTCCGCGCAGCAGCGCATCAAACTGCACGTCGGAGGTCGCTTCGAGCAGATTCAGGTGGACGCCTGGGTAGCGCTCGCTGTAGCGGCGCAGGAAGGGCGGCAGCACGCTGTAGTCGCAGGAGGTGACGAAGGCCAGCGAGAGGCGTCCCGCTTCGCCGGCGGCGGCACGGCGCGCCAGTTCCGGCAGCGCGTCGGCCTCGAGCAGCAGGCGGCGGGCTTCGGGCAGCAGGGCACTGCCGGCCGGGGCCAGCTCGACGGTACGGCGGTTGCGCACGAACAGTGGCGCACCCAGCAACTCTTCGAGCGCCGCGATGGCCTGCGACAGCGGCGGCTGCGTCATGTGCAGCCGCGCCGCCGCCCGGCCGAAATGCAGCTCCTCGGCGACGGTGACGAAGTAGCGCAGCTGGCGAAGTTCCAGGCTCATGTGATATGGAGTTAGCACAAACCGGGGTCAGAGCCCGATTTTGGGCAATTTCCAAAAATCGGGCTCTGACCCCGGTTTGAGGTTTATTTATGTTTGTCGAAGGTTTGCTTGACACGCTCTTTGCGGCGCGCGTCGTCGGCCTTGTGCTCCTTTTTCTTGTCCAGGCCGAGCAGCTTTTCGATGAATTCGAACCAGATGAAGGCGACTACCGCCAGCAGGGCGATCCACCACCAGGACAGTTGGGCGAAGCGCCAGACGTCGAAAAAGCGCAGGACGACCAGGGCGGCTAACAGGAGGATGAGCGGCATGAGAATTCCTTTCGGCGTTCATCTTACAATAATAGTGCTTCGCAGCAACGGAATCCTGCCCTTCCGTCAACCAAAATGTGTATCAGCCGTTACCGACTGTATCCCTGCTGCCCTTGCAAGGGAAACAGGATAGAATCTGCACAGGATTTCACTTTGGAGAGTACGGAATGAAACGTTCCCTGATGATGTTGATGGCGGTCTCGGCGTTGGTGTCGAGTAGCGCCTTCGCGCAAGCCGACCTGGCAAAGGCCAAGAACTGCATGGCGTGCCACGCGATCGGCACCAAGCTGGTCGGTCCTGCCTACAAGGACGTTGCTGCCAAGTACGCGGGCCAGAAAGGCGCCGAGGACAAGCTGGTGCAAAAAGTCATGAAGGGCGGTTCAGGCGTCTGGGGGCCGGTGCCGATGCCGGCCAATCCGCAGGTCAGCGAGGCCGAAGCCCATAGCCTGGTCAAGTGGGTGCTGTCGCAAAAATAAGCTGCGCCGGCCCGATGAAAAAGCGCCCCATGAGCAGGGCGCTTTTTTCATGTCCGCTCGCGGATCAAGGTTCAGCGCACCACGTCGATCTTGCTGCGCTTGCCGCCCTTGTAGGTGTACAGGGTCAGGGCGCCGTCCTTGATGTCGCCGTTCTGGTCGAACTGGATGGTCCCGGTCACGCCCTCGTACTTGATGGCCTTGAGGGTCGGCAGGTACTTGGCCGGATCGGCCGATTTGGCGTTCTGCATCGCGGTCGTCATCACCATCACCGAGTCGTACACATAGGGCGCGTACAGCTGCACGTCCTGGTTGAACTTCTTCTTGTAGCGGGCGCGGAAGTCGTCCATCACCTTTTCCTGCGGTCCCTTGACGCCGCCCGCTTCGGCGCAGATCACCTTGCCGTCGACGAGGCCGTCGCCGGCCAGGCGGCCCAGCGCCTCGGTGCACATGCCGTCACCGCCCATGAAGGTCGCCTGGATGCCCAGCGCCTTCATCTGCTTGAGCATGGGGCCGGCCACCGAGTCCATCCCGCCGAAGAAGATCAGGTCCGGCTTCTTCGCCTTGATCGAGGTGAGGATGGCGGTGTAGTCGGTCGCCTTGTCGCTGGTGAATTCGCGGCCCGCGATGCGCATCCCGGCGGCCTTGGCGCCCTTCACGAATTCGTCCGCCACGCCCTGGCCGTAGGTGGTGCGGTCGTCGATGATGGCGATGTTCTTCACCTTCAGGGTGTTGGCCGCATACTTCGCCAGCGTGCCGCCCAGCTTGGCGTCGCTCGCCACCACGCGGAAGGCGCCCGGGAAGTGCTGGCGGGTGTAGGCGGGGGCGGTGGTGGCCGGCGAGATCTGCACGATGCCGGCGTCGTTGTAGATCTTGGAGGCCGGCACCGTGGTGCCCGAGTTCAGGTGGCCGATCACGCCGTTGACCTTGGCGTCGACCAGCTTTTGCGCGACCGCCGTGCCCTGCTTGGGATCGGCGCCGTCGTCCTCGGAGATCAGCTGCAGCGTGACCTTCTGGCCGTTGATCGTGAACCCCTTGGCGTTGAGTTCGTCGATCGCCATGCGCGCGGCGTTCTCGTTGTCCTTGCCGAGGTGGGCGCTAGGTCCGGAGATCGGCGCCACATGGCCGATCTTGACGACTTGCTGGGCCCAGGCGGAACCGGTGAAGGCCAGCGCGACGGCGGCCGGGAAGAGGGCGAATTTGATGGTGGCCTGCATGCTTTGTCTCCAGGGAGTGTTAATTACGCAAGGCAAAGGTACATCAAATCCCGGACTTGGCAAAGCTTTATGAAGCGATGCACATGACGGGTGCACGCACGCCCCGCAACGGGGCGGAAAGGCAGCGAAACGCTCAGGCCCGGCGCGCGCTCAGGTGGGCCAGTTCCTGCTGGACGGCGCGGGCGACGACGTGTTCGATCGACTGCTGCAGCGCGGCCCGCAGCTCCTGGCCCAGGCGCTCGGCGACGTGGTCGAGCACGATCGCCATCTGGTCGCGCACCTGGTCTTCCAGCACCAGATCGATGCGCGGCTGCAGGCGGTCCAGCACGCGCGTGACCAGGCGCTCCTCGAGGGTGCGCCAGGCGTCGTCGTCGAGGGCCTGGGCCGGTGCCGCTTCGGCCGGCGCAGTCCCGGCCGCTACGTCAGGAACGGGAATCGCCCCGGTATCGTCGGTGGCGGGCGGCGGAGCGCCGGCGGCAGCGTCGCCGGACGGCGCAGGGGCCGGCACCTCGTCCGGCACCTCGTCCGGCATGGCGGCCGGCGCCGGCTCGGCCACGACCTCGGTCAGTACCGGGATCTCGTCGAAGGAGGGGGTGTCGCTCATGATTGGCCTGCCACGAAATGGGTCAGCGGATACGACTGCTTGCGGTAGGCGACGTAGCGGGCACGCCCGGCAGCGGCGTCTTCCTCGTCGGTCGAGATGATCTCGAACACGCGCGCGAAGCGGTCGAAGCCCTCGGGAGTGCGGCGGGTCAGGTTGACCAGCATGTCGCGGTGCGGCAGCTCGGCGCGCTCGTCGACCGTGACGATCACCGGCGTCTCGGGCGCCAGCGGGTCGCCGGCCATCACGTGCGGGATGAAATCGGTGCCGGACAGGGTCCACAGGGCTTCGTTCAACTGGTCGGCCTGGTCGCTGGTCTCGGCCAGCAGCACGACCTTGCCGCGCGCGGCATAGGCCTTGCGCACCAGCCGGCAGGCGTAGCCGAGCTTGTCGGGGATATTGGTATGGAAGTCGATCCGGGTCATGGCGGTAAATGCGTCAGAATTGAAAACCGGGGGGCGCATTGCCCGTTGGCTGCTTGGGGGGCGGTGCGGACGGGCGGCGCGGCTGCTGCTCGGCGGCCTGGGCCGCGGCTTCGTCGGGCGGCGCGGCATTCTTCTCGCGTGCGGGCGGGACCGGCAGGCCGGCCGCGGGTGCGGCTGCTTGCGGCGCGGCGTACTGGTAGCCTGAAGGCAGCTGGGTCGAGCGCGGATAGGCGGCCGCGCTCAGGGCATCCTGCCAGGCGGCGTCCTGGAAGCCGACGATCTTGCGGCTGCCCACCACCAGCACGGGCAGTTCCAGCTTGCCGCCGAGTTGGCGCAGCAGCTCCTTGTCCTCGTCGGTGTCGACGGTTTTTTCGGTATAGGGGATGCCGCGGGCGCGCAGCAGGGCACGGCCCTGGTCGCAGGCGGCGCACCCGGTGCGTGCCGTGGTGTACAGTGTGACCGGGCTGGCCTTCACGGCCCGCGCCAGTTCGTAGGGCAGGGCGCTCCGGCCTTCCGCCTGGGATGGCGTCTTGAGCTGGCTGGCGGCGCGCTGCGGCGGCGGACTGTCGCCGTAATGGACCGTGCCCTGGGCATCGGTCCATTTATATACCTGGGCAGCAGCGGGAAGATGTGCAGCGAGGCAGGCGAGCAGCAGATATAGCAAACCCGGCAGGCCCGGCAGCCTGTGCCGCCCGCGCCGTCCGCCGTCCTGGTACCGCCTGCTCCTCATGTGCTCTCCCGTGCAGGCCGTCAGGCTGCCTGCATGCCGTTGTGGCGCAGCAGTGCGTCGATCTGCGGTTCGCGGCCGCGGAAGGCCTTGAACGATTCGAGCGCCGGACGCGAGCCGCCTACCGACAGGATCTCCCGGTGGAAGCGCTTGCCCGCCTCAATCAGTGCGCCGCCGCCGGCCTCGACCGCCTCTTCGAAGGCGGCATAGGCATCGGCCGACAGCACTTCCGCCCACTTGTAGCTATAGTAGCCCGCCGCATAGCCGCCGGCAAAAATGTGGCCGAAGGAGTGCTGGAAGCGGTTGAACGACGGCGGAATCAGCACCGAGAACTTGCTGCGCACCTCGTCGACCAGCTCCTGCACCGTCTTCTGGCTGTTCGGGTCGAAGTCGTAGTGCAGGTGCATGTCGATCAGCGAGAACTCGACCTGGCGCAGGGTCTGCATGCCGGACTGGAAGTTCTTCGCCGCCAGCATCTTGTCGTACAGTTCGCGCGGCAGCGGCTCGCCCGTCTTGACGTGGGCGGTCATGCCCTGCAGGACATCCCACTCCCAGCAGAAGTTTTCCATGAACTGGGACGGCAGCTCGACCGCATCCCATTCCACGCCCGAGATGCCGGACACGCTCAATTCGTCGACTTCGGTCAGCATGTGGTGCAGGCCGTGGCCGAACTCGTGGAACAAGGTCGTGACTTCGTCGTGCGTGAACAGCGAGGGCTGCGCCTGGCCGTCCACCAGGGCCGGCGGGGTGAAGTTGCAGGTCAGGTAGGCGATCGGGGTCTGCACGATGCCGCCGGTGGTGAGCCTGCGGCCGCGCGCGTCGTCCATCCAGGCGCCCTGGCCCTTGCCGGGACGCGCGTACAGATCCAGGTAGAATTGGCCGACGAGTTGCTTACCTGCGTGGCCGTCCTTTTCGATGCGGAAGAAGCGCACGTCCGGATGCCAGACCGGGGCCTGGTCCGGGGCGATCGTCACGTCGAACAGCTTCGAGATCACGCCGAACAGGCCGGCCACGACCTTCGGCTCGGGGAAGTACTGCTTCACTTCCTGGGCCGAGAAGGCATAGCGTTTTTCGCGCAGCTTTTCGGAGGCGTAGGTGGCGTCCCAGGCCTGCATGTCGTCGATGCCCAGCTCGTCCTTCGCGAAGGCGCGCAGCTCGGCCAGGTCCTTTTCGGCATACGGGCGGGCGCGGCGCGCCAGGTCTTCCAGGAACTCGATCACGCGTTCCGGGCTTTCCGCCATCTTCGGCTCCAGCGAGACGTCGGCGAAGCTGCGGAAGTCGAGCAGCTTGGCTTCCTCGTCGCGCAGCTTCAGCAGCTGGGCGATGTTGCTCGTGTTGTCCCACTTCTCGACCTCGGAGAACACCGCGCCCATCTCGGAAGCCTTGGTGGCGTTGGCACGGTAGATCTGTTCGCGCAGCTTGCGGTTGTCGGCAAACTGCAGCACCGGGAAGTAGGATGGGAAGTGCAGCGAGAACTGCCAACCCTGCTTGCCATCCCGCTCGGCGGCGGCACGGGCCGCGGCCTTGGCGTCGTCCGGCAGGCCGGCCAGTTCGGATTCGTCGCTGACCAGCAGCTTGAAATCGTTGGTCGCGTCCAGCACGTTTTCCGAAAAGCGCGTGGAAAGTGCCGCCTGCTGTTCCTGGATCTCGGCAAAGCGTTGCTTCTGCTTTTCCGGCAGCTCGGCGCCGCCCAGGCGGAAGTCGCGCAGGGCGTTCTCGACGATGCGCTTGCGCGCCGGCGTCAGGTTCACGAATTCCGGGCTGGCGTGCAGCTGCTTGTATTTGCCGAACAGCGCCTCGTTCTGGCCCAGTTCGGTCCAGAACTCGGTCACCTTCGGCTGGTTCTCGTTGTAGGTGGCACGCAGCTCGGGCGTGTCCATCACGTGGTTCAGGTGGTTGACCACGCCCCAGGCGCGGCCCAGGCGCTCGGTCGCTTCTTCGAGCGGGACCACGAAGCTGTCCCAGCTCACGCCGCCGTTTTCACTGCTGGCCGGCGCCTCGAGCTGCTGGACGACTTCGCGTGCCTGCGCGATCAGCTGTTCGATCGCGGGCGTCACGTGCTCGGGGCGGATCAGGTCGAAGCGGGGCAGGCCCGAAAAGTCGAGCAGGGGATTGCTGGTGTCGGTCATTCTGTATTCCTTCCTATCCTAATAGGTGATCAGGTGATTGCACCATCATACCCGGGCCTGTCCCGCGTGCGTTCAGGCGCCGCGTGCAGCGCGTTCGGCGGCTTCCAGCGTGTTCTGCAGCAGCATCGTGATGGTCATCGGACCCACGCCGCCGGGAACCGGGGTGATGTGGGAAGCGACTTCCTTCACGCTGTCGAAATCGACGTCGCCGCACAGCTTGCCTTCGTCGTTGCGGTTGATGCCGACGTCGATCACGATCGCGCCCGGCTTGACCATGTCGCCAGTCAGGGTGTTGCGGCGGCCGACCGCGGCGACCACGATGTCCGCCTGGCGGGTGTGGTAGCCCAGGTCCGGGGTGGCGCTATGGCATATGGTCACGGTGGCGTTCTGTTGCAAGAGCAGCAGCGCCATCGGCTTGCCGACCGTGTTGGAGCGGCCGATCACGACCGCGTGCTTGCCGCGCAGGTTCACGCCGGTGGTTTCGATCAGCTTCATGCAACCGTAGGGTGTGCAGGGGCGGAAGCCCTCCAGGCCGGTCATCAGTTCGCCGGCCGACAGCACCGAGTAGCCGTCCACGTCCTTGGTGGTGGCGATCGCCTCGATCACTTTGGAGGGGTCGATGTGTTTGGGCAGCGGCATCTGCACCAGGATGCCGTGGATCGCCGGGTCGGCGTTCAGGGCCGCGATGCGGTCCAGCAGGGCCTGCTCGCTGAAGTCGGCTTCGTACTTTTCCAGCACCGAGTGGAAGCCGGCATCGCCGCAGGCCTTGACCTTGTTGCGCACGTAGACGTGGCTGGCCGGATCGTCGCCGACGATGACCACGGCCAGGCCGGGCTGGCGGCCCTGGGCCGTCAGTTCGGCGGCGCGGCGGGCGATGTCGGCGCGCAGTTGTTGGGAAAGTTTGACTCCGTCGATCAGTTGGGCGGGCATGGCGGGACTCGGGGCTGGACAAAAACGAAATTATAAGCGGACGCCCGGTATCGCGCGCCGCGATGAGCCGTTCGTTGTCATATTTATAGATGTAGCTGCCCGGTAGGGTGGTAAAGAATATTGTTGGTTGTAAAGTCGCCGTCCCCGCGCAGGCGGGGGGCCACACTGAGCCCGTTCCGGATACTCAGCATGGGTCCCCGCCTGCGCGGGGAGTCGTTTGTGGCAGTGCCAGGAACGACGGCGCGTATGCTTCGTGGATGGTCTCGTTCCATATTATGAAATCGTATATCGTATTTTGAAAAATACGTGCTCCACTGGTAGAATCGACACGCTTTAATTTAGGGATAGTCTTTTCGCCACCAAACGTCCGCAGACAGGCTCGAGGTCGGGTGGGGCACCAACTCAAGGAGACGTAGCACATGTCAGCTCAACTCGACCAGTTGACGGCCCAGGCCGCCAATGACCCGGACACGCTCGAGACCAAGGAATGGCTCGACGCGCTCGAAGCAGTCATCGAATTCGAAGGCACCGATCGCGCCCATTACCTGCTGGAACGCCTGGTCGACCTGGCGCGCCGCCGCGGCGCCCTCATGCCCTTCTCCAGCAACACCGCGTACGTCAACACTATCCCGGCACACCTCGAAGAGCACTGCCCGGGCAACCTCGAATATGAAGAGCGCCTGCGCTCCTGGATGCGCTGGAACGCCATGGCGATGGTCGTCAAGGCCAACCGCGCCGACGGCGACCTGGGCGGCCACCTGTCGTCCTTCGCCTCGCTGGCGAACATGCTGGGCATCGGCTTCAACCACTTCTGGAAGGCGCCGAGCGCCGAGCACGGCGGTGACCTGCTGTACATCCAGGGCCACTCCTCGCCGGGCGTCTATGCGCGCGCGTTCCTGGAAGGCCGCATCAGCGAAGAACAGATGCTGAACTTCCGCCGCGAAGTCGACGGCAAGGGCCTGTCCTCGTACCCGCACCCGAAACTGATGCCGAACTTCTGGCAGTTCCCGACCGTCTCGATGGGCCTGGGCCCGCTGATGGCGATCTACCAGGCGCGCTTCCTGAAGTACCTGCAAGCGCGCGGCATCGCCGAGACCGACGGCCGTAAAGTCTGGGTCTTCTGCGGCGACGGCGAGATGGACGAGCCGGAATCGATGGGCGCGATCGGCATGGCCGCGCGCGAGAAGCTCGACAACCTGGTCATGGTCGTCAACTGCAACCTGCAGCGCCTGGACGGCCCGGTGCGCGGCAACGGCAAGATCATCCAGGAACTGGAAGCCGACTTCCGCGGCGCCGGCTGGAACGTCGTCAAGGTCATCTGGGGCCCGGGCTGGGACGCCCTGCTGGCCAAGGACAAGGACGGCATCCTGCAGCGCGTGATGATGGAAACCGTCGACGGCGAATACCAGAACTACAAGGCCAAGGACGGCGCCTACGTGCGCAAGCACTTCTTCGGCAAGCACCCCGAGCTGCTGAAGATGGTTGCCAACATGACCGACGACGACATCTGGCGCCTGACCCGCGGCGGCCACGATCCGCACAAGATCTACGCCGCCTTCAAGAACGCCCAGGAAAACAAGGGTTCGCCGACCGTCCTGCTGGTCAAGACCGTCAAGGGCTTCGGCATGGGCAAGTCGGGCGAGGCGCGCAACACCGCGCACCAGACCAAGAAGCTGGATGATGAAGCCATCCGCGAAATGCGCGACCGCTTCGCGATCCCGATCCCGGACGACAAGCTGGCCGAGATCCCGTTCTTCAAGCCGGCCGACGACGCGCCCGAGATCAAGTACCTGCACGAGCGCCGCGCGGCCCTCGGCGGCTACCTGCCGTCGCGCCGCGAACAGGCCGACGAGCACCTGCCGGTGCCGCCGCTGGAAACCTTCAAGAACGTGCTGGAGCCGACCGCCGCCGGCCGCGAGATTTCGACCACCCAGGCATACGTCCGCGTGATCACCGCGCTGCTGAAGGACAAGGAAATCGGCCAGCGCATCGTGCCGATCCTGGTCGACGAATCGCGCACCTTCGGCATGGAAGGCCTGTTCCGCCAGATCGGTATCTTCAACCAGCAGGGCCAGCTGTACGAACCGGTCGACAAGGACCAGGTGATGTACTACCGCGAAGACAAGGCGGGCCAGATCCTGCAGGAAGGCATCAACGAAGCAGGCGGCATGTGCTCGTGGATCGCCGCGGCGACGTCCTACTCGTCGAACAACCGCGTGATGATCCCGTTCTACACCTTCTACTCGATGTTCGGCATGCAGCGCGTCGGCGACCTGGTCTGGCTGGCAGGCGACATCCGCGCCCGCGGCTTCCTGATGGGCGGCACCGCCGGCCGCACCACGCTGAACGGCGAAGGCCTGCAGCACGAGGATGGCCACAGCCACATCATCGCGGCCACGATCCCGAACTGCCTGCCGTACGACCCGACCTACGGTCACGAAGTGGCGGTGATCATCCAGGACGGCCTGAAGCGCATGGTGGAGAAGCAGGAAGATGTGTTCTATTACATCACCATCATGAACGAGAACTATCCGCAGCCGGGCCTGAAGCCGGGTACCGAAGAGGGCATCCTGAAGGGCATGTACCTGCTCCAGGAAGGCGACAAGTCGGCCGCCAACCGCGTCCAGCTGATGGGCTCGGGCACGATCCTGCGCGAGTCCGAATACGCCGCCGAGCTGCTCCAGAACGATTGGGGCGTGGCCGCCGACGTCTGGTCCTGCCCGTCGCTGACCCTGCTGGCCCGTGACGGCCAGGATGCCGACCGCTGGAACCTGGTGCACCCGCAGGAAGAAGCACGCCTGCCGTACGTGACCCAGCTGCTGAAGGACACGCAAGGCCCGATCGTCGCGACCACCGACTACATGCGCCTGTTTGCCGAGCAGATCCGTGCCTACATCCCGAACGGCCGCACCTACAAGGTGCTGGGCACCGACGGCTTCGGCCGCTCGGATTCGCGCGTCAAGCTGCGTGAGTTCTTCGAGGTGAACCGCTACTACATCACGGTTGCCGCGCTGAAGTCCCTGGCCGAGGAAGGCAAGATCCCGGCGTCGGTCGTTGCAGACGCGATCGCGAAGTACGGCATCGATCCGAACAAGCCGAATCCTGTGACCCAGTAATGCTTTAGCCGTCATCCCCGCGAAGGCGGGGATCCAAGTTTCTGTGGTCCGCTACGAACTTGGGTACCCGCCTGCGCGGGTACGACGGGCAGCTGAGCTAACAATAATACGGAGCTAACACTATGAGCATTGTGGAAGTCAAAGTCCCCGATATCGGCGACTTCAAGGAAGTGGAAGTGATCGAGCTGATGGTCAAGCCGGGCGACACCATCAAGGTCGACCAGTCGCTGATCACGGTGGAATCGGACAAGGCCAGCATGGAGATCCCGTCCAGCCACGCCGGCGTCGTCAAGGAAATCAAGGTCAAGGTCGGCGACAAGGTTGCCGAAGGTTCGCTGGTGCTGACGGTGGAAGCCGAAGGCGCGGGCGCTGCTGCCCCGGCCGCGGCCGCACCGGCGCCTGCCGCTGCTCCGGCCGCCGCACCGGCTCCCGCTGCTGCCCCGGCACCGGCCGCCGCGCCCGCGCCCGTCGCGGCACCCGCACCGGCCGCTGCGCCGGCAGCATCGTCCGGCCCGGCACCGTCGTTCGCCAGTGCCCACGCCTCGCCGTCGGTGCGCAAGTTCGCCCGCGAACTGGGCGTCGACCTGAACAAGGTCAAGGGGGCCGGTCCGAAGGGCCGCATCACCCAGCAGGACGTGCAAGGCTTCGTGAAGGGCGTGATGGCCGCAGGCCCGACCGCCGCACCGGCAGCCGCCGGCGGTGGCGCCGGCATGAACCTGCTGCCGTGGCCGTCGCTCGACTTCAGCAAGTTCGGCCCGACCGAAACCCAGCCGCTGTCGCGCATCAAGAAGATCAGCGGTCCGAACCTGCACCGCAACTGGGTCATGATCCCGCACGTCACGCACTTCGAAGAAGCCGACGTGACCGACCTGGAAGCCTTCCGTGTCGATTCCAACGCCGCCTACGCGAAAGCCAAGTCGCCGGTCAAGCTGACCATGCTGGCCTTCGTGATCAAGGCGTCGGTCGCCGCGCTGAAGAAGTTCCCGGCGTTTAACGCGTCGCTGGACGAGCCGAACGGCGCGCTGATCCTGAAGCAGTACTACAACATCGGCTTCGCGGCCGACACCCCGAACGGCCTGGTGGTCCCGGTGATCAAGGACGCCGACAAGAAATCGGTCTCGCAGATCGCCACCGAGATGGGCGAGCTGTCCGCGCAGGCGCGCGAAGGCAAGCTGTCGCCGGCGAACATGCAGGGCGCGACCTTCACGATCTCGTCGCTGGGCGGCATCGGCGGCACCAACTTCACGCCGATCATCAACGCACCGGAAGTGGCGATCCTGGGCCTGTCCAAGTCGGCGATGAAGCCGGTGTGGGACGGTTCCACCTTCCAGCCGCGCCTGATGCAGCCGATCGCGCTGTCGTACGACCACCGCGTGATCGACGGCGCCGGCGCGGCCCGCTTTGCCGCCTACCTGGCCGACGTCCTGGCCGACCTGCGCAAGACGCTGCTGTAAGGAGCCGACAAGATGAGCACCGTGGAAGTCAAAGTACCCAACATCGGCGATTTCAAGGAAGTCGAAGTCATCGAGCTGATGGTCAAGCCGGGCGACACCATCAAGGTCGACCAGTCGCTGGTCACCGTGGAGTCCGACAAGGCCAGCATGGAGATCCCGTCGACCCACGCCGGCGTGATCAAGGAAATGAAGGTCAAGGTCGGCGACAAGGTGGGCGAAGGCTCGCTGCTGCTGACCCTGGACGAGTCGGGCGCAGGCGCCGAAGCTGCTCCGGCAGCCGCACCGTCCGCCGCATCGGACAAGCCGGCCGCCCAGATCGGCGCGCAGGCCACGGCCCCGACTGCCGCCGCCGGTCCGACCGACTCGTACGCACCGGCCCACAAGCTTGACGCGGCCGCACCGAACGCGGTGCCGGCGCCGAACGCGTCGAGCTACAGCGGCCAGGTCGACGTCGAATGCGAGATGATGGTGCTGGGCGCGGGCCCGGGCGGCTACTCGGCCGCCTTCCGCGCCGCCGACCTCGGCATGAACACCGTGCTGGTCGAGAAGTACGCGACCCTCGGCGGCGTCTGCCTGAACGTGGGCTGCATCCCGTCCAAGGCGCTGCTGCACGTGGCGCACATCATGGACGAGACCGCGCACATGAGCGACATCGGTGTGTCCTTCGCCAAGCCGCAGGTCGACATCGACAAGCTGCGCGCCTACAAGGACAAGGTCATCAAGACCATGACCGGCGGCCTGGCCGGCATGGCCAAGGCGCGCAAGGTCAACGTGGTGCAGGGCGTGGGCAAGTTCCTGAGCCCGAACCACATCGAGGTGACCGGTGCGGACGGCGGCAAGAAGGTCGTCCAGTTCCAGAAGGCGATCATCGCGGCCGGTTCCTCGGTCGTGAAGCTGCCCTTCGTGCCGGAAGATCCGCGCATCGTCGACTCGACCGGCGCGCTGGAGCTGCGCCAGGTACCGAAGCGCATGCTGGTCATCGGCGGCGGCATCATCGGCCTGGAAATGGCGACCGTGTACTCGACCCTGGGTGCGCGCATCGACGTGGTCGAAATGATGGACGGCCTGATGCAGGGCGCGGACCGCGAGGCCGTCAAGGTCTGGCAGAAGTTCAACGCGCAGCGCTTCGACAACATCATGTTGAAGACCAAGACCGTCGGCGTGGAAGCGCTGCCGGAGGGGATCAAGGTGACGTTCGAAGCCGCCGAAGCGGGCCAGCCGGCGCCGGAAGCGCAGGTGTACGACCTGGTGCTGGTGGCCGTGGGCCGCAGCCCGAACGGCAAGAAGCTCTCGCTTGACGCCGCCGGCGTGGCGGTGACCGAGCGCGGCTTCATCCCGGTCGACGGCCAGATGCGCACCAACGTGCCGCACATCTTCGCGATCGGCGACCTGGTGGGCCAGCCCATGCTGGCGCACAAGGCCGTGCATGAAGCCCACGTCGCGGCCGAAGCCGCGCACGGCGAGAAGGCCTTCTTCGACGCCAAGGTGATCCCGTCGGTGGCCTACACCGATCCGGAAGTGGCATGGGTCGGCCTGACCGAAGACGAAGCCAAGGCCAAGGGGGTCAAGGTCGAGAAGGGCCACTTCCCGTGGGCCGCCTCGGGCCGCGCCGTGGCCAACGGCCGTTCGGAAGGCTTCACCAAGCTGCTGTTCGATGCCGAGACCCACCGTATCATCGGCGGCACCATCGTCGGCACCAACGCCGGCGACATGATCGGCGAGATCGCGCTGGCGATCGAGATGGGCGCGGACGGCGTGGACATCGGCAAGACCATCCACCCGCACCCGACCCTGGGCGAGTCGATCGGCATGGCGGCCGAAGCCTACGAAGGCGTCTGCACCGATTTGCCGCCACCGCGCAAGCGCTGAGCTGTGAGCTAGCTGTCGTACCGAAAGCCGGGGCCGCGTGTCCCGGTTTTTTATTATGGGCTCCAGCTTCGTCGCTCCCGCAGTTCCACCGTCGTCCTAGTCCTTGTCGCCCCAGAAGCGCTCCATCGACAGGTAGGTGAACGATGCCGTCCAGCCGATCAGCAGCATGCCGTTCAAGGCCTCCAGCCCCGCCAGCAGGCGCAGGTCGCCGTGCGGCAGCACGTCGCCGTAGCCCAGCGTGGTATAGGTTTCGGCCGAAAAGTACAGGCAGCGCGTAAAAGGCAGCGGCCCGGGGTTGCCCATGTGGCCGATGTCGAAGACGGTGGCGAGCAGGTAGTAGGCGGCGCCGTACAGCAGGATCTCGACGAAGTGCGCGCCGAACGCGCCGATGATCACCAGGACGAGCTGCACGCGGGGCCGGATCCGCAGGAAGGGCAGGCCGGCCGTCAGCAGGCGCAGTACCTCGTAGTGGATGACGGTCGTGGCGACCAGCAGGAACAGGCAAGCGGCGGCGGCGATTTCCATGCGGCCAGCTTAGCGTGAAGCGTTGAGGCGTAGCGCAGTGTTCCACGATTGCTGGTCTAATACGGCTTTCGTTCGCCATCGGATAAAGGAGCAATCACATGACCATCGGATTCATCGGCCTGGGCGCCATGGGGCACCACATGGCAAGCAACTTGCTGCGCTCCGGCCAGCCCGTCCACGTCTGGAACCGCAATCCGGCGCCGGTGCAGGCGCTGGCCGCGAAGGGCGCGAAGCCGGCCGCCACGGCCGCCGAGTGCGGCATCGCCGACGTCGTGTTCAGCATGCTGGCCGACGATCATGCGACCCGTGCCGTGATGGTCGACGGCGGCGTGCTCGATGCGATGGCGCCGGGCAGCATTCACGTCAACATGGCCACGGTCTCGGTCGCGTTCGCGCGCGAGATGGCGGCGCTGCACATGGAGAAGGGCATCGGCTACATCGCTGCGCCCGTGCTCGGGCGTGTCGACGTGGCCGAAGCGGGAAAGCTGAACATCCTGGCCGGCGGCCCGGACGAGCTGGTCAACCGCGTGCAGCCGCTGCTCGACCTGCTGGGCCAGAAGACCTGGCGCTTTGGCGCGGTGCCGGAACAGGCCAACGCGATCAAGCTGGCTTGCAACCTGACCCTGGCCTGCGCCATCGAGGCGATGGGAGAGGGCTCGGCGCTGGCGCGCGCGCATGGCATCCCGGCCGCCGACTTCATCGACCTGATCACGACGACCTTGTTTGCCGGTTCGCCCGTGTACAAGGGCTATGGCGGCATGATCGCCCAGGAACGCTACAGCCCTGCCGGGTTCAAGCTCTCCCTGGGCCAGAAGGACGTGCGCCTGGCGGTCGAGGCGGGGCAGGGCAAGGGCTTGCCGCTGGCCTTCGGCGATGCGCTGCAGGGCGTGCTGAAGGAAGCCATCGACCATGGCGACGCCGACCTCGACCTGGCCGCGCTCGGCAAGAACGCGGCGCGCAGGGGTAAAATCAGCTGATGGAAAAACTGATCGCAGAGCTGACCCGGCTCTACCTGGCGCCGGAAGCCATCACCCGCGACGCGCTGGCCCAGCACATCGCCGGCCACACCACCCTGGCCATCAAGCTGACCACGGCCGATGGCTTGACCCGCGCGTTTGCCATTCCTTTCCGCAAGGTGTTCGGCGATGGCGAGACCGGGCACTGGGACCGCCTGTGCACGGTGGCGAATGCCTTGCAGGCCGAGCTCGGCCTGCCGGTGCCGGCGGTGAGCATCGACGGCGCCAACGCCTACCGCCTGTGGCTATCGCTGGCGACGCCGGTGCCGGCTGCCCAGGCCCAGGAGTTCCTGGAGCTGCTGCGCCAGGCCTATTTTCCGGAGCGCGAACTGGCACCCGACGCCGCCACCGCGCCGGTCTACCTGCCGCCCTGCCTGAACCCCCGCAGCGGTAAATGGGCGGCCTTCATCCATCCGGGCATGGGCGCGTCGTTTGCCGAGGAGTCCGGGCTGGACATGGCGCCGCCGCTGGCGGGCCAGGTCGGGTTTCTGGAGGGGCTCGACAGCATCGACGACGAGCAGTTCCGCCAGGCGCTGCGCAAGCTCGAACAGCGCCGCCCGCCCGTGCCCGCGCGTGCGCCGGCCGAACCGGTATCGAGCGCGGTGCTCGACGCGCTGGCGGCCGAGCCGTTCGCGCTGCAGCCGCATGGGCAGGCGCCGGCGTCCTTGCCAGATGAGCTGCTGTTGAAGGACGCGACGCTGGAAGACATCGTGCGCCACCTGCACGCGAAAGACATCGAACCGACTTTCCGTTTCCTGGCGCCGCGCTAAGTCTTCAATGGTGGGCGTGGCGCCATCCTCCTTCGGGCCGGCCGGTCACTTCCGGCTCGGGAACTTCGCGCTCCAGCAGGCTGCGGTACAGTACCCCGGCCAGCACCCCGCCCAGCAGCGGAGCGAGCCAGAACAGCCACAGCTGCGCCAGCGTCCAGGCGCCGGCGAACAGGGCCGGACCGGTGCTGCGCGCCGGATTGACCGAGGTGTTGGTGACCGGGATGCTGATCAGGTGGATCAGGGTCAGCGCCAGGCCGATCGCCAGGCCTGCAAAGCCGACCGGCGCGCGCGTGTGGGTGGCGCCCAGGATCACCAGCACGAACATGAAGCTCATCACCACCTCGGTAATGAGGGCGGAGCCGAGCGAGTAGTGGCCGGGCGAGTGCTCGCCGTAGCCGTTCGCGGCGAAGCCGGCCGCCGCATCGAAGCCGGGCTTGCCGCTGGCGATCGCGTACAGCACGGCGGCCGCCGCGATCCCGCCCGCGACCTGCACCACGATGTAGGGCCCGATGTGCCGGGCAGGGAAGCGCCCGCCGGCCCACAACCCGACCGTCACCGCAGGATTGAAGTGGCCGCCCGAGATCGGTCCGAGCGAATAGGCTCCCGTCAGTACGGTCAGCCCGAAGGCCAGCGCGACCCCGGTCAGGCCGATCCCGACCTCGGGGAATCTGGCAGCCAGCACGGCGCTGCCGCAGCCGCCGAGCACGAGCCAGAACGTGCCGATGAATTCGGCAAGGCATTTCCTGAACATGGCATTCTCCTCCCGTCACCGCAAGCGTGACGCAAGTTCATTCTAGATGCCGATATGCGGGGTGCCAGCCAAATCGTACAGCAGCTCGCCTTGAGCAAAAAAAAAGCCGCCCAGCAAAGCGGGCGGCGGTCGGTAGCGATGAGCAGCTTCAGTTGTAACTGGTCCAGCGTTGCGGAATCTCGATATGGCCCGAACGGGCCGCGTCGGCGTAGGCGCGCATCTCGGCGACCACGGCTTCCATCTGCTCGTTGTTCGGATTTGCCAGGAAACCCTTCATGCGCTCCTGCAGCGCAGCCTGCTGGTCTCGCCATTCGTAACGGGATGACTTGCTCATGCTACCCCCTTGCGGCGAACTGCCGTCTTTGTATTTATCTTGTTCATGACACCCTCCTTCATAAGGGCTTCAGGATGCCCCAAGGCGGTGCAAGCGGTCCGTGCGATGCCGCACATTGACCCGGCCGCTCAGGGCGTAGGCAGCACTGCGCGGTAGAACAGGTCGAGGCGCCGCTCGAGCTCCTGGCGCGCCTGTTCCGGCGACAGCTTTTCCGGCGGGAACACGAAGCGGCACAACTGGTCGCCGCCGATGCAGCTCATCAGGTGGCTGGGCAGCAGGTCGAGCGGCACGTCGGCGCGCAGCTGGGCACGGATGTCCGGGCGCGCAAAGAACCGGGCCAGCATGTCGCGGGTCTGGCGCGGGCCGCCGTTCCAGAAGGCTTCGGCCAGTTCCGGATTGGTGGGCGCCTCGGCCATGACGATGCGCTGCATGTCGATCGCTTCCTGCGAGGTCAGCAGCTCGTACAGATTGCGCCCGAACTCGTCCACGATCTCCTTGAAAGGGCGGGTGTCGGTCTGCATCGCCTGGCTGCGGAAGAAGCGGTCGCGCTTGGCCGTCAGCACGGCGTGCAGCAGCCCGGCCTTGCCGCCGAACTTAACATAGATGGTGCGCACCGCGACGTGGGCGGCGCGGGCGATCGATTCCAGGCTGGTCTTGGTGTAGCCGTTCTTGAGGAACAGGGTGGCGGCGGCGTTCAGCAGCTCCTGCATGCGCGCCTCGACGTCGGCGGCCTTGGGCCGGCCGGCCGCCTTGCAGGCAGGGTCAATGGGGGCGTGCAATGGTTTGTCCATATCCACACTCTAGCGCAGAAGAAAATGAAATGCAACCGTTTCATTTCTTGACTTCGCCGGAGCTTTGTCGAATAATGCGATGAACCCATTTCATTTTTCTTCGGAGTCGTATTCATGGCAGATTCGCACACCACGGTCGAGCACAAACCGTCCGCAGCCGTTCCGCCGGCCGCACCGGCGACGCCCGCCAACGCCAGCAAGGGACCGCCGAAGCGCGTGCTGATCGTGGTCGGCCTGATCGCGCTCGCCGCCATCGGCGCCGGCGGCCGCATGTGGTACCGCAGCAGCAACTTCGTCGAGACCGAAAATGCCTACATCACCGGCCACGTGCATCCGGTATCAAGCCGCATCCCGGGCGTGGTGACCAAGGTCCTGTTCGACGACAACCAGATCGTGAAAGCCGGCGACGTGCTGGCCGAGCTGGACCCGGCCGACCAGGGTGTGAAGGTCGAGCAGATCCAGGCCCAGATCGCCAGCGTGCAGCAGCAGATCGCGCAGTCCGACGCCGCCGTCGAGCAGGCGCGTGCCCAGGCCTCGGCCGCCGGCGCCCAGGTGGTGCAGGCCCAGGCCAACCTGGTGCGCGCAAGGCAGGACGCCGAGCGTTACGGCCAGCTCTACAACACCACCATGAAGGCCGTCTCGAAGGCCGAGGTCGACGCCGCCACCGCGGCCCGCGCCGGTGCCACCGCCGACGTCAATGCGCGCCGCGACAACGCCGCCGCCGCCAAGGCCCAGATCGCCGCCGCCGCCTCGGCGCGCGACGTGCTGAAGGCCCAGGTCAAGGTGCTGCAGGCCCAGCTCAAGGACGCCCAGCAGCAGCTCGGCTACAACCAGATCGTCGCCCCGGTCGCCGGCCGCATCGGCAAGCGCAGCGTCGAAGTCGGCGCCCGCATCCAGCCGGGCCAGCAGCTGGCCGCGATTGTCCAGGACGACGTGTGGGTGACCGCCAACTTCAAGGAAACCCAGCTGCCGGGCCTGGTGCCGGGCCAGGAAGTCAAGGTCGAAGTCGACGCCCTGAAGGACAAGGAACTGGTCGGCCGCGTGGACAGCTTCTCGCCGGCCTCGGGCAACCAGTTCGCGCTGCTGCCGGCCGATAACGCGACCGGCAACTTCACCAAGATCGTCCAGCGCGTGCCGGTCAAGATCACCTTCAGGCCGGAAGACCTGAAGAAGTACGCGGGCCGCCTGGTGCCGGGCATGTCGACCGTGGTCGAGATCGACCTGCGCCAGAAACACTAAGCACCGAAGGATCGTCATGACGAGTTCCACCCCGATGTTGAGGACGCCCGCCGGCCCCGGCGCGCCCCGTCCGGCGCCGCATAACGCGCCCCCGGGCGCGCCGGCCAACGGCGCGCCGATCGACGCGCGCACCTGGATCGCGGTGTTCGCCGGCATGCTGGGCGCCTTCATGGCGGTGCTCGACATCCAGATCACCAACTCCTCGCTGCGCGACATCCTCGGCACGCTGTCGGCGACGCAGGAAGAGGGCTCGTGGATCTCGACCGCCTACCTGTGCGCCGAGATCGTGGTGATCCCGATGACCGCGCTGTTCGTGCGCGCCTTCGGCCAGCGCCGCTACCTGATGGGCACCACCGCCTTCTTCCTGCTGTTCTCGACCCTGTGCGGCACCGCCTGGAGCCTGCAGAGCATGATCGTGTTCCGCATGCTGCAGGGCTTCACCGGCGGCGCCCTGATCCCGATGGCGATGATGCTGGTGATGACCCGCCTGCCTCCGGCCAAGCGCGCGGTCGGCATGGCGATGTTCGGCCTGACCGCGACCCTGGCCCCGGCCATGGGTCCGACCCTGGGCGGCTACCTGACGGAGCTGTACGGCTGGCCCTCGATTTTCTACATCAACTGGGTGCCCGGGGTACTCCTCATCGCCGGCATGTACTGGGGCATCGACAAGGAGCCGCTGAACCTGCAGGCCCTGCTCAAGGCCGACTGGCTGGGCATCGCCTTCATGGCGGTCGGCCTGGCCAGCCTGACCATCTTCCTGGAAGAGGGCAACTCGAAGGACTGGTTCGAGTCGAGCTTCATCATCACCTTCGCGGCGATGGCGCTGGTCGGCATCCTCGGCTGGGTCGTGATCGGCTTCTGGCGCGCCGACCCTTTCGTCAACCTGCGGCTCTATGGCCAGCGTAACTTCCTGGTGGCGACCGCGCTGTCGGCGGTGATCGGGATGGGCTTGTACGGCTCGTCGTACCTGCTTCCGCTGTACCTGGGCCAGATTGCCGGTTATTCGCCGATGCAGATCGGCGAGGTGATCGCCTGGATGGGCCTGCCGCAGCTGTTCGTGATGCCCTTCGTGGCGCGCCTGTCGCAGAAGATCGACAACCGCATCATGTGCATGTTCGGCCTGGCGCTGTTCGGCATTTCCTGCCTGATGAACGCCTACATGGATGCGTCGACCGGCTACGACCAGCTGATGCTGTCGCAGATCATCCGCGCGATCGGCCAGCCCTTCGTGATGCTGACCCTGTCGAACTTCGCGATGAACGGTGTGCAGCCGAAGGACATGCCGTCGGCATCGAGCCTGTTCAACATGACCCGCAACCTGGGCGGCTCGGTCGGCATCGCGCTGCTGGCCACCGCGCTGACCACGCGCGAGCACTTCCACTCGGCGCGGATCGGCGAAGCGGTGTCGCTGGCGTCCAGCGCGACCCAGGCACGGCTGGACCAGCTGACCCAGGCCTTCGTTTCGCGCGGCATCGACCCGGCAACCGCGGCCAACCAGGCGATCGAGGCGATCGACCGCATCGTGCGGCGCGAGTCCTACGTGATGGCCTACAACGACGGTTTCTTCATCGTCGGCGTGATCCTGCTCGGCGCGATCGTTCCGCTGTGGTTCGCGGACAAGGTCAAGTCGCCCGGCGGGGCGGGTGGCGGGGGCCACTGACATTTGTGCCGTCATTCCCGAAGGCGGGAATCCAGGTTTGCGTGAATAGTGCAAACGCTAGCGGTATGCCGCGACCCTGGGTTCCCGCCTGCGCGGGAAAGACGGTTTTGAAGATATCTCTTATGAAAAATATTATGTTCAAGCCTGTCATCAAAACCGTCCTCGCCGCGGCCGTCGCCGCGCTCCTTTCCGCCTGCGGCACCGTCGGCCCCGACTTCAAGGCACCCGCAGGCGTCGCCACCCCGGCCTGGCGCCATGCGCAGGCCGGCCAGCCGGACCAGGCTGCGCGCCTGCCGGCCGACTGGTGGAGCGTGTTCGGCGACCAGACCCTGAGCGCCCTCGAGCAGCGCGCGCTGCACGACAACCCGAACGTGCGCGCCGCCGCGCAGCGCCTGGTGCAGGCGCAGGCCCAGCTGGGCGTGGTGCGTGCCGGCCAGCTGCCGTCGGTGAGCGTCGGCGCCGGCGTGTCGAACTCGCGCACCTCGGCCGAGACCTCACAAGGCCTGGCGCTGGGCCACCGCTCGATCGCGGGCAACAACTACCAGGCCGGCGCCAACTTGTCATGGGAGCTCGACCTGTGGGGCCGCGTGCGCCGCGTGGTCGAAGCGTCCGACGCCCAGGCCCTGGCGGCCCAGGACGACCGCGACGCCGTCCTGCTGATGCTGTCGAGCCAGGTGGCCACGACCTACTGGCAGCTGCGCGGCCTGGACGCCGAGCTGGCGATCCTGCGCAACGCGCTGGCGACGCGCCGCGAATCCCAGGCGCTGATCGAGGCGCGCTTCAATGCCGGCCTGTCCAACGAGCTGGACGTCTCGCGCACCCGCATCGAGCGCGCCAATGCCGAGGCCGACCTGCACGAAGCCCAGCGCCAGCGCAACACGCTGGAGCATGGCTTGTCGGTGCTGGTGGGCGCCTCGCCGAGCGCGCCGCTGATCGCCGCCAGCCAGGACGCCGCGCTCCAGGATCAAGTGTTACCCCAGCCGCCGAACATCCCGGTCGGCCTGCCGGCCAGCCTGCTGGGCCAGCGTCCCGACCTGGCAGCGAGCGTGGCCGGCCTGAAGGCGTTCAACGCCCAGGTCGGGGTGGCCGAAGGCGCGTTCTACCCGGCGCTGTCCCTGACCGGCAATTTCGGCTATGCCTCGGAAAGCCTGCGCAACCTGGCGCAGGGCAGTGCGCGCCAGTTCTCCGTCGGTCCGCTGGCGCTGTCGCTGCCGGTGTTCGACGCCGGCCGCAACCGCGCCAACCTGAAGCTGGCCCAGGCCAGGTACGACGAGGCGGTGGCGAACCACGAAGCGCGCCTGCTGACCGCACTGCGCGAAGTGGAAGATGCGCTGTCCGACGTGGAGCAGCGCCAGCAGCAGGGCGAGGTGCAGGCCCAGGCCCAGCAGGCGGCAAGCCGCGCGCTGCTGGTGGCGCAGGCCAGGTACGAGCGCGGCGTCTCCACCTACCTCGACGTCACCGACGCCCAGCGCAGCACGCTGGCGGCGGACCGCGCCGCGGCGCAGATCCGTACCCAGCGCCTGCTGGCGGCGGTGTCGGTGGCGCGCGCGCTGGGCGGCGGCTGGACGCAGGGGGAGCCGGTGGCGACGATTGCGAAGGCCGGCAATTGATCAACCAGAGTCAACCTGGATCCCCGCCTTCGCGGGGATGACGGATCATCCGCCGTCGTCCCCCAGGTCGCCGAACACTTACGGCCGCTTCTTGACCGCGGTTCGCTTCTGCTGCTTCTGCTGCGTCTGCACCCGGTTCTGCTTCGCGGTGTACAAAGCCACCGCTTCTTTCTTGGCCTGCTCCAGCGTGCGCAGTTCCGGCTTGTCGTCGTGGGCGACGAAGTACTCGGCGTCCTGCGCCTGCATCACAAGTTTGATGGCGGCCTCGTCCTCCATATCGTACAGCTCGGTGAGCAGGGTCGTGACTTCGTCGAGGAAGGCTTCGTAGGTAAGGGTGCTCATGGTTCTCGTTTCACATTCAGGGTAAGGCCGTCATTATCGCAAACCTCGCCGCCGGAAAGGGCGGCAGTGTAATATCGGCAATCATCACTACAACACGCCGGTATCCATGATCGCCCGCCCGCTCCTCCTTGCCGCACTGGTGTCTTCCACCAGCGCCTTCGCCCAGTCCTGGCAGCCGAGCACCAGCGGCACCACGGCCGAACTGCGCGGCCTGTCCGTCGTCAGCGACAAGGTCGCCTGGGCCAGCGGCGCGAAAGGCACGGTCCTGCGCACGGTCGACGGCACGCATTGGCAGGCGCTGCAGGTGCCGGACGCCGGCAAGATCGACTTCCGCGACATCCACGCGGTCGATGCGCAGACCGCCATCGCGATGGGTGCGGGGCCCGGCGCGGCCTCGCGCATCTACCGCACGGAGGACGGCGGCGCCAGCTGGAAGCTGATGGCGACCAATGGCTACGCCGAGGGCTTCTGGGACGCGATGGCGTTCTGGGACAAGGACAACGGCATCCTGTTCGGCGACCCGGTCAAGGGCAGCTTCCAGGTCTACACCACGAATGACGGCGGCGCCAGCTGGCAGGAAGTCGCGGCCAAGGGGCTGGAAGCGATGCCGAACGAAGGCGCGTTCGCGGCCAGCGGCACCTGCCTGAGCGTGGCCGGCGCCAACGACGCCTGGATCGCCACCGGCGGCGGCGCCACCTCGCGCGTGTTCCACTCGGCGGATCGCGGCAAGACCTGGCGCGCGCAATCGACGCCGATCCCGGCCGGCGTGGCGGCGCGCGGCGTGTTCTCGGTCGCTTTCCTGAATCCGAAGGAGGGCTTTGCCGCCGGCGGCGACTACAAGGAAACGCAGATGGCCGGCATCAACGGCGCGCGGTCGGAAGACGGCGGCGCCACCTGGACGCCGGCACCCGTACAGCCAGCCGGCTACATGTCGGTGGTGGTGCCGGTGCCGGGCGCGCCGCGCGCCCTGGTCGCGGCCGGCTTGGCCGGCTCCGGCTTCTCGCTCGACGGCGGCAAGAGCTGGACCGTGCTCGACAAGACGCCGGTGAACACGGTCGGTTTCGCCGGCCCGGCCAGTGGCTGGGCGGTCGGCCCGAAAGGCCTTCTGATGAAGTACACCGGGCCCGTGCTTGTCGGCAAATAAAGACATGGTCCGGGCGGCTTACATTACGATATGTTGCCGAGGTTGACGTCCTGTTGACCCGGCAATTACACTCGCTCTGTTTTCATTTTTTGGGTCCATTCATGGGCACTTGTTCGAGCGATAGTTGTTGCCAGATCATTTCTGGCACGTTCTCGGCAAGATAACGCAGGCTTCCCGTCTCCTGCCGTCATCTGCCAGGATGATGGTATCTTTCTGTTCCGGTCCGCACCGGCGCATTCACATTTCCAGCAACACGCGCATTGCCAACGACGGATCATCCTGCGTGCAAGGAAAGTGGATGTTCGAGTTCTTCAATAACCGTCAGCCGGCAGCCGACCGCGGTGGACGCGGCTTCAACCGCTGGGACTGGATGCTGCTGCCGCTGGTGCTGGCAGTCATCGCCGCCACCGCCTATGGCGCCATGCAGATGGCGCGTCCCTTCGTGCTGGGCCAGCCGACCCCGATCTCGCTGGATGCCGGCGAGCTCCCGTATTACCTGTTGCGCACCATCCTGCGCATGTTCGTCGCACTCGGCTGCTCGCTGCTGTTCAGCTTCGTGTTCGCGGCCGTCGCCGCCAAGTACCGCGCCGCTGAAAAAGTCCTGATTCCGCTGCTCGACATCCTGCAGTCGGTGCCCATCCTCGGCTTCCAGGCGATCGCGATCGCGCCCTTCATCGCCTTGTTCCCGGGCAGCCTGCTGGGGGTCGAATGCGCCGCCATCTTCGCGATCTTCACTTCGCAGGCCTGGAACATGGCGTTCAGCCTGTACCAGTCGATGCGCACGGTGCCCGATGAGCTGAACGAGGCCGCGCGCGTGTTCTGCCTGTCCGGCTGGCAGCGCTTCTGGCGCCTGGAGCTTCCCTACGCGATGCCGGCGCTGCTGTGGAACATGATGATGTCGATGTCGGGCGGCTGGTTCTTCCTGGTCGCCGCCGAAGCGATCTCGGTGGCCGGCCAGGACATCAAGCTGCCCGGGATCGGCGCCTTCATCGCGGTCGCCATCGAGCGCGAGGACGGGCGTGCGGTGGCCTGGGCGATCCTGGCGATGTTGGCCGGCATTGTCTTGTACGACCAGCTGTTCTTCCGCCCCTTGCTGGCGTGGGCCGACAAGTTCCGCTTCGAGGAATCGCAGGGCGAGACCGCGCAGCGCTCCTGGCTGCTCGACTGGGGGCGGCGCAGCCGCTGGGTCAGCCGGCTGGCCGACCGCTTCTGGGCAACGATGCGCATGACCCTCGGCTGGTTCGGCACGGCGGACGCGGCACCGGCCGCGCAGCCGGCACGCAGCTGGACGCGGCTGTTGCCGCGCCTGTGGGACGTGCTGCTGCCAGTGCTGGTGCTGGCCGCCACGCTGAAGCTGGCGCTGTACGTGCACAGCGGCGTCGGCTGGCATGAAGCCGGCCACGTGGTCCTGCTGGGCCTGGCGACCCTGCTGCGGGTGATGCTGCTGATCGCGCTCGCCTCGCTGTTCTGGGTGCCGGCCGCGGTCTGGATCGGCCTGCGCCCGCGCTACTCCCAGCGGGTGCAGGCGGTGGCGCAGTTCCTGGCGGCCTTCCCGGTCAACCTGCTGTTTCCGCTGGTCGTGTTCCTGCTGGTGCGTTACCAGCTGAACCCGAACATCTGGCTCAGCCCGCTGATGGTGTTCGGCACCCAGTGGTACATCCTGTTCAACGTGGTGGCGGGGGCATCGACGATCCCGACCGAACTGCGGCTGGCAGCCGACAACCTGGGCTTGACGGGCTGGCTGAAGTGGAAGCGGGTCTACCTGCCCGCGGTGTTCCCGGCCTACCTGACCGGGGCGATCACGGCCAGCGGCGGCTCGTGGAACGCCAGCATCGTGGCCGAATACGTCACCTGGGGCAAGACCACCCTGGCCGCAGATGGACTGGGCAGCTACATCAAGCAGATGACCGATGCCGGCGACTTCCACCGGATCGCGCTCGGCATCGGCATCATGTGCATCTTCGTGATGCTGCTGAACCGGTTCTTCTGGCGCAAGCTGTACCTGCTTGCCGATAACCGAGCTTAATGAGCGAGCTTAAATGCGCATGCTTGACGAGGAAACAAAATGGCACAAGAACTCCTGATCCAGCTGGCGTCGGTCGGCAAATCCTTCACCGGTGCCGACGGCACGCCGCGCCGCATCCTGGACGGCGTCGATTTCACGCTGCGCAAGGGCGAGATCGTCGCGCTGCTCGGCAAGTCCGGTTCGGGCAAGTCGACGCTGCTGCGCATCATGGCCGGCCTGGTGCCGTCGGACGGCGGCAGCGCCACCTACCGCGGACGCCCGATCGCCGGTCCGGCGCCGGGCGTGGCGATGGTGTTCCAGTCGTTCGCCCTGTTCCCGTGGCTGACGGTGCAGCAGAACGTCGAGCTGGGCCTGGAAGCGCAGGGCGTGGCGCCGGACGAGCGCGAGCGCCGGGCCGACGCCGTGCTCGAACTGATCGGCCTGGCCGGCTTCGGCGGCGCGCTGCCGCGCGAGCTGTCGGGCGGCATGCGCCAGCGCGTCGGCATCGCGCGCGCCCTGGTCACCAATCCGGACGTGCTGCTGATGGACGAAGCGTTTTCCGCGCTCGACGTGCTGACCGGCGAAACCCTGCGCGACGACATCCTGCAGCTGTGGGAGAGCAGCCAGATCCCGACCCGCGGCATCGTGGTGGTGTCGCACAATATCGAAGAGGCGGTGATGATGGCCGACCGCATCATCATCCTGTCCAGCGATCCCGGGCGCATCGTCAGCGAGGTCCGGGTCGACCAGGCCCGCCCGCGCGATGCGGACTCGCCGCGCGTGCGCGCCCTGATCGACGAGGTGTACGGACTGATGACGATGCGCCGGGCGCCCGCCGCCGTGGCCGTGGGCGCCCCGGCGCGCCATCCCGATTTCTCCTTGCCCGACACCGACGTCAGCCGCATCGAGGCGGTGCTGGAACTGGTGGCCGAGCCGCCGTTCGACGGCCGCGCCGACCTGCCGCACCTTGCCGAGGAAGCCGAGCTGTCCGACGAGGAGCTGTTCCCGACCTTCGAGGCGCTGGCGATGCTGGGGCTGGCCCATGTCGAAAGCGGCGACATCATGCTCACCCACCTGGGACGGCGCTACGCCGGCGCCGAGCAGGCCGAGCGCCAGGAAATCTTCGGCCGCCAGGTGCTCGAGAACGTGCCGCTGGCGGCGCGGATCCGCGCGGCGCTGGTGGACAGCCCGGGAGGAACCGTGTCCGAAGAGCCGTTCATCGAACTGCTGGAGGAGGGCATGAAGGAAAACCGCGCCCGGCGCACGCTCGGCATCGCCGTCGAATGGGGACGCTACGGCGAGCTGTACGAGTACGATTTCCACCTGAAGCGCCTGAAGCTGCCGGACGCCGAATAGCCTTGATTCCTGGATTACAATCGCCGGGTACAACAATACGGAGACCAACAGACACCATGAAGAACCTGCTCACCCCGCTCGTCGCCGCCCTGCTGGCGGCCGGCGCCATGTCGGCTTCGTTTGCTGTCGAAGCTCCCGCACACGCCGCCGGCCCGGCCACGGCCGCCGAACTGAACGCGATGGCCAGGCGCTTCGCGCCGGTCGACCTGAGTGCCGACACCAGCAAGCTGTCCAAGGGCGACCTTGTCGCCATTCAAAAGCTGATCGAAGCCGCGAAGATCGTCGATACCCTGCAGCTGCGCCAGCGCTGGTCCGGCAACGAGACGCTGTGGGCCGCGCTGCAGAAGGACACGAGCGCCCTGGGCCGTGCGCGCCACGACTACTTCTGGCTGAACAAGGGACCGTGGTCTATCCTCGACGGCAACCGTTCCTTCATGCCGGCCGAGTATGCGGGCATCGCGATCCCGCTTGAAAAGCCGCCGGGCGCCAATTTCTATCCGGAAGGGGCGAGCAAGCAGGACCTCGAAACCTGGATGAATTCCCTGTCGCCGCAGGACAAGGAGCAGGCGCAGTGGTTCTTCACCGTCATCCGCAACACGAAAGACGGCAGCGGCGCCAAGCGCTACGCCATCGTCAAGTACTCGGACGAGTACGTGACCGAGCTTCAGCAGCTGTCGAAGCTGCTGAAGGAAGCCGCCAACGCCACCGACAACGCCTCGCTGAAGAAATTCCTGAACCTGCGCGCCGACGCCTTCCTGTCGAACGACTACCTGGCCTCGGACTTCGCCTGGATGGACCTGGATTCGCCGGTCGACGTCACCATCGGCCCGTACGAAACCTATAACGACGAGCTGTTCGGCTACAAGGCCGCCTTCGAGGCCTACGTGAACGTGCGCGATGCCAAGGAGACCGAGAAGCTGAACTTCTTCGGCAAGCACATGCAGGAGCTGGAAAACAACCTGCCGCTCGACCCGAAGTACCGCAACCCGAAGGTCGGCGCGATCGCGCCGATGGTCGTCGTGAATCAGGTGTACGGCGCCGGCGACGGCAACATGGGCGTGCAGACCGCCGCCTACAACCTGCCGAACGACGAGCGCATCATCAGCAAGCGCGGCTCCAAGCGCGTGATGCTGAAGAACGTGCAGGAAGCGAAGTTCGAGGCCACCCTGAAGCCGATCACGAAACTGGTCCTGAGGCCAGCGGACCAGAAGGACCTCGACTTCGATTCCTTCTTCACCCACATCCTGGCGCACGAGATCATGCACGGCCTGGGACCGCACGCGACCACCCAGGGCGGCAAGCCCTCGACCCCGCGCCAGGACCTGAAGGACGCCTACTCGACCATCGAAGAGGCCAAGGCCGACGTGACCGGTCTGTGGGCGCTCGCTTACATGATGGACAAGGGCCAGCTGAAGTCGTCGCTGGGGCAGGGTGCGGCGGCTGAGCGCAAGCTGTACAACACCTTCCTGGCCTCCGCCTTCCGCACCCTGCACTTCGGCCTGACCGATTCGCACGCGCGCGGCATGGCGATCCAGGTCAACTACCTGCTCGACAAGGGCGGCTTCGTCTCGCACGGCGACGGCACTTTCTCGGTAGACTTCAACAAGATCAAGGGCGCGGTGGCGGATCTCGACCGCGAATTCCTGAGCATCGAGGCGACCGGCGATTACGCGCGCGCACAGGCGCTGATGAAGCAGTACGTCGTGATCCGCCCGGACATCCAGAAGGCACTCGACAAGATGAAGGCGGTGCCGAACGATATCCGCCCTTCTTTTACCACTGCGGCGAAGCTCACGGCAGCACCAGCGCGCTGATCGCCCGCGCGAAACGAGGTCGTCCCCGCGCAGGCGGGGGGACGTAATTTTATACTTCTGGTAAGTTTGCTGTTCTATATAGACGGTAAAAAATAATCCGTCAAGGGATTCACCGAGAGATAGAATTGCCGATAGGCATGTCATCTATCCCGTGGGGAATCCCTCTCATGTTCAAGTCTTTCCTTCTCGCCGCTGCCCTGTGCGCGGCATCCCAGGCCACCATGGCCGGTGCGCATGCGGCCGAGCTTACCGCGCTCGAAAAACGCTGGCTGGTGGCCGCTTATCCCGTGCTCGACTACGCGCGCAGCCTGCCGCTGCCGCTGCCGATCGACGTCGTGGTCCAGCCCAAGGCCGGCCCGAACGACGTCCCGCTGGCGATGGGTTTCGACGGCGGGCGCTGCAAGCTGGTGGTTTCGCTGCGCGGCAATCCGGATGCCGAAAAGCTGCTGGCCGGCGTGGCGCCGGAACGGCAGGGCGAATTGATCGAGGCGATGGCGGCGCACGAGATCGCGCATTGCTGGCGTTATGCGCAAGGCGCCTGGCATGTGCTGCCGGCTGGCTTCGTCGAGGTCGGCGAGGAGACCGCGGCCGATCCCTCTCTGCTGGCGGCATCCAAGGCGATGCGCGAGATGCGCCGCGAGGAAGGCTATGCCGACCTGGCGGCGCTGGCCTGGACCCGTCACAGCCACCCGGGCGACTACGCCCGCGTCCACGCCTGGCTGGACAAGGTGCGCGCCGTGCCGCCGGTGGCGCGCAGCGGCCACGACACCCGGGTCTGGGTCAAGCTGGCCGAAGACGGCAAGCGTTTCGGCGCCGCCGACAAGCCGTTCGAGAATGCGGCAACGCTCTGGAAAGAGGGTTTGCTGAACGACGATTGAGCTGGGACAAGCAGATATTTATGGTTTTTTAGACAACTGTGCGATGACGTACAGATGTCCGGTCCGGTGAAGCGTTTAATCGCCTGTATCTCAACACCATCGATACAAGGGACACCGACATGAAAACGCTGATTGCGACCCTGTTCGCGACGGCCGCCGGCGCCGCATTCGCCGCGCCCACCGTTGCACTGAACCACGATCCGGCCAGCTACCGTGCCGTTACCCAGAAAGCCGCCGCGGACTACAAGGCGGCCAGCGCGAAATGCGGCAGCATGAGCGGCAACGACAAGGACGTGTGCATGGCCGAGGCCCGCCTGACGCGCACCCGCACCGAATCCGACGCCCTGGCCCAGTACAACAACACGGCCAAGGGCCGCGAGAAGGCGCGCACCAACCTGGCCGACGCCGAGTACGACCTGGCCAAGACCAAGTGCGGCGCGAAGAGCGGCGCCGACAAGGACGATTGCATGAACAACGCCAGGTCGGTCCACACCGCGGCGCTGGCGGACGCCAAGTCCGGGTCCACCGCCTCCGGCTCGAGCGCGTCCGGCGCTACCGGCTCGAGCGCCACGGGCAGCTCGAGCGGCGGCGGCCTGGTGGCCGGCACCGACACCCGCGAACCGGCCAAGGCCGCCGCGGTCGACAAGTGCGCGCAGCAGGGCGGCGACAGCAAGACCGGCTGCCTGGTGCAGACCAAGCCCTCGACCGTGAAGGACAATGCGGGCCAGGTCGCCAACCGCACCGAGAATGCCGCCGACCGCGCCGGCGACAAGACGGCGGCGGCCGCCTCGACCGCCGCCGCCAAGACCAAGGATGTGGCCGCTACTGTTGCCGAGAAGACCAGGGAAGCCGCCCACACCGCCGTCGAGAAGACGAAGGAGGTGGCGCATACGGTTGCCCAGAAGACCGAGAACGCGGCGGATCGTGCCGGCGACAAGACCCGCGACAGCGCTGCCGTCACCGCCCAGAAGAGCGACAACGCGATGGACAACGCCGGCGACAAGACCAGGGACGCCGCCGGCAAGACCAGGCTGGCCGCTTCCGACACCGCCATCACCACCAAGGTGAAAGCCGGTCTGGTGAAGGAGCCGGACCTGGAATCGCTGGGCATCCACGTCGAGACCGAGAAGGGCGTCGTGATGCTGAGCGGCTTCGTGAATTCGAAGGCCGAGGCCGATAAGGCAGTCAAGGTTGCCAAAGGCGTCGACGGCGTGACGACCGTGAAGAGCGCGATCAAGGTCAAGTAAGCACTGCATGCTCCACAACGCGGCCGGCTTTGTAGCCGGCTGTTTTTTTTGTTCTGATACCACAGGTTTCGATCGTCGGGACGTAAATTGCCTGTAGGCTAAAGTCTGCAAGGTATAATCGCCGCCGTGAACAGAATCGAAGCCTTCGGATACATTGCGGCCCAGGCAGCGCGCGGTGACATATCCTTTCCCACCAGCGTGAACGCCGTATTGCGCCTGCAGCAGGCGCTGAACGAACCCGATTGCCATCTCGAGGAAGCGATCCGCCTGGTACTGGGCGAGCCGCAGCTGGCGGCGCGCACGGTGGCGCTGGCCAATTCCTCCGCCTTCAATGCCGGTAATGCGCCGATCACCAATGTGCGCGCGGCCGTCACGCGGATCGGTTACCGCAACCTGCAGATGCTGGTGGCCAGCCTGGTTGTACGCCAGTTCGGCACATGCATCCAGACTCCTGGCCTGCGCGCCAAGGCCGAGCAGCTGTGGGAGCACACCGTGCAGGTGGCCACGCTGGCCCAGGTGTTCGCGCGCCGCGTCACCTTCGTCAATCCGGACACGGCAATGTTCACCGGCATCGTGCACGAGATCGGCGCCTTCTACCTGCTGACGCGCGCGGACGAATTCCCGGGTCTGCTCGACGACGACGACGAGCGCTGGGGCGAACTGTGCGAGGATGTGGTCATGCGCGAGGTGGGGCGCCGGCTGGCCCTGCCCGAGCCGGTAGCCCAGGCCGTCTTCGAGCTGCGCGGCGGCTGGCTGAACATGCCGCCGAGCTCGCTACTCGACACGCTGCTGCTGGCCAACCTCTATGCCAGGGTGCCGTCGCCGCTGGGCATCAAGGTGCCGCTCCCGGAGCACAGCGAGAGCGCGCTCGACTTCCTGGTCGACGAGGCGACCCTGCACGCCATCATCGGCGAGGCCGCCGAGCTCAGCGAATCGATGGGGCAGGCGGTCCTGGTTTGAATGCGCGGCGCCCATGCGCCTGCATCGCGAGCGCCAGGACCAGGCCGGCACTAGCCAGGCCGGCCGCGACCCATTGCGGCGAGGCGTAGGAATACCCCATGATCAGTGGAATGCCGCCGAGGAAAGCCCCGGTGGCGTTGCCGATATTGAAGCCGGACTGGCCCAGCGAGGAGCCCAGCATCTCGGCTTCGCGCGAATGCTCGATCAGCAGCATCTGGATCGACGGGCCCAGCGCCAGCGCATTCGCCCCCACCAGGAAGGCCAGCACCACCATCGCGGGCTGCGACGACGCCAGCAGGGCGTTCAGGCACAGCAGCACGATCATCGAGGCCAGCAGGATGGTGATGGCGTGCAGGGGATGCACGCGGTCGGCCAGCTTGCCGCCGAACTGCACGCCGGCCGTCATGCCGACCCCGACCACGGTCATGATCAGCGGGATCATGTCGGCGTGGAAGCGCGTGACGTCGGTGAGCAGGGGCGCGATGTAGCTGAGCCAGGCGAAGAAGCCGCCGGTGCCGATCGAGGTGATGCCCAGCGCCAGCCACAGCTTGGGGTTGCGGAAGATGCGCAGGTCCCGGGCCAGTCCGGCCCGCTCGCTGCCCTCGAAATAGGGAATCGCCTTCTGGGTCATGAAGGCGGTCGCCAGGCCGATCACGGCGACGATCAGGAACACGATGCGCCAGCTCATATGGTGGCCGAGCCAGGTGCCGGCCGGGACGCCGACCACGTTGGCCAGGGTCAGGCCGGAAAACATGCTGGCCAGCGCCGCCGCTTCCTTGCCCTTGTCCGCCAGGCGGGTGGCGACGACGGCGCCGACGCCGAAGAAGGCACCATGCGGCAAGCCCGCCAGGAAGCGGAACAGCATCATCGTATGGAAGTTGGGCGCGAAGGCCGACAGCGCGTTGAAGGCGGCAAACATGAGCATGAACCAGACCAGCACGCCGCGCGGCGGACGGTGGCCAAGCATGCTGACCAGGGTCGGCGCGCCGACCACGACGCCGACGGCATAGGCTGAAATCAGGTAACCCGCTTGGGGAATGGAAATGTCGAGGCCGGTGGCGATGTCGGGCAGGATGCCCATCATGACGAATTCCGTCATGCCGATGCCGAAACCGCCCAGGGCCAGTGGAGCCAGGCTCTTCTTGATCACGTTCTTGTTTCTTTTGATGGGAAGGACCGGCCACTATAGCGGCGCACGAATGGTGAGTCCGCTTTCGAGTCGTGATGACCGGTATTAGTGGAGATGATGGCTTTTTTAGCAGGGCTCTTCGATCCAGGCGATGCGTCCGCTCCCCGCTTCGTTCAGCCGCCCGACCAGCGCATCCGCCTTGTCGTCCGGCAGGCGGAACGTGAACAGCACCTCCTGCTGGTGCTCGACCTGTTCGAGCTCGGCTCCGGCCAGTTCCAATTCGCGCCGCATCAGGCCTTCCAGCGGATAGGAAACGGCGCAGCGCAGCGTGCGCTGGCGGATGATGGCGATCTTTTCCGCTTTCAACAGGGCCTGGGCTACGCTGTCGGTATAGGCACGCACCAGTCCGCCCGCGCCCAGCTTGACGCCACCGAAATAGCGCACCACGGTGGCCAGCACGCCTTCGAGGTCCTGGTGGCGCAGCACGTCGAGCATCGGGCGCCCGGCGGTGCCGCTCGGTTCGCCGTCGTCGACCGCCGCTGATTGCCCGCCGGCCAGCAGGGCCCAGCACACGTGGGCGGCCCCGGGATGCTCGGCACGCAGGCGCGCCACGACCTGCTGCGCGCCGGCGCGGTCCGGCATCGGCTGCACGCAGGCGATGAAGCGGCTCTTCTTGATGACGAGCTCGTGGTGGACGGGAACGTGGATGGTCTGGGGCATGGTCGGAAAGCGAAAACAAAAAAGCCAGCTCGAAAGCTGGCTGATCTGCTACTGCTTGTTCGTGGTAGGCCGTGCGTGGCTCGAACACGCGACCAACGGATTAAAAGTCCGCTGCTCTACCAACTGAGCTAACGACCCGACGGCCCGCATTATAGCGGCTCGGGAGCATCCGGCCAAGACCTTTCGTGTGGGAAATCTTGTGATACGCAAAAAGAATCACACAGCAATAAATCATGTATTGGACAAATCACAGGGCCTGCGGCACTCTGGGTACTTCATTCGATTGCCGCTTCCCGAGGAGATATCATGCCGACCTACCGTTCCCGTACCACTACCCAGGGCCGCAACATGGCCGGCGCCCGTGCCCTGTGGCGCGCGACCGGCATGAAGGATGGCGACTTCGAAAAACCGATCATCGCGGTGGTGAATTCGTTCACCCAGTTCGTGCCCGGCCACGTGCACCTGAAGGACCTGGGCCAGCTGGTCGCGCGCGAGATCGAGGCGGCCGGCGGCGTCGCCAAGGAATTCAATACCATCGCCGTCGACGACGGCATCGCCATGGGCCACGGCGGCATGCTGTATTCGCTGCCTTCGCGCGACCTGATCGCCGATTCCGTCGAGTACATGGTCAACGCCCACTGCGCCGACGCCATGGTCTGCATCTCGAACTGCGACAAGATCACGCCGGGCATGCTGATGGCCGCGATGCGCCTGAACATCCCGGTGGTGTTCGTGTCGGGCGGACCGATGGAAGCGGGCAAGGTCATCAAGACCGTCAACAACGACACGAAGATCATCAAGCTGGACCTGATCGACGCCATGATCAAGGCCGGCGACCCGACCCAGTCGGACGCCGACGTGCTGGAAGCCGAGCGCTCGGCCTGCCCGACCTGCGGTTCCTGCTCGGGCATGTTCACGGCGAACTCGATGAACTGCCTGGCCGAGGCGCTGGGCCTGGCGCTGCCGGGGAACGGCACCATCGTCGCCACCCACGCCGACCGCAAGGAACTGTTCCTGCGCGCGGGACGCTTGATTGTTGAATTGGCCAAGCGCCACTACGAAGGCGACGATTACTCGGTCCTGCCGCGCAGCATCGCCACCAGGACCGCGTTCGAGAACGCGATGGCGCTGGACGTCTCGATGGGGGGCTCGACCAACACCGTGCTGCACCTGCTGGCCGCGGCCCATGAAGCCGGCGTCGACTTCACGATGGCCGACATCGATCGCATCTCGCGCAAGGTGCCCTGCCTGTGCAAGGTCGCGCCGATGACGGACAAGTACCACATCGAGGACGTGCATCGCGCCGGCGGCATTGTCTCCATCCTCGGCGAACTGGCGCGCGCGGGCCTGCTCGACACCTCGGTACCGACCGTGCACTCGCCGACCCTGGGCGACGCGATCGAGAAATACGACATCCGCCGCAGCGACGACCCGGCAGTCCATCAACTGTTCCGCGCGGCGCCGGGCGGCGTGCCGACCCAGGTCGCGTTCTCGCAGGCCGAGCGCTTCGCGTCCAACGACATCGACCGCGCCAACGGCTGCATCCGCGACCTTGCCCACGCCTACTCGCAGGACGGCGGCCTGGCTGTCCTGTACGGCAACATCGCGGAGAAGGGCTGCATCGTGAAGACGGCCGGCGTGGACGAGAGCATCCTGAAATTCTCCGGCAAGGCGCGCGTGTTCGAAAGCCAGGACGCGGCGGTCGAAGCCATCCTCGGGGATAGCGTGCAGGCGGGCGACGTCGTCATCATCCGCTACGAAGGGCCGAAGGGCGGTCCGGGCATGCAGGAGATGCTGTACCCGACCTCGTACATCAAGTCGAAGGGCCTCGGTAAAGCCTGCGCGCTGTTCACGGACGGGCGCTTCTCGGGCGGCTCGTCGGGCCTGGTGATCGGCCACGCCTCGCCGGAAGCGGCGGAAGGCGGTGCGATCGGCCTGGTGGAGGAGGGCGACATGATCGACATCGACATCCCGGCCCGTACCATCGACCTGCGGGTGTCGGCCGAAGAGCTGGCGCATCGCCGCGCGAAAATGGAAGACCGCGGCCCCGACGCCTGGCAGCCGGTGAACCGCGAGCGCGTGGTGTCGCAGGCGCTGCAGGCATATGCGGCGCTGACCACCTCGGCAGACCGCGGTGCGGTGCGCGACCTGTCGCAGCTGAAGCGCTGAATATAGCTTCAACGCGTCAATCGACAAAGCCACGTTCCGGGAGCGGGCCGGTGGAGAACCGGACCCGCGGATGCCCGCCCGGATCGCGGTAGTACCCGACGACGACCGCTCGGTGTCGTCGTCACGCTGGGGACGGAGCTCAGAAACCGAGTTTGAGCTTGGCGTTCACGCCATTTCCGTTGGTGTCCTGGCCCCACTTCTGGGAAGTATTGCCGAAGTTCTGGCTTTCCACGATCACGGACGCCTTCTCGTTCAGCTTGTACTGCGCGCCGAGCCTGGTGTAGGTACCGGTGTCGACGTTGTCGGTCTTGCCCAGGGCGTCACCCCCGCGCCGCTCGCTATGGGCGGTGCCCAGCGCGCCGTAGGCCGAGAGCCTGTCGGTGATCGGCGCCGTCGCCTTGACGGCGACATAGGTGTGAAAGCCCTGGGTGCCGAGCGCGCCCGTCGTGTCGAGGGGATCGTGCGGGTCGATGCTGTGGAAGCCCCGGTCCTTGCGCTCCCGGTAGCCCGCTTCGAGCGCCAGATAGCGGTTGAGGTTGATCCCGGCGACGAGGCGTGGATCGCTGCGGTAGCCCTCGAATAGCCTGGTAAACGGGTGCGCACCCTCGTCGACCATGTAGGCGCGCTCGAACGGCGCGGGCATCCTGGCGAATGCCCTGGCTTCCGGCGAGGGCTGGGCCTGCAGCCGGGGCTGGGATGCCGGATCCATCAACTGCGCCTGGGCGCCGCCTGCCGCCAGGATGGCCGCGGCGAATGCGAAACGGGATGCGTTCATGCGGTCTCCTTCCATTGCCTGCATTGCAACTGCAGAGGATAGCAGTCCGTCATCGGGAAATTGTCGTGATTTGGTAAAGGCATGCATACCGATACGGCAGTCAACCGCGCTTCAATGTATCGGCAGAACTTGCCGTCCATCCTGCTCATCTGCGCTTGCGGGCATTACGCATGGGGGGGCGTTGCGAACGCTAACTCAACCATTTTCAGCTCAACATATTGCGGATCAACAGTCCCCTTTTGGTTTCGAACCTACGTTTGATCCACCTCAAATACGGATGAACTTGCCTGTCTTGCGGCGCATAGACTTATTACTATCAATGCACGGTGAATGTAAAGCCGAGCCCGTATGCTTTCGTTAACGGTGGCAATCCTTCAGCCAGACCTTAACCTTGCAGAAATGTTGCGATAGGGATGCACAATGAAGACAAGCGCCGATCATGAGGAAGCGAAGTACCGAATTCCTGAGGGCAAGGAAGAGATCCAATGCTATGAGAACCATATACCGGATTTTGCGGTGGAAGAGATGGATCGATGTTATGGCGCCCTGTATTCGTCCATTGCTTATCTGCGGCTCGCCGGGAAACTGAACAATTCGGTATCCACCTATGTTGCTCATTCCAAAGGCTCGGTTCGCTCGGTGTTCTTGTTTCAACGTGATGGATTGATGATCAGGGTCTTGAATAGTGCAATCAGAACCCAGCAGGAAGAAGTCGAAAAATTTGCCAACTATATATTCGGAAGAATGCCTGAAGTAAATCGGATCTGTTTTTCCGGCGTACACATGGGCAAGCTACGAGCTTCTTATCCTTCTCAACAATTCCTCGCCGGCGAGGACATAGTCGTTCCTTTTGGCGGAGCGCCCGAGGAATACACGCGAAAGATGGGGACGAAGACACGCCGCACTCTCAAGCACCATGCGAAGGCCTTCGAACTTCGGCACCCCAGCCTTCGTTTCGAGGTGATCCGGGGCAGTCGCATCGATACGGACCTGACCAGTCGGATTGTCCATTGGAACAGGAATCGAATGTCTGCTAAGAACAAGATTTCCGCTTACCAGGACGAGGATGCACAACGCTTTGCCACTTTGGCCGCGGAAAAGGGTCTGGCGGGATTGGTCTTGATTGATGATCGTATCTGCGCAGCGACTCTCTGCTGCCGCGTCGGCAGCACCTATTACATGATCATGACTGGCCATGACAGCGAATACGACGAATTCAGCCCGGGAATGCTGTGCCGTTACTGGACCGCGATGGAATGCATGCGCATGAATGGCGCGGAAATCAATCTGATGTGCGGACGGCTTTCCTACAAATACCGATTGCTGGGCGAATCCCGGAAATATGACAGCTTGACGATCTACCGCAACCGTGCCGCGATTTTTTTTAATTTACCCTATGCAATCAGGGTGGCTCTGCAGGGATATGCGATGGAAGCCCGATTTGCGTTATTGGATTGCGAGTCCAAGGATACCGGAGCGGCAAGAGCGGTTGCGCGTGGAATCGATATCTGGCGGACGTCCAAAAAAATGGTTCGCGGAACCAGCCGGAAAGTTTCTTAATATACCGGCCAAAAAATATCAATCTCAAGGCTTGTATTCTTTATCTCGACAGGATGTGCCAGTTCGATCCAGAAAGCAATGGATCAGCTTCCTCTGCCTTAAAGGAGTAGCTGCAAACGAGCAGCTAGTACAGGGTAGGCTAATCGAAGCCTGACTAGCATGTAAATTAAAAAAGAAAGTTGATAAATATCACATGTAATTTGTGGTTTTTTAAACTTTTCTGGCTTGGTATGACATACATCAAACTTGGCTGAGGCTGCTCTGACTACTGTCAAATGCCCGATTCAAGGTTTTTCCAGTCGCTCACTCGACAATGATGCTTGAAATGCGATAAGCGGGCGATGGAACAGCCGGAGTTGCGCGAATTTCAGGAGATATATTATGGTACAAGGAAAGTTTGGCCGGCGAAATTTCATGAGAAGTTCTGTCCTGGCATTCGGAGCATCATCGCTTCCGCTGGACTTGTTTGCGGCAACTACATTGACGGTCCGCCCGGAATGGCAGTCATTCACGACAACAACGCATTACGATGCGCTTCTCAATGCTATTACTACAATGAAATCCAATACGAACTCGGCTGATCCGAACAGCTGGTCTTATTGGATGAATATTCACCTCAACAATTGCCCGCATGGTGTCCCATATTTTCTTGCATGGCATCGCGGATACTTGTACTACTTTGAACGCCAGTTGCGCGCGATTTCCAACGACAGCCAGCTTGTCCTTCCTTACTGGGACTATTATTCAAACGCAACATTACCGCCGGAATTCACAAATTCCAGCAGCACCAACCCGCTGTACGCTAGTCGTGTCAACACGAATGTGCGCCAGGCGTTGACGATGGCACCCTTCTCATCAAAGATTACTAATTTCCCGAGAGGAATGAGCAACGCCTACGAGCCGACTTTCGAAGACGCTCCGCACAATCCGATCCATAACCTGATCGGTAATGTCATGGCCACGATGCAGTCGCCACTCGATCCTATTTTTTGGCTGCATCATGCGAACGTCGACAGACTCTGGGTTGCTTGGGTAAGGGCCGGCGGCAAGCGCAGAATGCCTTCGCTGACAAACTCCTACTGGTCAGGGACCCATGTCTACAATAGTTCGCTCAGCATCGCAAGATCGGCAACCTATGACACACGCACGAACCTGGGATATAGCTACTACAACGAAAGCTTCCCTGCTTCATTGCCGCTAGCGAAGATTGGTGACCCCCATATACATCGGGTCCAGGCGACGTCGAACGACCTCCTGGGATCGATTCCGCCCGTGGGTTCGTTCCGGATAGCCGGACCCCGCCAGACGAGCAGCCAAACTTATTCGGTAGGTGGAGCGTTGAATGTCGGCCTGAGTGAACGATCGGTCAGTGTGCAATTGCCGGTCAGTGCAGAGAACGCAGGCGTTCTCGCAAAGATTGCAGCAGGGCAGGCAGCTTCTTTGGCTGGTACGAGCAATGCGTACCGCTCGGTGCGCCTCGTTCTCGATAATATTCAAATCAGCGAACTTGGCAAGCAAGGGGGGTATTTTTACCAGCTATACCTGAATATTCCTTCTGCAGGGCTTACTCCTGGACAACCGGGCAGTGTTTATATCGGTAGCTTCGGGCCGTTCGAAATCAACGCTGCCATGCATCATGGTGGAGATCATATCCAGTTGAAATACGGGATCACCCCGGCCTTGCTTGGCGCTTCAGCAAGAGCCCTTGGCATGATGTCGGTGTCCTTTGTTCGCGTCAGTGGCGACCATAGTCCAGCAGGTGGATTGATCGGATTGGGGGAGGTACGTGTCGAAGCCTCGACCGAGGATTCGAATTGAGCATGATAATTGAGCAGGACATGGGCTGCGTTCGCACAACAGCGTTGCAGCCCCGGCAACTCTCCAAGATGAGCAAGCATATCCAAGGACTCCAATATGCCCAAGGATTTAATGGCAGCGGCCGGGCCGGCGACGGCTGATGAAGTATCCGTATCCTATTACGAAACTATTCTGCCGTCCCTCGAGCCCGAACTCGACCTGTTATATCAGAACTTCAATTCTTCGCTTTCGCATTTCGCCATCAGGCAAAGAGCAAGGCAGGCGGGCGCTTACGTTGTCCGCCGTAACGGCTGTCCGGTGGCGATTTTCCTGTTGCGGCAGGAAGGCCAGACAATGAAGGTCGTCAATGAAATGATAGAGCTTGCACCGGAGGAGATAGAAAGACTGAAAGATTATGTCTTTGATCGGTTCCCCTCGGTATCAAGGATATCCTTTTCTCTCATCGGCAAAGATATCGGAGGTCTTCGTTTCATCCATCAACAATACGGCCATTCCGAGGATATCGTCGTCACCTTGCCGAAAACGGTAGATGCATATCTATCAAGTTTAAGCTCCAAGATGCGCCACAATATCAGGCACCAGCTGAAAGCGATTGCCGCGGATCATCCGGGATTCCACTTTGCGACGTATGAAAATGAAGAGATCGACGTCAAGCTTGTGCATGACCTCATCAGTTTAAAAAAAGCGAACATGCACGAAAAAAGGATCCCTTTTGGGCTTCAGCCGGAGGAGATGGCCTGGATGACCGAGCGCGCAAAAACCTCCGGTTTGCTCGTCGTTGCCTTGTTCGACGGCCAGGTATGCGGAGGGAGCCTGAGCCTGCGTATCGGGGATCATTATTTTGCGCAAATGGTTGGGTATGATGCAAGATTTACGAAATACAGTCTTGGTATGCTGTGTTGTTATCTTGCAATGCAGGAGAAAATCAAGCGCGGAGCAAAAGAGGCACATCTCAGCTGGGGACGCAATGAATACAAGTTCAAGTTGCTGGGCATTCAGCGCGACATGGCTAACCTGGACATTTACCGGTCTCGCGCGGCATATCTTCTGAATATAAACAGAGTGGCGAAAAACGCGGCTTTGACCCGTCTGCAGGAACTCAAGATTTATCTGCTTGAAAATGAGCACCGCGAAGGTCGACTGCCGTGGGTCGCGCGCAAGATCGTAGGAGGCATGCGGAAGGTGAAGCGCTTGACCTATCGGCAAATGACTTGATGTTTCGTCACGCGGCATGGAAGCCCTGATGGATCTGAAAAGCAAAAAGCCCACGAACCTGAATTCGTGGGCTTCCTGGTAATACTGGTAGGCCGTGCGGGGCTCGAACCTGCGACCAACGGATTAAAAGTCCGCTGCTCTACCAACTGAGCTAACGACCCGAAGGCCGGTATTATAGCGGCTCGGCGGTATTTTGCTAAGCCCCTCGAGCAGAAAACGCGTCAGTCGGCGCTGCCGCGGCCTGCGCGCTCGTTCGACGCGAGCCGGATCGTGTCCCGTCCTGCGATGCTGCGGTCCTGCGCGAGCACGATATGGTCGGTGGCGAGGCGCGGGCCGAACTGGACCGATAGCCTGCCATCAAGCGAGGCGAAGCGGTCCGTTCCGGCCAGGTGCAGTTCCTTCTGCTGGCCAGATCCGATCCTCACATAAATGCGGTTGTCCAGCACGAAGAGTTCGGCGCGGCGTCCGTCGCTGAGCTTGTACGTGCCCGTGACTTCATCCATTTGCTGGGCAGTCGTGCTAAGCGGCTCGGTCGATCCAGCATCGGCTTGGGCCGCGCCCACGGTGGTCAGCAGAGCGGTGGTCGCCAGGAAGAGGGAAAGTGCTCGCATGGTCGCTCCATTCGGTGGTTGGGAAGGTAATGTACCGAGTGTAGGAAAAACCCGAAGGCTGGCGTTTTCGTTGAATCTTGATAGGCCGTGCTGGGCGCGAACGAGCGACCAAGGATTAAAAGTCGCTGGGTCGGTATGGGCAACCTTTATTAATCAATGACTGCAACGCTTGCCGAGCTCATCAGTCATTCTCAACGAGGGGCACAACCGGTTAGTTGGTAGGACTTCCGTCACAACGCGTCACCACTGCTTGTCCTGGTAACGTTGCGGGTAAGGTCCCTTGCGCATGTACGAGCCTGGCCAACGTTACATATTCGTACTGAAGTGCTTGAAGCTTGAGATGAGTTTTGCCCCGCAGCTGAGACTGTCGCCATCAAAGGCGATGCTCTTTCCGCTGATTTTGTGATGCGGGGACCCGGTCGTAATCGTGCAGCCAGAATGTCCAGGGAGGGGGCAGCTGCACGTGTCGCCTACGCATGCCACCGGAATCCCCTGAACCTTGAAGTTGGAGGCGCTGGCGCTGATTACCTTGCCGCCGTGCGATGTGGCATCCCCAAGCCGGATGACGTTCTTCATGGTTACTTGGTCTCCGGCACAGCGTAATTCTCCGGGTTGATCGCTGGAGATTTGATGCTACGGAACACGTCGCCCAAGTGTTGCTGGGCCTTGCGCTTTTCTTCGGAGGGCGGACTGACGAAAATGAAGGTTGCCTCGTGCGGGTCGCGGAGGTTAATCGCCAGGCTTGGGCCGCCAACGCGATAGCTTCCGATTACGCCGATCGCCATCTCCATGAATAACGTGGCCGCGCCCGTATTGCCAAGGCGCCGATCAATATTAATGAACTGGTCGAGCTTACCACTGTCGATCTCGGGACCGCCCTGTGCGGCATATTGGTGCAACACGCTTTCGATAGCGATCAGCTGTTCGGTTTGATTGTTCGTGGCGACGATGACGCGTGCCGGGGCCTTCGCCCGCTCGGCTTCAGGCAAGGTAAGTAGTGCTTGCTGCAAGCCTTCCATGAGTGCCTTTTGGCGGGCATCGCGACGGGTTAGCGGCTTGCCGTGTTCGTCGGTGGTCCTCACGAATACGGGCCGGTGAACAAAGCCGCGCGTGGTCATCTTGTCGAATTGTTCGAGTTGCAGCTTGCTCCAGGGGATAGGGAACCAAGGCGTTGGCTTCCAGTCCGCCGGCGGCCGGTGCTTCGCGTTCAGTTCCCGGTCGAGAAAGCTGGTCGAGCCGGTGCCGCGAATATCCGGACGTACACTGAACTTGGCGGCGAAGTCTAGCCATTCCGCCGCAGTCACGGTGCGACTTTCCGGTAAATCGGGGTCATTCGGACGTGGCACCGCTTTTTGCAGTTCGAGATAACCAAGGAAGAGACGTCTGGCGACCCCGTTACGGTTGAGCACATCCATGGGTACCCGGTAGTCGTCGATATCCTCGTAGGCGAACGGTCGGATCGGATCAACACGCTCGCGGCGGGCCAGTGCGAAGAGTGCCGATGAGTCCGGCATTTCGGGAACGTAGTAGCCTTCTTTGACGAGTGGCGGCGAGCCGGGAGACCGAGAGGTATGCCGGACATCCATGCCGTCGTCCGAGTTCAATACGACATAGGGCACGTCTGGATTGGCATCGAAAAAATCGAAAATGTCCTTGAGTATGCGATCCGGCCGCTCCGCAAAACGCGCTGGGCCGGCCACGAACAGGCTTGTGCTCATGCCGGACGATTCTGCCGACGCAGCAAGGCCCATATCAGGCACAAGCGGGTTGTTTGCATACTTGCTCATGTCGGGCGGTCTTGCGTTGAAGACCGGCGTCCCCCATTCCGTTACGGTATAGCCGGCACCATTTTCCAAGGTGTCGCCACTACGGCCCCCGCTCATGCCGCGTTTGTCGAACATCGTCCACGGATATTTCTTTGGGTCTTGCTCACGAAGTGAGGTGTGCGGATTGCCGGATTGAAGCGCATCCCACAGCTTTCCTTGCCGGTATTTGTCCAAGGTGACTCCCAAGTTGATCACTTCTAGAACGTATTGGCGCCGTCCTTGTTCGGTGCGCGCCGTCGCTAGTTGTTCTTGTGCCTTTGAAGCTGCAGCACCGGCTTGCGCTTGACGCGCGCTGGCTTCACGTGCCCCGAGCACCCAACGCCCTCCAAGCACGAGCCCAACTCCTAGCACGAGCCCAACTCCTAGCACGACCGCTAGAAGCCACCATGGTTTGCTCATTGTCGCCTCCGTTTGCTTGGATGCCGCGATTACGTTCATCGAAATCATAAAGAACAGCGATGCCAGCGTTCGATGGAATATCGAACTGGTCAGTGGTCGTACTTCTCCCCGATTACGCGGTTTATCGCGTGTGCTCATGAGGTCACCCTTTCGGCCTTCCCGACCGTTCCAGACATCGATTCCACGACGAGGGCCGACGGCAGACCTTCGGGCGGTAGGGGAAGATCGGCAGGCAGTCTTCCGGTCGAGTAATACACTTGATTACCCTCGATCAGTGCTTTTCGCCACGGCCGTTCGTCCGCCCAGTAAGCTGCAAACTGTTGCAGAAAGTCTTCCCACATAGGCATCCCTGGCCGCAGCGGATCTCTTAAGTTTGGTTTCTTCAGCCGCCAATCCGCCACTGCGCACAGGTACTTGTAGAACAGCGGATGAGTCGGTGCTTTTCCTCCACCAATCGCGACGTCGTATGCCGTAACATGGCTGTGGTTCTTGCGCCCGCCGTAGATCGCGCTATGAAACGAGCGTGACACACTTGTCTTCTGCCAGCGTTTTCGCGCCTCGTTCGGCGTCTCGGTCCGCTCGATCAACAACTTGGGCGGATTGCTCGGACGATCAAAGCCAAATTCCAGACAAACGTAGACATTCTTGACCTCGCACTTATCGGCGTTGTCCTTGTCGCGATTGAGTTTTTCCGTCAACGCCGCCCGATGTTCGTTACATTTCGCCACTTTGTCCTTGTGTAGCGCAGGTCGTGGACTAGGTACTGGCTGGTAGCCACGCAATGCCGCCGAGAAGCCACTTGGATCTGCTATACATTCCCAGTGGTGGCTGTCGATACCGTAATCGCTGGTGATGGAGACAGCAGCGTCGATCTGGTCGACGTTCTCGCTAGCGCCGAAACGATTCTGCGCATCGGGGAAGGCGCCTTCGCCCATGCTGGCAACAATTGGCTTCGCCAATGCCTCGCCGGTGATGCGGCGAAGACCATATCGAGCTCGCTCTTCGGCCGATGCGTCGCTGGGCGCGCCGCCAAGGTGCGGCAAATGCTGGCGCAGGGCGTGATTGCTCGTCCACGAATCGCTCGCAGCCGTGTGGGCGTGATCGTCTTCGCCGGGGACCCGTAGCGTGAAATCATGAGGTGCCTGTCCGACCAGGACAACCTGGCCGTTTCGGAAATCCGGTCGGCGCTTTAAGGTGAAAACGCGCTGGAAGAAACCATCACCTAACTCTGAAAGCGGTCTGCGTATTGTCGGTACGGGTACTGTGACCGTTTTGCTCTGCTGGGACGCGAAATCCTTGAACGTTGGGCGGGCGCTGGTCTGGCGGGTTTCATGGCGATGACCACGCAGGAAGTCAGGCACGCCTTGCCAGCCAATTCCCTCGACGCCGGCGAATGCCACCGTCATATCCTCGGGGGAAAAGTACAAATAGACTTTGCCTCGGTTATCGCGATCCTTGGCTACCGCCCACTTGGGGCCGACTGCACCGAAATGCTTTTTTGTATTAGTCAGTTCTGTTAACTCAGGCGCTTGATGTTTTTTTGCATGGACACCTTTGACGATGTTCGCCAATGTCGTTAAACGGGCATGCAGTGTCTGTCCGCCGCTGATGAATTGGTAGCGGTCTTTTTTTTCCGCCGTCATCAGGGGATCTTCGCCGGCGTAGCCGTTAGCAAGAGCTGCCGTGGTTGGCAGCTCGTCGATCAGGCTGTACGGCGGGTTGCAGAGGATCAGGGTATCGACCGGACGCGCGCCAGGCTGGTCCTTCTGCAGATTGGGGTCGAGCAGGAAAGCCTGAGCTAACAGGCTCAGTAGGCAACCTTGACTGTGCGCAACGATCGAAACCGTTTCGTTTTCATCGTAGTCGCGGATCATTGAAATAAGGGCGGCGAGGCGTCGTGCCGCCAGGATCATGTAGAGCCGGCCAGGACTCTTCAGGAGTGGGTGGGTTGCATCATGCGCCGCCCAGTCGATAGTCCCCATCGCATCGCTCTTGCCACGGTTCCACATCTCTGGGAGGGACGTTGTCGCGTTGGCGAATGGACCGCCTTCCTTCGAATAATCCCTGTCCAGCCGGTTACCAAAGCGGTCCATCGCTTGGCCGTGCGGGGTTTTCCGCCAGTCCTTGACATGCGCGGATTCTTCTCGAAACCCCCAGTAGAACGGAATTACCGGACTGTGGGTTTCTTCGGAGATCGTACGCTTGTAGAACACGGCGTCAGGATCCTCTTCCAGCTTGTCTCGGTCTGCCGTTTGCGGCATGCGATAAGTGCCTGGTGTCAGGTCGCCGTATAAGCGCGCCGCCAGACCTTCGCACAGGCCCGATTCCACCGCGTCATAGCTGACCCCGATGTCATTCACGCCATGCACAAGAATGATCGAACCTGGCAGGTTGTGTTTTACCCCGACAATCTTTTTGTTATTTTGCCCCGGTAGGGTCACGCCTTTTCCAGTACCTCTGTCGAAAGGCAGTTTTTTGTAAAGCCCTGAGCTCTTTGCGTCAGTCATGACTGCTCTTTCTCCTCGAGATGAATGCTCGCAACGTGCATCTGCTCGTGCTTCAAGGTCGTGGTCGCGCCAGTGGCGTCCGTGCTGCCCTCGCTACTACCCGCAGGCGATTCGATCTTGTAAGCCAGCCCGGCCGCAGGCACGCCACCGTCGAGATGGGGGTAAAAGCGGGGTTCGAATTTGAGATCGGTCCCGTCCTTTTTGAAGGAGGGGAGCTGAGCGCTCATGGTCTCGGAGCCCTCCCAAATGAAATCGGGAGCATGGAACTTCAGTGCTTGCTTGCTCCCCAGTACGGGCGAGCCTTCGCCCAGCTTGAGGAATGAACCGTCTTCCGCTACCAGCAGAATGCTTTTGGCCGATACGGTGATCGAACCTTCGTTGGCGGTCACTTGGATTTCCTTTGCCGAATTGACGGCGATGTCGTCGTGCTGGCTCTGTAGCAGAAGCTTGCCGGTGTGCGCGATCGCACTGAGTCCACCGCTGCGCGCGAAGAGCGAGACACCGTCGCCGGCATTGACTGCAAAGCGTTGGCCGGCCGTGAGCTGGAGGTGATGCTGGGCGGCCGTATCGATCGTGCTTGCCGAATAGCTTACGATGGCTTTGGAACTGGCGAAGCCGATTCCGGCGGGTGAGGTCACCGCAATGACAGGCTCTCTCGGCCCGGCGGCATCGGGCGCGGTGTTGCTGCCGTCTTCCCACTGCTTGAATCGTGCAAGCAGCGCTTCCTGTTCCTTGGTGTCGATCGCCAGACCATTGTGCTCGGTAGCGTAGTCGCCGAGGGAACTGCACAGCTCACCGCACTCGCGCAGCAGGTCGAGGTACTCGTTGCGGGCAAGCTGGGCGCCTTTGGCACCCGCACCGCCGAGCAGCTTCCAGGCGCTCAGCAAGATTCCGCGCGCGGCCCGCAATGCGATCGCTTCGTCGGTGCGCAACTCCGCACCTTCTCCGCGCGTCCGAGAACCATCTTGCCGGCGCGGCTCGGTGAGATATCCCAGGTTCAGTTCGCTTGCGCCATGGTCACTCGCCAGCTGTGCACTGATTTGGCCTGTCGTGTCGTCCAGCCGAAGCTGGTTGCCCCGCTGGCCGCGCACTTCCCGGCTCCGCAAGCCGGATTGGTAGCGAGTATCCGGCAGCCCATCCTCCCGAGCGAATGCCGGAGGCGGCGCAGCGCCGTTGTAAACTTGGCCTATGATGACGGGCTTGTCGGGGTCTTCCCCGGCAAAGGCGATAAGTACCTCGGCGCCGACGGGCGGAAGCAGGCGCGCGCCAGACTGGACCGTATTGCCAATTCCGTTGCCAGCCCAACTGGAGGCTACCCGCACCCAGGCCGAATCTCGATCCGAATCGGAACTGCCAGCGCCAGCTGCATAGGCGTGGTCCTCCGGTCGCGTAGCCAGGAATCGGACCTTGACGCGGCCAAGATGATCGCACCAGACCACCTCGTTTTGGGGGCCGACTACGATCGCGGTCTGCAATTGCGGACGCGGCAGGACAGGGCGCGGTGGAACGATACGGACGGTCCGGCGGACGCACGTGAAGCAAGTCTTGTAGCGCAGCGGTTGGCCGTTGTCCTTGGGCGGAGACATGTCCGAACCGCGGGACCAACCGCTACGCTCGAACAATCGCTCTACACGTGCGCCGATTTCCACCGGCAGGTTGTTCTCGGAGGCGATGTCCTGCGACGTGACAACGAACTGCCGTTCGCTGTCCGGATGGGTGCCAATTTCCGGATGGCCTTCCAGGCTGAACCATTCGCCGACGGCCAGGTCGCGCACTCCGCCTTCGCCTCTGAACCATTTCGTGGCGTATTCGTGCCGTGATATCTGCGTGTTGCTCAGTTCCGAGAGATCGCGCGGACTGTCGCCAAGGTGTGGGGCTGCGACCTGAAAGTCATCCAGTCCGGCCGCAAGTTGGTTGCCACGTTCACCCTGGTCCGCTTGCGATGGCGCTCGGGTCGTCATGAAGGTCGTGCTGCCCGGCTGTAAGTAATCCCAGCTATGTAGCGACCCGATACCGGGGCGGAGAATGCGTACTGCACTCCAGCCTGTAATGGCGTCACGCTGCTCGGTGGCGGCATCGCGATGAAAACGCACGCTACCGGCTGCGTTCTGGTCGAGCCGGCTGGAGTCGTCGAACAGTACCAAGGTGTGGCCGATCCTGGGCGTCTGCTGGCCTCTACCGGAGACAGTTTTTTCATTCGTAAGGCTAGAACGGAAGAACCAGGCGATACCACGCCGCTGCATCAGTCGGCGGATGAAGTCAGCGTCCGATTCGTTGTGCTGCATGATGAATTGACGGCGAGGAAACTGGCGGCTCCTGAGGCCGACGTCGATATGTAGGTCGAAAGTCGAGGCCAGGACCGGCATACTCCTTTGCCATTCGGAGACAAGTATCTCAATGATGTCCAGCTCGTTCTTGTCCTGGAATACCCGGGTATTGATCTTGTTTTCCAATACCGATAGTGCGTCGCACATGACCAGTTGATAGGTTGCGAGACCGCCATCGCTTTGCCCCGACGCGGCCTCCATGACAATGCCGCAAATGCGGCGCAGCTGTCCTCGGTCGGTAACGACCTGCAGTTCGGCAGGCACGCCGATAAAGTTCTTGAGCGGTAGTGTCGCGCTCTCGGATACGCAGAGGATCCGGAACTCGAAGCCACCGCAGACCGCTTCACTGCCGACTATCCGTTGCGGAAGCAGCGACTCGTCGCCGGTGCCGTCTGTACCGTCCAGAATCAGGCGAAGCGGGCGGTCGCGCGTTGCCAGCTTGTACTGCGTGAAACCGAGCACATTTGCTATATCGTTATCTGCCATCTGTCATCACTTCCCGTTGGGTTGAAGGCGTTGCTTCATTCTTGGCAAGTTCCTGCTGCCCGTCACTGTCGGGCACGGTCGGTCGTGAGTTCGTACACTTTAGGTGGTGGGTGTGGCTGCCCGGCCTATCGGCATGGATAAGGATCGGCACAACGACAATCAGCAAACGCGGCGTCAGGCAAGCCAGGCGGATGCTGCACCTGCTGAGATGAGAACCTTGTAATTATTCAAGGTCATGCACAGGTGCAATTTGAGCGAACGCAACTTGATGATGGGCGTACAGGAGCGCCTATCGAAACATCCGATGTGCGGCAAGTGGACGCCTTGGCGCGAAAGCTGCAAGAGAGATTCTTCAGCACCGGATGCGATAGTAGCCTGGACGGCAGAATCAACTCATGTTGCTTATTTGAAAAAATTGTGAAACTAATAGCATGTCGCCGAGTGGTGGGCGACGTGACCCACGCTTGCCAGATCGGCAAAGGTAGAAGATGGCGATAGAAGGGAGCGCTTTAGGGTTAGAGCCGGGGAAAGTGGCGGGAAAGCTTGGATAGATTAGCGGCCCCCCTTCAGAGCAATTGGTCAGCTCGCTAAAGTGGGTCATTTTCCGTCTGCTTGGCCCAATTTAGACTAGCTTTGTGAGAGAAAAAGTCTGCTGACCCTGAGATCAAGACGGGACGGGAATATTCCAAAGCGACCAGAGAGGGACCAGAACGCAAAAAGCCCACGCACCGAAATGCGTGGGCTTCCTGGTAATACTGGTAGGCCGTGCGGGGCTCGAACCTGCGACCAACGGATTAAAAGTCCGCTGCTCTACCAACTGAGCTAACGACCCGAAGAAGGCACGCATTATAGCGGGCTGTTTTGATTTACGCCAGAGGTGCGTAAAACTTAGGACAAGGCAGAGCTCACCTTCAGCACCTCTTCCGCCGTCGTCACGCCTTCCACGACCTTGTAGGCGCCGGCGATGCGCAGCGGCTTCATGCCGTCAAGAATACTTTGCTGGCGCAGCGCCGCCAGGTCCGTCACTTCCCGGATCAGGTGGGAAAACGCTTCGCTTACCGTTGCCAGTTCGTAGATGCCGGTGCGGCCGCGGAAGCCCGTCTGGCGGCATTCCGGGCAGCCGACCGGGCGGTACACGGTCGCCGGTTTCGGGATTTCCAGGGCCCCGACCAGGCTGTTCCAGACCTCGTCGGACAGTTCGCCGTCCGGGCTCTTGCAGTGCGGGCACAGGGTGCGCACCAGGCGCTGGGCCATGATGCCGCTCAGGGTCGAGCCCAGCAGGTACCAGGGCACACCCAGTTCCAGCAGCCGCATCACGCTCGACGGCGCGTCGTTGGTGTGCAGCGTCGACAGCACCAGGTGGCCGGTCAGCGCGGCCTGGATCGCCATCTCGGCCGTCTCCAAGTCGCGGATCTCGCCGACCATGATGATGTCCGGGTCCTGGCGCATCAGTGCGCGCACCCCGTCGGCGAAGGACAGGTCGATGCCGGGCTGCACCTGCATCTGGTTGAACGAGGCCTCCACCATCTCGATCGGGTCCTCGACCGTACAGACGTTCACCTCGCTGGTGGCCAGCGCCTTCAGCGTCGTATACAGGGTCGTGGTCTTGCCCGAGCCGGTCGGCCCCGTCACCAGGATGATGCCGTGCGGGCGCTTCGTGAGCGCATCCCAGCGCTCGGCGTCGTCGGGCGGAAAGCCCAGCTCCGGCAAGGTCTTGACGACCACTTCCGGGTCGAAGATGCGCATGACGAGCTTTTCGCCGAACGCGGTCGGCATGGTCGACAGGCGCAACTCCACTTCCTGGCCGCCACCGGTCTTGGTCTTGATGCGGCCGTCCTGCGGGCGGCGCTTCTCGATCACGTCCATGCGGCCGAGCAACTTGATGCGCGCGGTCATCGCAATCATCACCACGGCCGGCACCTGATACACCTGGTGCAGCACGCCGTCGATGCGGAAGCGGATCACGCCGGATTCGCGCTTCGGTTCGAGGTGGATATCGGAGGCACGCTGGTCGAAGGCATAGCTCCACAGCCAGTCGACGATGTTGACGATGTGCTGGTCGTTGGCGTCGACCTGTTTATTGGTCTTGCCCAGCTCGACCAGTTGCTCGAAGTTGTTGCGCAGCGCGAGGTCCTGGCCGCTCGACTTGTTGGCGTCGCGGATCGACTTCGCGAGGCTGAAGAACTGCGCGATATACTGGGCGATGTCGAGCGGGTTCGCCAGCACCAGCTCGATGCGCCGGCGCGAGATGCGGGCGATCTCGTCCTGCCATTCGGTGTGGAAGGGGTCGGCGGTCGCCACCACCAGGACGTCGCCCTTGAGCTCGACCGGCAGGATGTTGAAGCGCGCCGCATAGCTGGCCGACATCACGTCCGCGACCCTGGTGAAGTCGATTTTTAAGGGATCGATGCGGAAAAAGGGCAGGCCGACCTTGCCGGCGCACCACTCGGTCAGCAAGTCCAGGGTCAGCAGCCGGTGCGGTGGCCTGGCGGAGACAATCTTGCACTGGGCCACCGCGCTGAGCGGATGCATCGCGCCCACCGCATTCTTGAGGATGCCCTGGGCCTGCGAAAAGTGCGGCTTGACCGTCGACTTCTCGACGATGCCGTCGGCCAGCAGCCACGAGAAAATGGTCTGCAGGTCGAGCACCCTGGACCGGGCGGATGCGGTGGGGGCGTTCATGGCTCAGGTTTTGTTGGCGATGACGGCCTGCAGTCCCTTCACCCAGGACTTGGCCGGCAGCTTGGTGGCGGCCACGATTTGCGCGGCGCGGGCGGCCAGGCGCTCCGGGTCGAGGTCGGGCTTGTTCTTGAAGCACAGCGCGACCACGTTGCCGTCGTGGACTTCGGGCAGGCAGATCACCTGTTCGAAGGCGAAGCGCATCGCCTTGATGTTCTTCTTGTAGCTCGGGTGGTCGCCGAACAGGTTGACCGTCATGACGCCGTTCTCGGCCAGGCAGGCGTTGCAGGCCTGGTAGAACTCGGGCGTGTCGAGCACCGGTCCGCGCGCGGTGGCGTCGTACAGGTCGCACTGCAGTACGTCGAAGGCTTCGTGGTTGGCCTCATCCTGCACGAAGTCCAGCGCATCCATCTCCAGCACCTGCAGGTGCTCGTCGTCGGGCGGCAGCTTGAACATCGAGGAGCAGATCGCGATCACGGACGGGTTCAGCTCGACCGCGGTGACCAGGGCCTGGGGAAACTGGCGGTAGCAGAATTTGGTCAGCGTGGCGGCGCCCAGGCCCAGCTGGGCGATGGCGCGCGGCTGCTCGATGAACAGCATCCAGGCCATCATCTGCTGTGCGTATTCGAGTTCCGGCCAGTCCGGCTTGCGGATGCGCATCGCGCCTTGCACCCATTCGGTGCCGAAGTGCAGGAAGCGCACGCCGTCCTGTTCGGATAGGGTGACGGGAGCGAACTTCGGCTTGCGCCTCGGTTTCGATGCGGCGTCGTCCGCGGGCGTGGAGGCGGGGCGGCGCGAGGATTCGGCCTGTTCGATGGATTTGCGTTTGATGAGCATAGGACGACCTGAAGGGAACGTCCTATTATCGATGGGGTCCTGCCGAGGTGCAAGCACCAAGGCAGGGTAGGGCAGTGCTGCGGAGGAAACTGACGGCGCGGAGAAGAGGGGAGTCCTCCGCACCGGTAGAACTGTTACTGGTACTGGTCCGGTTCGACCGACACGCGCACGCGGATGCGGTTGCCCGGGTCGCGGTTCATGACGGTGCTGAAGGTCTGGCCGCGATAGTTGTAAGTCACGTCGTAGCCGTTGGTGCGCTGTTCGAGCGATTCCACGGTGCGGCAGCGCTGCACGGCCTGCTCCTGGGTGCCGGCGTAATTGCCGCGGCCATCGTTCTCGACGTGGTCGCCGACCATGGCGCCGGCGATCGCACCGACCGCCGCCGCGGCGACCTTGCCGTTGCCGCCGCCGACCTGGCTGCCCAGCAGGGCGCCGGTGAGGCCACCCACCACCGTGCCGCCCTGGCCGCGCTGCTGCTGGACCGGGGCCTGCACGTAGTCGGTACGGCATTCGCGGCGCGGGGTGCGGATCTGCTCGATGCGCGGCTGCACACGCACGACCTGGCCGAAATCTTCGAAGTCGCCAGCCTGGGCCAGCGGCAGGGCGCAGACGCCAAGGGCGGAAAGAATCAGTTTGGCTTTGAAGTTCATTGTCGTACCTCGGTTGATTGGACGGTTACTGCCACGACTGAATGTTACCGCTAGTCGGCGCAGTGGAGCGATCCGCATGGCAACAAAATGTAACAGCCGGAAGGAGGTATATAGATACATCTCTGCAGCGAAAAAAGGTGTAAAAAGCCTTAATACAGGCTGAAAAAGCCCGGCAATTATTACAAATGTGGCCTGCCCAGCCATATTCGGGTTGATTCAACTACTACAAAACGTTACCCTTACGGGACTAAGGGTTTTAACGGTGGGAAACTTGAGGGGAAAATGAGTTTGTTGATGAGAGTGCCGCCTAATCTTGTGCAGTCGATCCGAGCCTATCGCGCCACGGAGCTGCAGAAGGAAGCAGGCCGCCTTGGCCATCACTTCCTATATGCTCATTGCGCCAACGCCCTCACCAAACAGCAAGTTTGCGCCCGCATCGGCGAACAATTCACCTTCCCGCGCCAGTGCAGCAAGAATTTCGATGCGTTGCGTAATTGCATCACCAACGTGATCGCCGAGGCCGGACCGCAGCCGGGATTCATCGCCGTGCTCGATCAATTGCCGAATACGCAAAAATTCGACAAGGAAGCGCGCGAAACCCTGCTCGACGTCTTTCGCGACGCGGCCGAATTCTGGGCCGAGAAAAAAGTCCCGTTCCGCGTGTTTTATTCCTTCGAAGAGCCGCAATCGCCCCAATCGGTGGGCTGGGTGGGCGCGCGGCCGTTCGAATAGGCTCGTCGTCCCCGCGAAAGTGATCCGTCGTCCGCGGGGACGCCACGGCGAATCCCATCCCTTTCCATTGGCCCACTTCCAGCCTCGGGTTACAATGCGCGCTTATGAAAAATATCGTGATCCTTATTTCTGGCCGAGGCAGCAATATGGAAGCCATCGTGCGGGCGCGGGAAGCGCAGCAGTGGCCGGCCAGGATTGCTGCCGTGGTCAGCAATAAGCCCGATGCCCAAGGCCTGGTATTCGCCCAGGCGCACGGCATCCCGACCGCCGTGGTCGACCACAAGGCCTTCGCTTCGCGCGAAGCCTTCGATGCCGCCCTGCAGCAGACCATCGACGGCTTCGCGCCCGACCTGGTGGTTCTGGCCGGCTTCATGCGTATCCTGACCCCGGGCTTTGTCGAACACTACGCCGGCCGCATGCTGAACATCCATCCCTCGCTGCTGCCCTTGTTCCCCGGGCTGCACACGCACCGGCAGGCGCTCGAGGCAGGCGTGCCCGAGCATGGCGCCACCGTGCATTTCGTCACCGCCGAGCTCGACCACGGCCCGAGCGTGCTGCAGGCGCGCATTCCCGTGCTGCCGGGCGATACCGAGGACGACCTGGCGCAGCGCCTGCTGGCCGAGGAACACGTCATTTATCCGCAAGCGGTGCGGCTGTTCGTTGAAGACAGACTGTGCATCGCCGACGGCGAAGTCCGCATCGCCGAGACCACCAGTATTTAAACCAAGGAAACACATGAGATTGCCACCCGCGATTCTCGGCAATGCTGAAGAAGTATTGCGCGAGATCCTGCGCTTCATGGCGCCGGCCGACGTCACCCTGTCGCGCTACTTCAAGGACCACCCCCGCCTCGGCGGCCGCGAACGCGGCGCCATCGCCGAGTGCGTGTATGCGATTCTGCGCAACAAGAACTTTTTCACCGAATTCGGCGGCTTCGGCACCGGCGCCAGCGCCACCATGCGCCGCCTGGTCCTGCTCGGCATGGCCGAGGCGGTCGGCGTGGAGTCGCTGGGCGGCCTGAGCGAAGACGAAAACGATTTCCTGGCCCGCATCAAGGAAATCGACCGCTCGCTGCTGCCGCCGAAGAAACGCGCGAACTTGCCCGACTGGCTGTACGACAAGTTCGTCGCCCAGTACGGCGAAGAGGAAACCCTGCAGTTGGCCGCCGTGCTGAACACGCCGGCGCCGCTGGACCTGCGCGTCAACACCCTGAAGACCGACCGCGAGAAGGTGATCGCCGAGCTGGCCACCGCCCCGATCGTGGCCGAGCCGACCCCGTACGCACCGACCGGCCTGCGCGTGCTGAAGAAACCGGCCCTGCAGAACCTGCCGCTGTTCAAGGAAGGCGCGATCGAGGTGCAGGACGAGGGCAGCCAGGTGCTGGCCCAGCTGCTGGGCGCGCGCCGCGGCGAGATGGTGGTCGACTTCTGCGCCGGCGCCGGCGGCAAGACGCTGGCGATCGGCGCGATCATGCGTAGCACCGGCCGCCTGTACGCCTTCGACGTCTCGGAAAAGCGCCTGTCGAAGCTGAAGCCGCGCCTGGCGCGCAGCGGACTCTCGAATGTGCACCCGGTCGTGATCGCGCACGAGCGCGACGCCAAGGTCAAGCGCCTGGCCGGCAAGATCGACCGCGTGCTGGTCGACGCCCCGTGCTCGGGCATGGGCACGCTGCGCCGCAATCCGGACGTGAAGTGGCGCCAGCAGCCGCAGGACATCGTCGAACTGACCGAGAAGCAGGCCTCGATCCTGGACGGCGCCTCGCGCCTGGTGAAGTTCGGCGGCCGCCTGGTCTACGCGACCTGCAGCCTGCTGGACGAGGAAAACGACGGCATCGTCGCGCAATTCCTGGCCGGCCACCCGGACTTCGAATTGGTGCCGATGAACAAGGTCCTGGCCGAGCAGCGGATTCCGCTGGAAATGGGCGATACCTTGAAAATGCTGCCGCACAAGCACGGCACCGACGGCTTCTTCGCCGCCGTGTTCGAGCGCAAGGCCGGCGCCAAGCCTGCCAAGGCGGATGAGGCTGCTGAAGCCGACGAGTAATTCGACCGCGCCGACCGCCGATGCCGCTGACCAGCCTGATCGACAACCTGCTCGATGACCTGAGCCGCCCCGGGATGCCGTGGCAGGTCGGGGCCATCGCCGCCAGCATCGTGCTGGGCTGGCTGTGCGCCGGGCTGTTGGGGTTCTGGTGGCGCCGCCGCCGCGCCGCGCGTGGCGTTACCGTGCCTAACGTCGGCATGGAATCCCTGGCGCGGGTGATGGCGCCGCTGCTGGTGGTCGGCCTGCTGTACCTGTCCAGCGCCCTGCTGGCCGCGAGCCGCTTCCACACCAATATCGTGAAGGTCGCGATCCCGGTGTTCTGGTCGCTGGTGGTGATCCGCCTGGCCTTCTACCTGCTGCGGCGCGTGTTCGCGCGCCACGGCCAGCTGGGCGAGGCCTTCGTCACCTTCGAGAAGATCTTCGCGCTGGTGGTATGGGGGGCGGTCGCGCTGTACATCACGGGCATGTGGCCGGACGTGTTCGACTTCCTCGACGCCACCCAGCTCAAGTACGGCACCAAACGCAACGATTTCGTCACCCTGGCCGACGTCCTGCAGGCGATCGTCTCGGTCGGGGTGCTGATGATGCTGGCGCTGTGGGCCGGCACCGCGCTGGAAGAACGCCTGATGGGCGTGCACGCCCTGCACAGCTCGCTGCGCGTGGCGCTGGCGCGGGTCAGCCGCGCGGTACTGATGGTCGGTTCCGTGCTGATCAGCCTGAGCCTGGTCGGCATCGACCTGACCGTGCTGTCGGTGTTCGGCGGCGCGCTCGGCGTCGGCCTCGGCCTCGGCATGCAGCGCATCGCCAGCAATTACGTGTCCGGCTTCATCATCCTGATCGAGCGCAGCCTGTCGATCGGCGACATGATCTCGGTCGACAAGTACACCGGCAAGGTCACGCAGATCAACACCCGCTACACCGTGCTGCAGGGCCTGGACGGCGTCGAAACCGTGCTGCCGAACGAGATGCTGATCTCCGGCCCGGTGCTGAACCAGACGCTCAGCATGCGCGCGGTGCGGGCCTCGACCAAGCTGATGGTGGCCTACGGCTGCGACCTCGACCGGGTGATGCCGCTGCTGGTGGAGCAGGCGGTGGGCACGCCGCGGGTGCTGGAGAGTCCCGCGCCGGGCGTGTCGCTGAGCCGCTTCGCGCCGGAAGGCTACGAGCTCGACCTGGGCTTCTGGATCGGCGATCCGGAAAACGGGCAGGGTGGCGTGGTGTCCGAAATCAACAAGAAAATCTATGCCCTGGTGCAGGCCGGCGAGATCAAACTTGGCATCCCGGCACTTGATACGCGCCTCCTTGATGCGCATATAGCATCGGTTGTGGCGCGGATCCACAATTAAGCCTGCTTTCATTGTGCCTTGGCGTGCCGCAGGTCACTAGATACGCGTAAAATGCGTATTTGCGTCATGCGCTGCGTATGACATATCTCGGCGATCGCAAGCCATCCATTCTGGAGTGTTAATGAATTTTCTGAGCAACATCTTTCAGGCTGTCCTGTCCTTCCTGGACGGTGGCCTGGCCGACCTGTCGCCCTGGCAGATGGTTGTGTACACGCTGATCGTGACCCATATCACGATCGCGGGCGTGACCATCTATCTGCACCGTCACCAGGCGCACCGCGCGCTGGAGCTGCACCCGATCGTCAGTCATTTCTTCCGCTTCTGGCTGTGGCTGACCACCGGCCAGGTGACCAAGGAGTGGGCGGCGGTGCACCGCAAGCACCACGCCAAGTGCGAGACCGTCGACGATCCGCACAGCCCGGTCACCCGCGGCATCAAGAAAGTGCTGCTGGAAGGCGCCGAGCTGTACCGCGCCGAGACCAAGAACCTCGAGACCCTGGAAAAATACGGCCACGGCTGCCCGAACGACTGGATCGAGAATAATCTGTACACGAAGTACAGCTGGCTGGGCGTGTCGGTCCTGCTGCCGTTCAACGTCATGATGTTCGGCGTGGCCGGCATCACGATCTGGGCCGTGCAGATGCTGTGGATCCCGATCACCGCGGCCGGCATCATCAACGGCCTGGGCCACTGGACCGGCTACCGCAATTACGATTGCAACGATGCGGCCTGCAACCTGATCCCCTGGGGCATCCTGATCGGCGGCGAAGAGCTGCACAACAACCACCACACCTTCGCCACCTCGGCCAAGCTGTCGAGCAAGTGGTACGAGTTCGACATCGGCTATGCCTATATCCGCATGATGGAAATGGTCGGCCTGGCCAAGGTCAAGAAGACCATTCCGAAGCCGAAGCTGGCCAAGAACAAGGTGGAAGCCGACCTCGACACGCTGCAATCCGTCATCACCAACCGCTACGACGTGATGGCCAAGTACGCCAAGTCCGTCAAGGTTGCCTTCCGCGAGGAAGTCGAGCACCTCAAGCACAAGGCCGAGCTGGAAGCGCGTTTCCTGAAGACCTCGCGCAAGCTGATGCAGCGCGAGCCGGCCAAGCTGCAGGCGCCGCAGCAGGCCCAGCTGAGCGAGCTGTTCGAGCACAGCAAGGTGCTGGAAACCATGCACCAGATGCGCGTGGAACTGGGCGCGATCTGGGAGCGTTCGCACTCGACCCGCGACCAGCTGCTGCAACAGCTGCAGGACTGGTGCACCCGCGCCGAAGCGTCGGGCATCAAGGCGCTGCAGGAGTTCTCGCTGCGTCTGCGCAGCTATGCCTGAGTACTGAGTTCCGACGGCCGAAACGCCCCTTGCGAGGGGCGTTTTTGTTTTCTAGGACGCCAGGCGCCCGCTATCGTCCTGCTCGCCGACCGCCGCGCTGCGCTCGGCTGCCATCGAATTGCCCAAGGCTTGTCCATCTTCGTCCGCCAGTTCCGGCGGGTCGAGCATGTCATGCAGCATGGCCTCCAGTTCCGGCGTGTCCCAGGGGACGCCATGACGGGACTGGAGATGGATGTAGTGCCTGATTTCGCTGTCCTGTTCCGGGGTCAGCGGCAGGCCGCGGAACGTGGTCCGCGGTTCGGTTTCCTTCATGATCCTCTCCCTGTGCGCGCGGCTTCATCCGCCGCGGCAAGGGCCGCAACGCGATGTGGGCCAGCCTGTCAATCTACGCGCTTGCGTCATTGTCGGGCGCACGCCAAGGTCGGCCCGCCGCGGGTCAGCGGCAATTGGCGGCGTGCGGATAGCCGCAGGCAATCATCCGCGCCACGTTCGGATTTGCCAGGTAATCCAGGTGCGCCAACACCGGATTCTCGATCAAACCCAGCCAGGTCCGGTCGTTCGATACCAGCACATCCGCTACCGCCACGTCAGGTGCCGCATAGCGTGCCGGCAGTAGGCGGTAAGTGAGCAGGTCGCTCGGGTCGGTGAAGGCGACCACGGCCAGCCGGCTGAGCGCTTCCACGCCCGGCGGCACCTGGCGGCGGCGCAGTTCGAGGAAGCGCTGCAGCGCGTCCGCCGCCATGGCCGAGCGGCTGTCGGGCCGCTGTTCGATGTCCTGCTCGCCCAGGCCGAGGATGGGCAGCTGGTTACCGGCCATGAACAGCAGGCCCAGGCGCCGCGCGGCCTGCTGGCCCAGCGCTTGGGTGCGCGGCTGGCGCGATTCGAGCATCGCGCTCAAGGCGTCGAACAGGATCTTGCTGCCCAGGCTTTCCGCGACCACGGCCAGCGTGCGGTCGCCGTTCGGATTGCTTTCGAGGATGCGCGAGACCGACTCGACCATCGCGTCGCGGATCGTCTGCCGGCTTGCGCCTTCATAGATCACGGCGTCGGACAGGCAGTCGTTCAGCAGCTTGTCCTTGACATAGCCGTTCAGCCAGGCGCGCTTCGGCTTGCATTCGCCGCTGCCGGAGGCGGAGCAGTCGCTCGGGGTGCCGGTGTCGTCGTAGTCGAGCTGGCGCTTGAGCGGGGTGGTCAGCGGCGACCAGACCAGGGCGTGGAAGCGCACCAGCGTACTGCCGATCTGTTGGGTACGCTCGATGAGCTGGATGCCGTTGCTTGCCGCCGCCGCCTGTTCCGGCACGTTCGCCGAGACCACGCCGGCGATACGGTCGATGCCGTGGTTGGCCCAGGCGGCGTCGTGGGTGCACATGCCGTGCACCAGGATGACGTCGAGCGGGCGGCCATTGCCGGTCTGGACCAGGCTGGCGATGCCGGGGAAGGGTGCGCTGTCGCGCACGACCATCGCGGGACGGTAAGGGGTGGAGCAGGCGGCCAGCAGGCCGGGGATGAGCAGGGTGAGCAGTCGTAGCCAGTTCGGGGGTGCGCGCCGCATCGTTTTTCCCTCCAGGAGCGCCGGCCGGGCGGTCGGCAGACGGGCTCGACTATAGCGAGCCTCGCGGCGGGGAGTGGGGGTTTCGATGACGGGATGATCCACGTCAACAACAAAAAAGCCGCGCACTGCGAAGTGGCGGCTTTTCTGGACCAGAGAAAACCAGATTACTTGATCTTGGTTTCTTTGTAGATCACGTGCTTACGTGCTTTCGGGTCGAATTTGGTGATTTCCATCTTCGCCGGCATCGTGCGCTTGTTCTTGGTCGTGGTGTAGAAGTGACCGGTACCTGCGGTCGATTCCAGTTTGATCTTGTCGCGGCCAGTTTTTGCCATGATAGCTCCCTATTTAGATTTTCTCGCCACGGGCGCGCATATCGGCCAGCACAGCGTCGATGCCGAGCTTGTCGATGACGCGCAGACCGGCGTTAGAAATACGCAGGGAAACCCAGCGGTTTTCGGATTCTACGAAGATGCGGCGGTTCTGCAGGTTCGGCAGAAAACGACGCTTGGTTTTGTTGTTGGCGTGGGAGACGTTGTTGCCAACCATCGGGCCCTTGCCAGTAACTTGGCAAACACGTGCCATAGCGCACTCCTTGAGTAAACTTCCACAATTGGAAAAACGAGAGTATAGCGTGAAAACAGCCGCGTAATCAACAACTTGCGGAAAAAAATTGTTTCTTAAATCATCGATTGGATTTAACAATTGTAAAATTACGCAAGTATTGCGCCGTAAGCTGCTGTTTTCACACTGTTATCCGGCCGCGCCGGGATCTTGCTCGGCCCCTGCGCCGGCCATGTGCACACGTTTGTCGAGGTTCAATCCCATGCCGCATGGATGGCCTTCATGCAGGCCTGCATGGAGGAGTAACTAGAGCTGGCCGTGCTCGGCAAACGAATGCACCAGCGGCCCGGCGACCACGAAATGGTCGAGCACGCGGATATCGACCAGGGCCAGGGCCTGGCCCAGCATGTGGGTCAGGCGCAGGTCGGCTTCGCTCGGGTCCGGCGAGCCGGATGGGTGGTTGTGGGCCAGCAGGACATTCGCCGCGTTATACGCCAGCGCTTCCTTGACCACCTCACGCGGGTGAACGCTGGCGTGCGTCAGCGTGCCGCGGAACAGTTCCTTGTCGGCGATCAGGCGGTTCTTGACGTCTACGAACAACACCACGAAGGATTCGTAGGGCCGGCCGCCGAGCTTGATGCGCAGGTAGCGCTTGACCGCCTCGGGCGAGGACAGCAGGTCGCCGGCTTGCAGCTGCTCGGCGATCGCGCGCCGCGCCAGCTCCATCACGGCCTGCATCTGCGCATACTTGGCCATGCCGAGCCCGTGCACTTCTGAAAAATCGGACAGCGTGGCCCCGAACAGGCCGTGCAGCGAGCCGAAGTGCTGCAGGAGGTCGCGCCCCAGCTCGACCGCGCTCTTGCCGCGCACGCCAACTCGCAGCAGCAGTGCCAGCAGCTCGGAATTGGAGAGCGCCTGCGCGCCTTCGCGCACCAGCCGCTCGCGCGGCCTTTCCTGTTCGGACCAGTCGTTGATACCCATGTTTTTCCAATCGTAAAAACAGTCGAGGGAGGCAGGGAGCCCGGCTCTGGCTTACAATAGCGGTTTGCATGTCAACACACTTCCGCAATGTCCACCACCAACGCTCCCATCGTCACCGAATCGGCTTACCTGACCCTGCATTATCGTCTTGCCACCGCCGACGGTACTGATATCGTCACAACCTTCGGCAGCACGCCGGCCACCCTGTTGCTGGGCCAGGGCCAGCTTGCGCCCTTCCTCGAGCAGCGCCTGCTGGGCATGGCGGAAGGCACGCACGCGAGCTTCGAGCTGAGCCCGCTTGAAGCTTTCGGCGAGCGCAACCCGGAACTGATCCAGGCGGTGTCGAAGAAGACGCTGGACGAGAACTCGGTGCCGGACGCCGATTATCAGGTCGGCGACCTGGTCGATTTCGCGGCGCCGGGCGGCGGCCGTTTTGCCGGCGTACTGCTGCAGATGCGCGAGAACGATGCCCTGTTCGATTTCAACCACCCGCTGGCCGGCCAGCCCCTGAAGTTCGAAGTGCAACTGATTTCCGTCCTCTAAAAAGAGCAAAGACCCGCATGGAAAACGAAATCCTGTTAGCCCAGCCGCGCGGCTTCTGCGCCGGCGTCGACCGTGCGATCGAGATCGTCGAGCGTGCCCTGCAGCAGTTCGGCGCGCCTATCTACGTGCGCCACGAGATCGTGCACAACGCCTACGTCGTCAACGATCTGCGCAACAAGGGCGCGATCTTCATCGAAGACCTCGACGACGTCCCGCCGGGCAACACCCTGGTGTTCTCGGCCCACGGCGTGTCGAAGGCCGTGCGCGAGGAAGCCGAGTCGCGCGGCCTGAGCGTGTTCGACGCCACCTGCCCGCTGGTTACCAAGGTCCACGTCGAGGTCGCCAAGATGCGCAAGCAGGGGGCCGAGATCATCATGATCGGCCATGCCGGCCACCCGGAAGTCGAGGGCACCATGGGCCAGGCGGAAGAGGGCATGCACCTGGTCGAGACGGTCGAGGACGTGGCGAAGCTGCAGGTCGCCAATCCGGAACTGCTGGCCTACGTGTCGCAGACCACGCTGTCGGTCGACGACACCGCCGAGATCATCGCCGCGCTGAAGAGGCGCTTCCCGAACATCATCGAGCCGAAGAAGGGCGACATCTGCTACGCCACCACCAACCGCCAGGAAGCCGTGAAGTTCCTGGCGCCGCAGGTCGAGGTCGTGGTCGTGGTGGGCAGCCCGAACAGCTCGAACTCGAACCGCCTGCGCGAAGTGGCCGAGAAGAAGGGCACCCCGGCCTACATGGTCGACAACGCCGCCGCCATCGATCCGGCCTGGATCGCCGGCAAGAAGCGCATCGGCGTGACCGCCGGCGCCTCGGTTCCGGAAGTGCTGGTGCAGGCCGTGATTAACCGCCTGAAGGAACTCGGCGCGGCCAGCGTGCGCGCCCTCGAAGGCGTGGAAGAGCATGTCACCTTCCCGCTGCCGAAGGGCCTGACCGGCGACGCGACCGCATAATGGGCTTTCAATCGATCCCGCTGGAGTTTTTCAAGGACTATCCGGAACCGGGCGTCAATTTCATCGACGTCGGCTGCGTCTTCGACAACCCGGTCCACTGGCAGGTTGCGATCGACACCCTGTACGAGCGCACCGCCGACCTGCATTTCGATTTCATCGTGGCGATGGATGCGCGCGGCTTCATGATCGCCGGCGCGCTCGCCTATAAACGCGCGATCGGCTTTGCGATGGCGCGCAAACCCGGCAAGCTGCCGGGCGAGGCGATCAGCATCGACTACCAGCGCGAATACGGCAGCGCGACCATCGAGATCCAGCCGGCGCGCATCAAGGGCGAGCGTGTCCTGATCGTCGACGACGTGCTGGCCACCGGCGGCACCATCGAGGCGGCGGCAAGCCTGCTGCGCCAGGTCGGCAAGGAAGTGGTGGGGGCGGCGGCGCTGTTCGACATCGCCTTCTTCCAGGACAAGCGCAATCTCACGATGCCGGTCATCACGCTGCGCGATGTCTGAGAGCGCGTAACGCTTTAAATCGACCGGCATGCCCGGCGCATCAATTTCCGATGTCAGTTTTTCAAAAACATCGCTATGATGATGACGCTCGGAAATCGTGAATGCAACAGCAAAGCGGCACTTCGGCAACCCGGGTGCCGTTTTTTTTATGAGACAGTAAAACGATGGAAACTTTCGTCCAACAGATCCTGAACGGACTGGTGCTGGGCAGCATGTATGCGCTGATCGCGCTCGGCTACACCATGGTCTACGGGGTGCTAAACCTGATTAACTTCGCCCACGGCGACGTGCTGATGATCGGCGCGATGGTCGGCCTGAGCATCCTGAAAGGCCTCGACAGCGCCTTCCCCGGCATGTCCGGCGGGCTGCAGCTGGCGATCGCCATCATCGGCGCGATGCCGGTGACGATGCTGGTCAACGTGCTGATCGAGCGCATCGCCTACCGCCGCCTGCGCAACGCGCCGCGCCTGGCGCCCCTGATCACCGCGATCGGCGTGTCGATCCTGCTGCAGACCTTCGCCATGATGATCTGGGGCCGCAGCCCGCTGCCGTTCCCGCAACTGTTGTCGTCCGAGCCGATCATGGTCGGCGGCGCCGTGATCTCGCAGACCCAGGTGCTGCTGCTGGTGCTGGCCGCGCTCAGCATGCTCGCGCTGGTGTTCCTGGTCGAGAAGACCAAGATGGGCCGCGCCATGCGCGCCGTCGCCGAGAACCCGCGCGTGGCCGGCCTGATGGGTGTGGACTCGAACCGCGTAGTGGTGACCACCTTCGCCATCGGCGCCGCGCTGGCGGCGGTGGCCGGCGTGATGTGGGGCGCCAACTATGCGTCGATCCAGTTCGCGATGGGCACGGTGCCGGGCATGAAGGCCTTCTCGGCCGCGGTGCTGGGCGGCATCGGCAACATCTACGGCGCCATGATCGGCGGGATCGTCCTCGGCATCATCGAGAGCCTGGGCGCCGGCTATATCGGTGACCTGACCGGCGGCTTCCTCGGCAGCCACTACCAGGACATCTTCGCCTTCATCGTGCTGATCCTGGTGCTGACCGTGCGTCCGTCCGGCATCATGGGCGAACGCGTCGCGGATCGCGCCTGAGGAAAGGGAACACAGACCATGGCTCTCCTGACCTTTGACCTCGACAACAAACCGCGCCAGTCCTGGGCCAGCATCGGCGTGCTGCTGGCGGCGATGCTCGTCTTCCCCTTCGTTGCCAGCCAGTTCGGCAACTCCTGGGTGCGCATCCTCGACATGGCCCTGCTGTACATCATGCTGGCGCTGGGCCTGAACATCGTGGTCGGCTTTGCCGGCCTGCTCGACCTCGGCTACATCGCCTTCTTCGCGGTCGGCGCCTACCTGACCGGGCTGCTGGCCTCGCCGCAGTTCGCGAGCCTGCTGGAGTCGCTCGTCAACTATTCGCCGGCGCTGGGGGACTCGCTGGTCGCGCTGTTCGGTGAAGACATCCGCACCAGCGGCATCCATTTGTCGGTGTGGGCGATCGTGCCGCTGGCGGCAATCGTGGCCGGCCTGTTCGGCGCGCTGCTGGGCGCGCCGACCCTGAAGCTGCGCGGCGACTACCTCGCCATCGTGACCCTGGGCTTCGGCGAGATCATCCGGATCTTCATGAACAACCTGAACGATCCGATCAACTTCACCAACGGCCCGCAGGGCATCAACCTGATCGATCCGATCCGGATCTTCGGCGTCTCGCTGGCGGGCGAGGCTGGTTCGCGGGCCACGGTCTACATCGCCGGCTTCGGGATTCCTTCGGTGAACGCGTATTACTTCCTGTTCCTGCTGCTGTGCATCGCGACCATCTTCATGACCAGCCGCCTGCAGCATTCGCGCCTGGGCCGTGCCTGGGTGGCGATCCGCGAGGACGAGATCGCGGCCAAGGCGATGGGCATCAACACCCGCAACGTCAAGCTGCTGGCATTCTCGATGGGCGCCTGCTTCGGCGGCGTGGCCGGCGCGATGTTCGCGGCCTTCCAGGGCTTCGTCTCGCCCGAATCCTTCTCGCTGACCGAGTCGATCGCCGTGCTGGCGATGGTGGTGCTGGGCGGCATCGGCCACATCCCCGGCGTGGTGATGGGGGGCGTACTGCTGGCGGCCTTGCCGGAAGTGCTGCGTCACGTGGTCGAGCCGGCCCAGCAGGTGCTGTTCGGCAAGGTGTTGATCGAGGCCGAAGTGCTGCGCCAGCTGCTGTACGGCCTGGCCATGGTGGTCATCATGCTGTACCGCCCGGCCGGCCTGTGGCCGTCGCCGCGCAAGGAAGACAGACCAAGCGCGGCGATCGCCAAGGAGCAACACGAAGAGAACAAGGCGGCAAAACCATGAACGACGACGTCCTGCTGAACATCTCCGGCGTGAATAAACGCTTCGGCGGCCTGCAGGCCCTGACCGACGTCGGCATCCGCATCCGGAAGGGCCAGATTGTTGGCCTGATCGGACCGAACGGCGCCGGCAAGACCACCTTCTTCAACGTGATCACCGGCCTCTACCAACCGGACACCGGCATCTTCGAACTGGCCGGCAAGCCGTATTCGCCGTCCGCCCCGCACGAGGTGGCGAAGGCCGGCATCGCCCGCACCTTCCAGAATATCCGCTTGTTCGGCGAAATGACGGCGCTGGAGAACGTGATGGTCGGGCGCCACGTGCGTACGCGCCAGGGCGTGATCGGCGCGATCCTGCGGCACAAGGCGGCGCGTCTGGAAGAAGCGGCGATCCGTGCGCGGGCCCTGGAACTGCTGGACTTCGTCGGCATCGGCCAGTTTGGCGACCGCACCGCGCGGGGCCTGGCGTATGGCGACCAGCGCCGCCTCGAGATCGCGCGCGCGCTCGCGACCGACCCGCGCCTGCTGGCGCTGGACGAGCCGGCCGCCGGCATGAATGCGACCGAGAAGCTGGGGCTGCGCGAGCTGCTGGTGAAGATCCAGGCGGCCGGTATCACCATCCTGCTGATCGAGCACGACGTGAAACTCATGATGGGCCTGTGCGACCGCATCTCGGTGCTGGAATACGGCAAGCTGATCGCGGAAGGGTTGCCGGCCGAGATCCAGAAGAACAAGGCGGTGATCGAGGCTTACCTCGGCACCGGCACATCGGCTTGATGAGCCCACTGATATGAGCGAAAACATTCTCAAGATTAGCGGCCTGAAGGTCGCCTATGGCGGCATCAAGGCCGTCAAGGGCATCGACCTGGAGGTCAACCGCGGCGAACTGGTCACATTGATCGGCGCCAACGGCGCGGGCAAGACCACGACCCTGAAGGCCATCACCGGCACCCTGCCGGCGTGCAAGGTGGAGGGCAGCGTCTCGTACATGGGCCAGCCGCTCCTGGATCAGAAACTGAGCGCGAAGTCGTTCAAGCTGGTGCAGGCCAAGCTGGCCATGGTGCCGGAAGGGCGGGGCGTGTTCACCCGCATGACGATCCACGAAAACCTGCTGATGGGTGCCTACACGCGCAACGACCAGGCCGGCATCGATACCGACATCGAGAAGTGGTACACGGTGTTCCCGCGCCTGAAGGAACGCGCCAAGCAGCTGGCGGGCACGCTGTCCGGCGGCGAGCAGCAGATGCTGGCGATGGCGCGCGCCCTGATGTGCCATCCGACCCTGCTGCTGCTGGACGAGCCCTCGATGGGCTTGTCGCCGATCATGGTCGCGAAGATCTTCGAGGTGATCCGGGATGTGTCCGGGCAGGGCATCACCGTCCTGCTGGTGGAGCAGAACGCGAAGCTGGCGCTGCAGGCGGCGCATCGGGCGTATGTGATGGAATCGGGCAGCATCACCATGACGGGGGATGCGGGGCAGATGCTGAACGATCCGCGGGTGCAGGCGGCGTATCTGGGCGAATAAAACAACGGCCCGGACCGCTCAAGCGATCCGGGCCGTTTTGCTTGCCCGGCAGGGCAGCGTTATTTAGGCAGCGTTGGCAGCACCGTTGGCGGCCTTGCCGGCTGCCTGGGTGAACTGCGACACGGCGGCGTTCAGGTTCGACTCGATCGCTTGGGCCGCTTGCTTGGTGCTCTTGCTGAACTGCTCGTAGCCGGCGTTGGCGTTGCTGATCGCGGTCTTCAGGGCCGACACATAGGTCTCGGAACCGGCCGGGGCGTTCTTGGTCACTTCGTCGACCAGCGAGATCACCTTGCGGTTGACTTCGGCGATCTGGCTCTCGGCGGCGCGCGAGAACTCGGCGCCGGTGTCGGCGGCGATCGAGGCGACTTGACGGCCATAGGCCAGGGCTTTTTCAGCGTTCGGCTGGGCTTGGGCGGCGGTCACGGCGAAGAATTCCTGCGGATCCTTGACGGCCAGCAGCTGACGTGCGGTTGCCGACGAGTTTTCCAGCGTGGCCTTGGCCGTGTTGATGTTCAGGTCCACCAGCTTTTCCATGCCCTCGAAAGTCTTGGAGGTCAGGGCCGACAGCAGGGCGAATTGGGATTCCAGATTGGCTTTGGTCGCGTTCGAAAACTGCTCGGGGAATGCAAACATGTAGTTCTCCAGTATTGGATAAATATTGAACTTGGGTGGACCCGGATGTTGCTCGGTAAGTAGTGCAGCGGTACATGTAAACTACTTTTGTGCGCCGCAACATGAACAGATTTTACCGGGTTTCGATCATGCGTCAAGAACTTTTGATGCGGCGCACAAGAGAGAATACCAGTTCTGAGGTATATCAAGACATGCAATCGTTTACGCCGTCTTTCGTTTGCATCGATACAACAGCCGGCGCAGGGGAGGCTGGCCGGCAAGACCCCAAGGGCATGCTAGACTGGCAATCCGATGACGCCAAACACTTCCGAGTCCCCCGCCGCGCCCGCCTCCCAGCCATCCACGGCCGTACCCGCTGCGCCGGCGCACGCCGGCTGGCTGTCGCCGATGCCGCTGTTCTTCGTCTTCCTCTGGAGTACGGGCTTCATCGCCGCCAAATACGGCTTGCCGTATGCGCCGCCGCTGAGTTTCCTGATATTGCGCTGCCTGGGCGCGGTGCTGGTCCTGCTGCCGCTGGTGCTGGGAAGCGGCGCACCATGGCCGCGCGGACGCATCGTGCACGTGGCAGTCGCCGGCCTGTTGCTGCAGGCCGGCTACCTGGGCGGCGTGTGGAGCGCCATCAAGATCGGCATGCCGGCCGGGCTGTCGGCCCTGATCGTCGGGCTGCAGCCGATCCTGACCGCCTTTGCCGCGCCGCTGGTGGGCGAGCGCGTCACGCCGCGCCAGTGGCTCGGGCTGCTGCTCGGCCTGGGCGGCGTCGGCCTGGTGGTATATGCCAAGCTCAGCTTGAACGGCCTGGCCCCGAGCGCCATCGCGTTCTGCGTGCTGGCGCTGCTGTCGATCACCTGCGGTACGCTGTACCAGAAGCGCTTCTGCCCGCAGTTCGACCTGCGCACGGGCACCCTGATCCAGTTCACGGCCAGCGCGCTGCTCCTGCTGCCGTTCGCCGTGGTGCTGGAAGATTTCGGACCAATGCTGGCGAACGTGCACTGGACCCCGCAGTTCGTCGGCGCGCTGCTGTGGTCGATCCTCGCGCTGTCGATCGGCGCCATCTTCCTTTTATTCAGGCTCATCAGCCGCAACGACGCTACCAAAGTGACGAGCCTGCTGTACCTGACGCCGCCGACCACGGCCGTGATGGCCTGGCTGATGTTCGGCGAAGCCCTGAGTCCGCTCGGACTGGTGGGGATGGTGGTGGCGGTGGCGGGCGTCGCCTTTGTCGTCAAGAAGTAATCTACAAGGAGAATTGATGATGATTACCAGCCAGCAGCAACAGGCCGTGGACGCGGCCATCACCTCGCGCCGCTCGATCCGGGCCTACCTGCCGACCCCGGTCGCACGCGAGGACGTCGAAGCCATCCTCGAAGTCGCGGCGCGCGCCCCGTCCGGCACGAATACCCAGCCGTGGAAGGTCTATGTGCTGACGGGCGAGGCCAAGGAGCGCGTCAGCAGCGCGATCCTGGCGGCCTACACCGATCCGCAGCAGTCGAAGGAACACACCGAGGAGTACACTTATTACCCGCGCGAATGGGTCTCCCCCTTCGTCGACCGGCGCCGCAAGGTCGGCTGGGACCTGTACGCCTTGCTGGGCCTGACGCGCGAGAACAAGGCCGGGATGGCGGCCCAGCACGGCCGCAACTACCGCTTCTTCGACGCCCCGGTCGGTCTGATCTTCACGATCGACCGCGTGATGGAGCAGGGCTCCTGGCTCGACTACGGCATGTTCCTGCAGAACATCATGGTGGCGGCGCGCGGGCGCGGGCTCGATACCTGTCCGCAGGCGGCCTTCATCCAGTTCCACCGCATCGTCGGGGAGCAGCTCGGCCTGCCGGCCAACGAAATGCTGGTCTGCGGCATGGCGCTGGGCTGGGCCGATCCGGACAAGGTCGAGAACAGCCTGGCGACCGAACGCGAACCGGTATCCAGCTTCGTGCGCTTCGTGGAGTAGCATGTTCGGTATACTTGATGCGCAAGCTGTTGAAATATCAAGAGATTTCTGCAACGTGTGAAACATTGCGTTGTAGCAAAATGAGAGCGCAGGTGCTACATTGTCTTGCGCTTCACCCGTCTTTCGCTACACTGCAATAGTGCTCATCAGTTCGCGTTCAAGGATTTTCAGATGCTCAAGCTCGCGTTGGCCGCCGCCATGACCATGGTATTCCTGCTTGATCCCGCCCAGGCCGCAACGGGCAGCAGGCACAAGGGACGCACGGCCACCGTCAAGAAAGTGAAGGCCAAACGGACCGACCTCGCCACGGTCATCGCCGACGACAACCGCCAGCGCATGGTGCGCCGGATCGAGATGGTGCACGGCAAGCGCAGGGTGGTCTACCAGCAGGTACGCCGCGCCGCCCCGGCCCTGGCGATCCTCAGCGCCGGCGACATCGCCGGCCTGAACAAGATCCACGACCCGCTCGACCTGCGCTCCTCGGTGGCGTACGTGATGGACCAGACCAGTTCCGAAGTGCTGTTCGAAAAGAATGCCACCGTCGCCCTGCCGATCGCCTCGATCACCAAGCTGATGACGGGCCTGCTGGTGGTACAGGCCCGGCAGAACCTGGACGAGGTGCTGACGATTACCGACGCCGACGTCGACCGTCACAAGTACTCCAGTTCCCGCCTGCCCGTCGGCGCACGCATGACGCGCGGCAACCTATTGCACATCGCGCTGATGAGCTCGGAAAACCGCGCCGCCTCCGCACTGGGCCGCAATTACCCGGGCGGGATTACGGCCTTCGTCGAGGCGATGAATGCCAAGGCGAAGGAACTCGGCATGAACGATACGCATTATGTGGACTCGAGCGGCCTGTCGAGCCAGAACGTATCGAGCGCGCGCGACCTGGCCAAGCTGGTCATGACGGCGCACCAGGAACCGCTGCTGCGCCAGTACACGACCGACCCGAACTACGTGGTCGAAGCCAGTGGCCGCCGCATGCAGTACCACAACACCAACTACCTGGTCGCCATGCCGGACTGGAACATCGGCCTGCAGAAGACCGGCTTCATCAACGAAGCGGGGCGCTGCCTGGTGATGCAGGCCATGATCCAGGGCCGCAACGTGGTCATGGTGTTCCTGGATTCGAAGGGCAAGCAGTCGCGCACCGCGGACGCGGGACGGATGCGGAAGTGGCTGGAGGCACTCAAGCCGGCCAGTATTCCGTCGGCGGCTGCGGCGGGCGTTCCGGTGACGGTGTCGGCGGTGGTGCCGGGGACCAGCGCGCAATAAGCACCGTGTTCCCGCGCAGGCAGGAACTCATGCGCGCTGAGGTCGGATAGTTGGAACGACGTCGCGGGTGTCGCGGCGGCGACGCTTGACTAGACTCCGGCGCCGACCCGGTGCCCCAGCGTCGCCGAAATCTGTGCCGCCGTGTTCACCAGGTCTTCCAGCCACTCGTCCTGCAGCCGGTCCGCCGGCGCCGAGATCGACAGGCCAGCGACCAGCTTGCCGCTGTCGTCGTGGATGCCGGCCGCCATGCAGCGCACGCCCAGTTCCAGTTCCTCGTTGTCGCGCGCATAGCCGCGCGAGCGCACCAGCGCCAGTTCGCGCTCCAGGCGCGTGAGGTCGGTGATCGAATTCTTGTTGTGGCCGGCCAGCCCGGTGCGGGTGGCATAGGCGCGGATCGCCTTCGGCTCGTCCACGGACAGGAACAGCTTGCCGGTCGAGGTCAGGTGCAGCGGACCGCGGCCGCCGATCGCACGCACCACCTGCATGCCGGAGCGCTCGGAGAAGGCGCGGTCGATGTAGACGATCTCGTCGCCCTGGCGCACCGACAGGTTGACCGTCTGCCGGGTCTTGTTGTGCAGGGCGCGCATCAGGTCAACCGCCGCTTCGCGTACCGACAATCGGCTTTTCACCACATTGCCCAGTTCCAGCAGACGCATGCCGAGGCGGTAAGTGCCGGGCTCGACGCGGTCGACGAAGCGCGTCACCACCATGTCGTTCAGGATCCGGTGCGCGGTGGACGGATGCAGGCCGGAAACCTTCGACAACTCCTTCAGGCTCACGGGATCGGGATAACTGGCCAGGACGTCGAGCAGGGCTACCATGCGTTCAATCACCTGGATGGAAGTTTTCGCCGGTTCGGGGGTTTCCATTTTCATATTGTGGTTGGTGCGGTGCGGTATATATCTCTACTTTATACCATAATGTGAAAATTGTGGTTAGCGAGTGGTTTCAGTGTGGGGCATAATGCGAAACTTACAAGTAACCACGACACGTATGGATCAACCAAGCAGCGAGTTCAAGAGCAAGGGCGGCCTGGCGCGCATCGCCGCCGCCTTTCGCTATTCGATCGAAGGTTTCAAGACCGCCTGGCGGCATGAGCACGCGTTCCGCCAGGAGCTGATGGTGGCGGTGCCGGCGGCGATCCTGGCGCTGGTGCTGAAGATTTCCGCCTTCCAGAAGCTGGCGCTGATCGCGGTGCTCGGGCTGGTGTTGCTGGTGGAACTGATCAATGCCGCCATCGAGGCGGTGGTCGACCGCGTTTCGCTGGAGCGCCATCCGCTGTCGAAGGCCGCCAAGGACCTGGGCAGCGCGGCGGTGGCGCTGGCGATCGCGATGGCTGCCGCGACATGGGGCGTGGTTCTCTACAACCGATTTTTCTGACCGCAGTTTTCATTCCTTAACCTGAAGGAGATCAGCATGACTTTACGCCTGGGCGACACCGCTCCCGATTTCGAGCAGGATTCCACCATCGGCCGCATCCGTTTTTATGACTGGGCGGGCGATTCCTGGGTGGTGCTGTTTTCGCACCCGGCCGACTTCACGCCGGTGTGCACGACCGAACTGGGCCTGACCGCCAAACTCAAGCCGGAATTCGACAAGCGCAACGTCAAGGCGATCGCCCTGTCGGTCGACCCGGCCGAGCAGCACAAGGCCTGGATCAAGGATATCGAGGAAACCCAGCAGACCGTGGTTGGCTTCCCGATCATCGCCGACGCCGACAAGTCGGTCTCGACCCTGTACGACATGATCCACCCGAACCAGTCGGCCACCGCGACCGTGCGCTCCTTGTTCGTGATCGATCCGGCCAAGAAAGTGCGCCTGATGATCACCTACCCGATGAGCACCGGCCGCAACTTCGACGAAGTCCTGCGCGTGATCGATGCCCTGCAGCTGACCGACGGCTACACGGTCGCGACCCCGGGCAACTGGAAGGATGGCGACGACGTCATCATCCCGCTGACCGTGCAGGATCCGGAGCAGCTGAAGCAGAAATATCCAAAGGGTTTCAATGCCCCGCGGCCTTATCTGCGTCTCACACCTCAGCCAAACAAGTAAAACGGCCGAGGTGTGGGCTCAGGGAGCCCACCCTACGATCGCATGCTTGTAGGGTGGGCACCCCGTGCCCACGCGTAACGCCCGCATAAGTAAATAAGGAAGCTGTCGTTTGGTTTACGGCTGAGGCCCTTTACCCTTGGAGCCAATCTGGGGGTAAAGCATGTCCATTACGTATATCTTGTCGGGATTCGCCGTCGGCCTGCTGGTCGGTATGACCGGGGTCGGCGGCGGCTCGCTGATGACGCCGCTGCTGACGCTGCTGTTCGGCGTCGCGCCGTCGGTGGCGGTCGGCACCGACCTCGCCTTCGCTTCGCTCACCAAGAGCGCCGGCACCATCACCCACCGCTCGCGCGGCAATGTGCGGTGGCCGATCGTCGGCCGCCTGTGCATGGGCGCGCTGCCCGCCGCGCTGCTCGCCACGCTGGCCCTCCAATACCTCGGTCCCCTGAGCGCCGCCATCGGCCAGGTCATCCGCTATTCGATCGCCGTCTCCGTGATGCTGACCGTGGTGGCGATCCTGTTCCGGGTCCGCATGCTGGCCTGGGTCAACGCCAAGCCCGGCCGCCAGCTGCAGGGCAGGGCACTCGCCGGCGCCACCATCGCCGCCGGCGCGCTGCTCGGCACCCTCGTCACCGTGTCTTCGATCGGCGCGGGCGCGATCGGCGCCACCCTGCTGGTGATGCTGTATCCGAAACTGAGCCCGGCCGAAGTGGCGGGCACCGATATCGCCTACGCCGTGCCGCTGACCGCGATCGCCGCCGTCGGCCACTGGTGGCTGGGCTCGATCAACTGGACACTGCTGGCGACCCTGCTGGTCGGTTCGGTGCCGGGGATCACGCTCGGCTCCTGGGCAGCGAAAGCCGTGCCGGAAGGCTTCCTGCGCGGCTTGCTGGCGATGACCCTGGCCCTGGTGGCGTTCAAGCTGGTCGTTTAAGGAAGGCTGGGATCTTAATAGCGGAAACTGTCTATGCAAATGAGGAATGCTTCGTTTGCAATATGTGGTCTGGGTGCGATTATGTCGCGTTATTAGAAGAATTTGTAATAAGGCCCATCCATGAATACGCTTGTGACCAGCCGTAGCAGCGCCAACCGGGTCATCCCCGGTTTCGGCTTGTCGCTCGGCTTTACGATCTTCTACCTGGCGTTGATCGTGCTGATCCCGCTGTCGGCGATCTTCCTCAAAACCTTCACCATGAGCTGGGACGCGTTCTGGAACGCCGTCACCTCGGAACGCGTGATGGCGTCCTACCGCCTGAGCTTTGGCGCGGCCCTGATCGGCGCCGCCATCAACGTGGTGTTCGGCGGCATCGTCGCCTGGGTGCTGGTGCGCTACCAGTTTCCCGGCAAGCGCTTCGTCGACGCCCTGGTCGACCTGCCGTTCGCCCTGCCGACGGCCGTGGCCGGCATTACCCTGACCGCGCTGTACTCGAGCAACGGCTGGATCGGCAAGTACCTGGAACCGCTGGGCATCAAGGTCGCCTTCACCCCGCTGGGCGTGGTGGTCGCGCTGACCTTCATCGGCCTGCCCTTCGTGGTGCGGACCGTGCAGCCGGTGCTGGAAGATGCCGAGCGCGAGCTGGAAGAAGCCGCCGCCAGCCTGGGCGCCAGCCCGTGGCAGACGTTTACGCGCGTGGTCCTGCCGGGCATCACGCCCGCGCTCCTGACCGGCTTCGCGCTGGCCTTCGCGCGCGCCACCGGCGAATACGGCTCGGTGGTCTTCATCGCCGGCAACATGCCGATGGTGTCCGAGATCACGCCGCTGTTCATCATCACCAAGCTGGAGCAGTACGACTACACGGGCGCCACCGCGATCGCCGTGGTCATGCTGGTCGCCTCCTTCATCCTGCTGTTGGCCATCAACCTGCTGCAGGCCTGGACACGCAAGCGGGCAGGTAAATAACAATGAGCGCAGTCCTCGACAACATCAAACCCGCCGAAGCGGTCGCCCAGGCACCGCGCAAGGCCACCAATACCCTGGAGCCGGGCTGGGTGCGCTTCGCCCTGATCGCCGTGGCGCTGCTGTTCCTGACGCTGTTCCTGTTCGTGCCGCTGGTCGCCGTGTTCGCCGAAGCCCTGAAGAAGGGCTGGGACACCTACAAGGAATCCATCGTCGATCCGGACGCGCTGTCCGCGATCAAGCTGACCCTGATCGCGGCCGGCATCTCGGTGCCGCTGAACCTGGTGTTCGGCGTGGCAGCAAGCTGGGCCATCGCCAAGTTCGACTTCCGCGGCAAGAGCGTGCTGCTGACGTTGATCGACCTGCCGTTCTCGGTGTCTCCCGTGATCGCCGGCCTGATGTACGTGCTGATGTTCGGTTCGCAGGGCTGGTTCGGCCCCTGGCTGATGGACCACGACATCAAGATCCTGTTCGCGGTGCCGGGCATCGTGCTGGCGACCGTCTTCATCACTTTCCCCTTCGTGGCGCGCGAGCTGATTCCGCTGATGCAGGCCCAGGGCAGCGAAGAGGAAGAGGCGGCGCTGGTGCTGGGCGCCTCCGGCTGGCAGACCTTCCGCCGCGTGACCCTCCCCAACATCAAGTGGGGCCTGTTGTACGGCGTGATCCTGTGTAACGCCCGCGCGATGGGCGAGTTCGGCGCCGTGTCGGTGGTGTCGGGCCACATCCGCGGCGAGACCAACACCATGCCGCTGCAGGTCGAGATCCTCTACAACGAATACAACTTCACGGCCGCGTTCGCGATCGCTTCGCTGCTGGCCCTGCTGGCCCTGGTTACGCTGGCGGTGAAATCCTTTATCGAGTGGCGCCTGCACCAGCATCGCAAGGCCGCCGTGCAAATGCAAACTACGGAGCACTGAGCATGACGATCGAAGTCCAACACATCCGCAAGCAGTTCGGCCAGTTCACGGCCCTGGATGACGTCTCGCTGCAGTTCGCCGACGGCGAGCTGACCGCGCTGCTCGGGCCGTCCGGCTGCGGCAAGACGACGCTGCTGCGCATCATCGCCGGCCTGGAGTTCCCGGACGCCGGCCGCGTGCTGCTGGACGGCGCCGACGCCTCCGCCAGCCACGTGCGCGAGCGCCAGGTCGGCTTCGTGTTCCAGCACTACGCGCTGTTCAAGCACATGACCGTGTTCGAGAACGTCGCCTTCGGCTTGCGGGTCAAACCGCGCAAGGAACGCCCCAGCGAAGCGCAGATCCGCGAGAAGGTCAAAAAGCTGCTCGAACTGGTGCAGCTGGACTGGATCGCCGACCGCTATCCGCCGCAGCTGTCCGGCGGCCAGCGCCAGCGCATCGCCCTGGCGCGCGCCCTGGCCGTGGAGCCGCGCGTGCTGCTGCTCGACGAACCCTTCGGCGCGCTCGACGCCAAGGTGCGCAAGGAGCTGCGCCGCTGGCTGCGCCAGCTGCACGACGAGCTGCACGTGACCTCGATCTTCGTGACCCACGACCAGGAAGAAGCGCTGGAAGTGGCCGACCAGGTGGTCCTGATGAACAAGGGCCGCATCGAGCAGCTCGGCACCCCGGACGCCGTCTATAACCACCCGGCCTCGCCCTTCGTGTACGGCTTCCTGGGCAACGTCAATTTGTTCCACGGCCGCGTCAATGACGGCGTGCTGGCCAGCGGCGAGGCGACCTTCCATGCGCCGCAGTACGCCGGCGTGCAGAACGGCACCGGCATCGCCTATGTGCGCCCGCACGACCTCGACGTCGAGCGCTACGTGCCGGGCGGCGAGGGCGTGGCGGTCAAGCTGCGCCGCGCGCACGCGATCGGCCCGCTGGCCCAGCTCGACCTGGAGCGCGCCGACAATGCGCAAATGATCGAAGCGGTGATCCCGAATGAGCGCTACCGCGAACTGGGCCTGCGCGACGGCGAGACCCTGCTGGTGAAGCCGCGCCGGATGCATGTGTTCGTCGACCAGGGTGAAGGCATATGAACTTTCAGCAGCTGCGTTCGGTACGCGAGGCGGCGCGCCGCAACTTCAACCTGACCGATGTGGCGAACGCCCTGTTCACCTCGCAGCCGGGGGTGTCGCGCCAGATCCGCGAGCTCGAGGATGAGCTGGGCGTGGTCATCTTCGAACGCAACGGCAAGCGCCTGACCGGCATGACCGAGCCGGGCAAGGGCATCCTGAAGATCATCGAGCGCCTGCTGGTCGAGGCCGAGAACCTGCAGCAGGCCAGCAGCGAATACGCGGCCCAGGACAGCGGAACGCTCACGGTGGCGGTCACCCACACCCAGGCGCGCTATGCGCTGCCGCAGGTGGTGCAGGCCTTCCGCACGTCCTTCCCGGGCGTGCGCATCGCCCTGCAGCAGAGCGCGCCGGACCATATCGCCGAATGGGTGCTGTCGGGCCGCGCCGACATCGGCATCGCCACCGAGGGCCTGTCGACCTTCCCCGACCTGGTTTCCTTCCCATGCTACCGCTGGAGCCACCTGGTGGTGGTGCCGGACGGCCACCCGCTGCTGGGCCGCAGCCCGATCAAGCTGGCCGACCTGGCCGAGTTTTCCCTGATCACCTACGACGTCGGCTTCACCGGCCGCAGCCACATCGACGCCGCCTTCGCCGCCGCCGGCGTGAATCCGGACATCGTGCTGACGGCGATGGATTCGGACGTCATCAAGCAGTACGTGTCGCTGGGAATGGGGGTCGGCATCGTCGCCTCGATGGCCTTCGACCACGGGCGCGACCGCGGCCTGCGGGCGATCGAATCCTCGCACCTGTTCGCGCCGAACGTGACGCGGCTGGCGGTACGGCGCGGCGCCTACCTGCGCGCCTATGCCTATGACTTCATCGAGCGCTTCGCACAGGGTTTTACGCGCGCGGACATCGAACGGGCCTTGCATCCGGTGGCGGTGGAGTAAACAGGACGAACGTGTTCGACGCCAAAATATTTCTTACTTAAAAGTTTTCATCTATGCAATAATTACTCTTTAGTTAACGTCCGTATGGCGGGCGTGTCGAAAGAGGACATGGAAGGCACATCGAACGTCGTCATCATCCCGGAAGAGGGGGGCGTAGGAGCCACTGGTCGGCCGTGTCCGCCGCACAGGCGCTGGATGTCGAATGAGCAGATGGAAGCCATCCGCCGCGTCGATCATTTCGCACGCAGCGAATACCGCCAGCTGGACCTGAACCAGGTGCTGGACGAGTACATGGGCGATTTCGTCGAACCGCTGCTGCGCCTTGCCGGCCTGCCGGGAGAGGTGGCCGACGTGGGCGCGGGATATGGCTGGCTGGCGCTCGCGTTCGCGCTGCGGACCGAGGCGAAGATCACCGCCATCGAATACGACGGCGCTCGTCTCGAGGCGGCGCGCCAGATCGCCGGGATTCTCGGCGTCGCGCACCGGATCGAGTGGGTGCAGGCCTCGATTGCAGGACTGCCTTTGCCGGAGCGCTCCATGGATGCGGTGTACTGCATCGAAGTGATCGAGCATACCGGGGTGCGGGCGGACTTCGTGGCGCAATTGTGCCGGATCAGCCGTGACGTGCTGGTCATCACCACGCCAAACAAGCTCTTCCCCGTGATTAACCACGATACGGCGCTGCCGTTCTGCCACTGGCTGCCGCTGTGGGTACGCGACCTCTATGCGTCCGCCTTCGGCCGTGGCGGCAGGCAGGACAACAACCTGTTCTGGTCGCCGCGGCGGCTGTTCGGCAGTGCCGCCGGTTTCCGGCGGGTGTCGCGTTTCATGCAGTTCGCCAGCTATGCCGATTATCGCGAACTCCGCCTTGCCGGCGGCAGGCGCCTCACGCCGGCACGGCGTTGCATGGGCGCGTATTTCGCGCTGGCGTCCCTGCTGGGCAGGTGGTCGGTCTACGTGCTGCCGAACCTGGCATCGACGTTCCGGCGCCGCGGCTAGCCGTCCGGCGTCCCGTCACTGGCCCGGATTGGTGTAGCGGGCGTGGATCGCATCGATCGCCGCCGCCACCTCATCCGGCAAGGCGAGGCTCTCCGCATCGATGTTTTCCTTCAGCTGCGCCAGGCTGGTCGCGCCGATGATGGTCGAGCCCACGAACCAGCGCGAATAGCACCACGCCAGCGCCATCTGCGAAGGCAGCATGCCGTGCGCGCGCGCCAGTTCCGCATATTCCTTCACCGCCGCCAGCACCGGAGGGCGCAGGTAGCGCGGGCTCCAGGTCGGCGGGAAGATGGTCAGGCGGCCGTGCGCTTTCGGATCGTCGAGGTACTTGGCGCTGAGCTGGCCGAAGGCGAGCGGGCTGTAGGCCAGCAGGCTTACCTGTTCGCGGTAGCAGACTTCGTCCAGCAGCGTGGTCTCGAAGGCGCGCGCGCTCAGGTTGTACAGGTTCTGGATGGTGGCGATGCGCGGCAAGCCCTTCATTTCCGCCTGCTTGATGTACTCGCACACGCCCCACGGGCTTTCGTTCGACACGCCGATTTGGCGGATCTTGCCTTCCGCGATCAGCTCGCCCAGCACGACCAGCGTCTCTTCGATGGCGACCGCCGTGCGCTCCTTGGCCGGGTCGAAGCTGTTGGCGCCGAAGATCGGCACGTTGCGGCTCGGCCAGTGCAGCTGGTAGAGATCGACGTAGTCGGTCTGCAGGCGGCGCAGGCTGTCCTCGAGGGCGGCGCGGATGCTGGCCGCGTCCAGGTTCTGGCGGCCGCCGCGGATCCAGTGCATGGCCGGGTTCGGGCCGGCCGCCTTGGTCGCCAGCACGATCCGGTCGCGCTTGCCGGATTGCTTCAGCCAGCTGCCGATGAAGCGCTCGGTCGAGCCCTGGGTGCGGGCGCTGGGCATGACCGGGTACATCTCGGCGGTGTCGACGAAGTTGATGCCGCGCTCCAGCGCATAGTCGAGCTGGCTGTGGGCGTCGGCTTCCGTGTTCTGCTCGCCGAAGGTCATGGTGCCGAGGCAGACGCGGGAGACGGTGAGGGCGGTCTTGCCGAGTTGGTGTTTCTTCATTTGAGATCCTTTCTTGCTGTGCGGCTGAACACCGGGCCGCGGGCGGGAAACCGGGGTCAGGAAAACCGGGGTCAGAGCCCACCCGCGAGTCAGTCGGGGTCAGAGCCCACCCGATTAAACCGGGCTCTGACCCCGAGAGTTAAACCGGGCTCTGACCCCGAGAGTTTTTGATTGCATCCGCACACTCCCGAATCAGTCCCGGTCCGCGATAGATCAGCCCGCTGTACAGCTGCACCAGCTGGGCGCCGGCCTGGATCTTGGCCTTGGCGTCGCGGCCGCTCAGGATGCCGCCCACGCCGATGATGGGCACGGCATCGCCGACTTCCTGCTTGAGCGCGCGGATCACGATGTTCGACAGCTCGAACACCGGCGCGCCGGACAGGCCGCCCTGCTGGTTTCCATGACGGAGGTTTTCGACGTCGCGGCGGGTGAGGGTGGTGTTGGTGGCGATCACGCCGTCGATGCCATGGCGCAGCAGGGCGGCGCCGATGTCGCGGATCTGGTCGCCATCGACGTCGGGTGCGATCTTCAGGGCCAGCGGCACGTAGCGGCCATATTCATCCGCCAGGCGCGACTGTTCGCCCTTGAGCTGGGCCAGCAGGGCGTCGAGTTCCGACGCGCCCTGCAGCTGGCGCAAGTTCTTGGTGTTCGGCGAGGAGATGTTCACCGTCACATAGCTGGCATACGGGTAGACCTTGCGCAGGCAGTGCAGGTAATCCTCGGCGGCGCGTTCGATCGGGGTGTCGGCGTTCTTGCCGATATTCAGGCCGAGCACGCCCTGCTGTTCCAGGTAGAAGCGCGAGGCGCGCACGTTGGCGACGAAAGCGTCGACGCCGCCGTTGTTGAAGCCCATGCGGTTGATGATGCCGCGCGCGGACGGCAGGCGGAAGATGCGCGGCTTCGGATTGCCGGCCTGCGGGCGCGGCGTGACCGTGCCGACTTCGATCGAGCCGAAGCCCAGCGCCGCCAGGCCGTCGATGTAGGCGCCGTCCTTGTCGAGGCCGGCAGCCAGGCCGACCGGGTTCGGGAAGGTAATGCCCATCACGGTGCGCGGATCGGGGGCCGGCTTCTTGACCAAGCCGGTCAAACCGAGCGCATTCGCGCGGCGCAGTGCCGGCAGGGTCAGGTTATGGGCCGTTTCGGGATCGAGGGAAAACAGCAGCGGGCGGGCGAGGGCGTACAGGAGTTTGTCGGACATGGCGGCCTAGATGTGAATTGCCGCCATTTTACCCTGTACTAAGGCCCCAAAACTATCGCTCCAGCACTCCCCAGACGCCGTCGATCCGCGCCTCCAGCGGCCGGAAATTGATCTTGTATGCCATCTTCGGGCTCTGCTCGATCCAATAGCCCAGGTAGACATAGGGCAGGCCCAGTTCGCGCGCCTGCTCGATCTGCCACAACACGTTGTAGGTGCCGAAGGAGGCGCCCTCGACGTCCGGATCGAAGAAGGTGTACACGGAAGACAGGCCGTCCGACAGCACGTCGATGATCGACACCATCCGCAGCGTGCCGTCCGGTTCGCGGAACTCGACCAGGCGCGTGTTGACGCGGCTCTGCAGCAGGAACTGGGCGTACTGGTCGCGGCTGTCCTGGTCCATGCCGCCGCCGACGTGGCGGGTGGTCTGGTAGCGCAGGTAGAGCGCATAGTGCTCGTCCGAGAACGACAGGTTGGCCACCATCGCGGACAGCTCGGCGTGGCGCTTCCACGCACGCCGCTGGCTGCGGTTGGGGCCGAAGTCGTTCACCGCCACGCGCACCGGGATGCAGGCGCGGCAGCCGTCGCAATACGGACGGTAGGTAAAGATCCCGCTGCGGCGGAAACCGTTGCGCACCAGCTCGGAATACACGTCCGCATTGATCAGGTGCGAAGGCGTGGCCACCTGCGAGCGCGCCTGGCGCGCATCCAGGTAGCTGCAGGGATAGGGCGCCGTGGTGTAGAACTGCAGCGTAGAAAAGGGCAAGTCATTTAAGTGCGTCATGCAATGCTCTCGAGACGACGTGTTTGACCCATTGTAGCCAAAGATGGCGCGGCGCACCGTTAGGTGGTCAACGGTGACGCAACTTCCCACCGTTCGATGGCGGGTTCGGCGATGGCTTCGCGCACGTGCTCGAGGAAAGCCTTGCGCGGGATCGGAAAGGCGCCGAGCGATGCCAGGTGGCCGGTCTCCTGCTGGCAGTCGAGCATGCGCACACCCTGGCTGCGCAGGAAGGCCACCAGGTAGGCCAGCGCCACCTTGGAAGCGTCGGAGACGCGCGCGAACATCGATTCGCCGTAGAACATGCGGCCGATGCACACGCCATACGCGCCGCCGACCAGTTCGCCGTCCAGCCACACTTCCGCCGAGTGGGCATAGCCCATCCGGTGCAGGCCGGTGTAGCCGGCGATGATGTCTTCCGAGATCCAGGTGCCGGGGCCGTCCTTGCGCGGCGCGGCGCAGGAGCGCATCACGGATTCGAAGGCGCTGTCGAAGCGCACCACCCAGGGGCCGCCTTTGATGCGCGAACGCTCGACCTTGCGCAGGGTCTTTTTAAGGCTGTCGCTGACCTTGAAACGGTCGGTGTACAGCACCATGCGCGGATCGGTGCTCCACCACAGGATCGGCTGGCCTTCCGAGAACCACGGGAAGATGCCGTTGCGGTAGGCCTGCAGCAGGCGCTGGGGCGAGAGGTCGGCACCGGCCGCGAGCAGGCCGGGGGCGTCGGTGGTCAACGCCTCGGATACGTCCGGGAACGGCGTATTCGCTTCGAGCCAGGGGATCATGGTCTCTTGATGATCAATCGGGTTCGACAGGGGCGCGCATTGGCTTCGTGATGTCGCGGCTGTGGAAGCCGTAGCTGCCGCCTTCGAGCACCTTGCGACGGTCTGCGAAGAACAGCTCCAGCGTGGTACGGATGGTCGGGAAGGCCAGGTCGTCCCAGGGAACCTCGTGTTCCGTGAACAGTTGCACGTCCAGGCTCTCGATGCCGGGCGCGAAATCCAGGTCGAGCAGGCGCGCCAGGTAGAACAGGTGGACCTGGTGCACGTGGGCGACGTTGAGCAGGGTGAACAGCTCGCCCAGTTCGACGTTGGCGCCCGCTTCCTCCTCGGTTTCGCGCACCGCGGCCTGGCCGGTGGTCTCCTCGTTTTCCATGAAGCCGGCGGGCAGAGTCCAGTAGCCGTAGCGCGGTTCGATCGCGCGCTTGCACAGCAGGACCCTCAGCTCGCCGTCCTGTTCCCAGACAGGGATCGAGCCGATCACCATCTTCGGGTTCTGGTAGTGGATGGTGCCGCATTGGGTGCACACGTAGCGCGGCCGGTTGTCGCCTTCGGGGATGGCCACCGTCACCGGATGGGCGCACTCGGAGCAGAATTTCATGGAAAAAGGAAGTAATGACATTGCCCTTACTTTACCACCGTCTCGTGCCAACTGTGCCGCAATCCGTACGCGCCCCAGGCTGTCCAGGCTGGCAGCTTATGCTGCAACCCGAGGGAAAAATAGGACCGGCATTGCCTAAACCGCGGAAGGGCCGTATAATACGAACCATCAGACGCGGGGTGGAGCAGTCTGGCAGCTCGTCGGGCTCATAACCCGAAGGTCACAGGTTCAAATCCTGTCCCCGCAACCAGATTCCAAGGCCGTTGATCCTGTTCAGGATCAGCGGCCTTTTCATTTGTCCGCGCCGCTCCGGCCGCACCTGAAGCGCCTCAATCCCCAGCTTCTTCGTCGCAACGCCTGCGGCCCAGCCCGGTCGAAGATATGTCGGCTGAATGCGGAGCGATCATGATCACTGTTGACGAGATTAACGAGGCGTGGGGCTGGGTCGGCCTGAGGGCGGTGGAAGTGCTGGGGGAGAATGCCTTCGGCAACCTGATCATCCGCGACGACGAGGGCCGCTACTGGCGCCTGTCGCCGCAGGACCTGAGCTGCGAACCGGTGGCCGAGGACCGCGCCGCCCTCGACGCGCTGTCCTATAACCAGGAATTCCTGAACGACTGGTACATGCCCGAGCAGGTGCGCCTGGCGGAGTCCACCCTGGGGCCGCTGAGCGCGGGCCGCAAGTACTGCCTGAAGATCCCGAGCGCGCTGGGCGGCCACTACGGGCGCGACAACCTGGCCACCGTGCCCTTGTCCGAACTGATCCGCTTTGCGGGCGAGGGCGCCCAGCAGTTCGAAGGCTTGCCGCGCTGGTAAGCGTTCAGAAATCCGTCAGCAGGCCCAGCTGGAACAGGTCGCGGTCGTCGGTCTGGCGGAAGGTTTTTACGCGGTTGAAGTTCATGAACGCGCGCGTATGCCGCGACAGCGCCTGCTCGGCCTGGAACGTGATCAGGAGATTCGCATGCGTGACGTTGTCGTCGCGCCGGTTCCGGGCAACATACGGGCCGAGTCCGGCGCTCATCGCGAAGCGCGGCGTGACCGTCTGCACGTACCACAACTGGGCCGCGGCGCCGCGCCGGTCGACCCGGGCACCGTCGTCACCCTCGAACAGGAATTTTCCCGACACCGCCCAGTGCTCGAGCCGCTCGCCAAGGTAGCGCCGTACTTCCAGCACGGAGGCGATCGCGCCGTCGGTGCCGGACATGTTGGTGATCGAATTGCCGACCGAAGCGCCGAACCACGTGCGGCCGTTGGCCGGATCCGTCTCCGGGTCGGGTTCGGAGCGGCCGAACTGGCGTCCGATGCCGATCATCAAGGCGTCGGAGCGGTGCACATTGCGCATCTGCACGTGGTTATAGCCGATGCGCAGGTGAGTGCCAGCCGGCAAGTCGCCCAGCGGCACCCGCAAGGCCAGGCTGAACAGGGCGCCGACGTTGGCATCGTCGATCTGGCGGCCGTCGATGACGGTGGTGTTCATGCTCAGGTAAGGGCCGACTCCCAGTTCGACGGCGCTGCGCGCGCCGAGCCGGCGCACCGCCAGCCATTGCAGGGCGAAGCCGTCGCGGTGGTTGTTGTCCGGATGGCCTTCGTTGTAATGGACGAAGTCGATGCGTTCGCTGAGGCTGTCCGGCAAGGGCGAGCCGAACAGGGTGCGCTGCTGGCGCCCGGCCCGCACCTCGAAGGTCCGCCCGCGCATCCAGCGGTAACCCTCGGCATTGCCGCCATGGATCCGGCCGTTGCCGAACACCAGCGACAAATAGGCGCCGTGGTCGTCCGGAGCATCGGTCACGTCGGTGGGCACGTTCTGGGCCCGGGTCAAACCGGCGCACGCCATCAGCAGTGCGCAACAAGCTGCTTGAAGTTTCATATCACCCCTCGGTATCACGGATGAGTCCGCTTTAGCGAATTATCCCGCAGTCTGGCTGAGGCTGACCCAAAGATGCGCAGACGCCATGGTGCGATGGGGACGGTAGGCCTGCAGAAAAGCGGCGGCTTCCGGCAGGGTCGGGCGTTCGGCGGCGCCGAGCAGTCGCCCGATGGCGGTGCGCACGGCCACGTCACCCTCGAGCGAGCAATCCGGAAAGCCATAACCGCGCAGCAGCGCGTAGTTCACGGTCCACGGGCCGATGCCCTTCACCGCCAGCAGGCGCTCGCTAACCTGATGCGGATCGGCATCGCGGCGCAGGTCCAATTCGCCGTCCGCCGCCAGCCGCGCCAGGCGCAGCAGGGTCTCGGCCTTGGCACGCGAAAACTTGCGGCTGGTCAGCTGGTCGAGGTCGAGCCGGGCGGCGTCCACCGCTTCCGGGTAGCACCACAGGCCGTCCGGGTGGGCGCGGCCGGCCAGCGCGATGAAGGTGCGTCGCAGGGCGATCGCGAAGCCCAAGTTGATCTGCTGGCCGATGATGGCCCAGCTCAGGGCCTCGAAGATGGTGGCCGACTGGATCACGCGCAGGCCGCGCGCGCGCGCCACCAGCGGCGCGAACAGCGCGTCATCCGCGACTGCCGCCTCGAAGGGCGCGGGGTCGATGCGCAGGCCCAGGATATTGAGCAACATACCGTGCGCGGCCGCCGGCGGTTGCCCGCCATCCACGTTGACCGTGCACAGGGCCTGGCCGGGCTGCGCGCCGAGCTCGACTTCGAGCACCGTGGGCAGGCCATCCACCATCACGCCCTTGCGGATGCGATCGCCCTCGATGCGTTCGGCCAGGCCTTCGGCATCGCGGCCATGGAAAGTGAAAACGTCCTGCCGGCGGTAGTCCGGCGGCAGGTCGATGGACAGTGCGAAGCGGCTCACCGGTTCACTTTCCCTGCATGGCCGCCGGCGCGGCGCGGCGTTTGATGCGCGGCACGAAGCCCGTCACCAGCGCGGTGCCGACCAGGACGATGGCGGAGCCGGCGATGGTGTACCAGCCGATGGTCTCGCCGAGGAACAGCGCGCCCCACAGGATGCCGAATACCGGATTCAGGAAGGTGACCGTCAGGGCGGAGGTGGTGCCGACTTCCTCGATCAGGCGGAAGTACAGGATGTAGGCGATGCCGCTGCACAGCACGCCCAGCGCAAGCACGGCCCCGACGATGCCTAGCGTGGGCGCGGCCGTCATCGGAAAGAAGGGCAGCACCGGCAGCACCATCACGCTGGATGCCCACATGGTGCCGTGGGCGTTGGCGAACGGCTCGACGCTCTTCGCCGAGCGCGCATACTGGCTGGCGACGCCGTAGCTCAGGGCCGCGGCCAGCGCGGCCACCACGGCGATGCCGGCGCCGGGCTTGCTGGAGACATGGTCGAAGCCGACCAGCAGGGCCACCCCTAGCGTGCCCAACAGCAGTCCGAGCGCGGTGCGCAAGCCGATCGCGTGGCGGGTCCAGGCGGCGCCGACCAGCGCGCCCCACATCGGCGCGGTTGCGTTCAATACCGACAGCACCGAGGCCGACAGCGTGCGGGCGCCGAATGCGAACAGCAGGAAGGGCAGGGCGGAATTGAAGAAGCCGAGGATGAAGTAATGCTTCCAGTTGGCGCGCAGGTCGAGGCGCTTCTTCAGCACGAAGCCGACGACCGCCAGGAACAGCGCGGCGAACAGCACCCGGAACTCGATCAGCACCGCCGGCCCGAGCACGGGCGCGCTGATGCGCATGAAGAGAAAGGAGCCGCCCCAGATGGCGGCAAGGGAAACGAGGCGCAGCAGGTTGGCGGTGTTCATTGCGTTCTTCTTTGTAAAGCGCCGTACTCCCGTTTCTTGCTGCCGAATCGGGATGGGTGGCGGGGAATCGGCAATGATACAAAAAATGCGGGATGCTTTGCTGATAAGTTGCTCGTCGTCCGCGCCTGCGCGGGGACGACGGTGCTGTTACGGCACCAGCGGCTTCTTGGCCGAGCGCTTGGCCTTGATCTCCGCCTGCGCCTTCTCGATCGCCGCCAGGCGCGCCGACAGTGCCGGGTGGTTGGCGTTGTAGCCGTTCAGGACCGTGGAAGGGTAGCGTTCGTTCAGGCGCTTCCAGAAATTGTCGGCGTCGTCGATCTCGTAGCCGGCGCGCGCGGCCATGTAGAGGCTCAGGCGGTCGGCGGCGGCGTCCATCTCGGGCGGCATCGCCTTGATGCCGCCGCTGCCGATCAGCATCGAGGTATCCGGCGTGACGCTCTTGAGGTTGTCGATGATGCTGCCGATGGTGGAGACGTTGCGCTGGGCGGCGGCGTGGCCGAGCATGTTGTGGGCCATCGTCTTGGCCAGCACGTAGGCCAGTTCGTCGTCGTTGCGGGTGAAGTTGATCATGCCGCGCGTGACCAGCACGCGCGAGCCGTCAGCGTAGGCGTTGACGTTGTCGGCGTTGCCCAGTTCGATCGCGAAGGCGCAGGCGCGCGTGACCGGCACCGACAGGCGGCGCTCGCTGTCGTGGCGTTCGACCGTCATCGGCAGCGTGGCCTGGGAAGCGACGATCTTGCCGAAGATGGCGCCGGCCTGGCTCAGCGCATGCTGGCCGGTCGGCAGCGGCTTGCCGCCCGCCGTCAGCAGCACGTCGCCGGTCTGCAGGCCGGCCTTGGCGGCGCCGCTGCCGGCCAGCACGCTGGTGACCTGCAGGCGTTCGTCCATGCCGAAGGCGACGTGGGCGGCTTCGTTATACTCGCCCGGGTAGGACCAGCGGTTCTTGGCGGTGAAGCCGAGCAGGTTGCGCGCCTGGTTCTTGCACAACTCGGCGTTCTGGATGAGGAGCGGGGCCGCGACCTTGTACAGGCGGTTCTGCAGGTCGGCCATCTTGGTGAGCGTGTCGGCGGCAACGGCCATCTGCGGGCTCAGGCCCGGCGCTTCGGGTGCGCGCTCGACGACCCGCGGCGTGATCGCGGGCTGTTGCGGGCCCTGGGTGGCGCAGCCGGACAGCAGCAGGGCGCTGGCGACGGCCAGGACGGGAAATGCCTGGATGGCAGGGCGGCGATTGGCGGTCATGTGCTCCTCATTCCGTTTTTTATTGTTTGCCGGTGCTGCCGAACCCTCCGGTGCCCCGGTCGCTCGATGCGAACTCCTCCACCACCTTGAAACCAACCTGAACGACGGGCACCACGACCAGCTGTGCGAGCCTGTCCATCGGCTGCAGCGTGAACGCGGACTGGCCCCGGTTCCAGGTGGAGACCATCAGCTGGCCCTGGTAATCGGAGTCGATCAAGCCTACCAGATTACCGAGGACGATGCCGTTCTTATGGCCGAGCCCACTGCGCGGCAGGATCATCGCCGCATAGCCGGCGTCGGCGATGTGGATGGCCAGGCCGGTCGGCACCAAGACCGTCTGTCCCGGCTCCAGGGTCAGCGGCGCGTCGATGCAGGCGCGCAGGTCGAGGCCCGCGCTGCCGCCGGTGGCGTAGGTGGGCAGGAAGTCCTTCATGCGCGGGTCGAGAATCTTGAGGTCGATCTGTTTCATGGAGAGTGATGCGTGAAGCCTTGTGCGTTGATGGGTGGTGCGGAGGCGGCTCAGGTAAGCAGCGACCGGCGTTCGAGGCGCTTGGCGATTTCGGAGACCAGTTGGCGCGCCAGTTGCAGCTTGCCCGCTTGCGGCAGCACGGTGTGGCCGCCGTCGTCGAACAGCACGATCGAATTCTCATCCTGACCGAAGGTATGGGGGCCGATATTGCCGACCAACAAAGGAATGCCTTTCTTTTCGCGCTTGGCGGCGCCGTATTCGATCAGGTTTTCCGACTCGGCGGCGAAGCCGACGCAATACGGCCAGCCGTTGAGCGAGGTGGTGCCGGCCACGGTGGCGAGGATGTCGGGGTTCTGCGCGAACTGAAGGCTTGGCGTACCGCTGGCGTCCTTCTTGATCTTCTGTGCGCTGGCATTCTCGACGCGCCAGTCGGCCACCGCGGCCACGCCGATGAAGATGTGCTGTCCCTGGATGCCGGCCATGACAGCGTCCAGCATCTGCTGCGCGCTCTGGACGTCGATACGGCGCACGCCGTGCGGGGTGTCCAGCGCGGTCGGGCCGGACACCAGGGTGACGTCGGCGCCGGCCTCGCGCGCGGCACGCGCGACCGCATAGCCCATCTTGCCGGACGACAGATTCGTGATGCCGCGCACCGGGTCGATCGCCTCGTAGGTCGGGCCGGCCGTGATCAGCACGCGCTTGCCCGCCAGGACCTTCGGCTGGAACGAGGCCACCAGCTCTTCCAGCAGCTCGTTCGGTTCCAGCATGCGTCCCATGCCGGTTTCGCCGCACGCCTGGGAACCGGCGGCCGGGCCGAAGATCCGCACGCCGTCGTCACGCAGTTGCGCCACGTTGCGCTGGGTAGCCGGCTTTTCCCACATCTCGACGTTCATGGCCGGCGCCGCCAGCAGCGGCACCTGGTGCGGGCGCGCCAGGCACAGGGTCGACAGCAGGTCGTCGGTGGCGCCGTGGGCCAGCTTGAACAGGAAGTCGGCCGAGCATGGCGCGACCAGGATCGCATCGGCGTCGCGCGTCAGGTCGATGTGGGCCATGTTGTTGGGGATGCGGCCGTCCCACTGGTCGGTGTAGACGGTGCGGCCGGACAGCGCCTGCATCGTCACCGGGCCGATGAAGTGGGTGGCGGCCTCGGTCATCACGACCTGCACGCCCGCGCCTTCCTTGGTGAGAAGCCGGCACAGCTCCGCGGCCTTGTAGCAGGCCACGCCGCCGGACAGGCCCAGGACGATCTTCTTGCCCTTCAGGTCCATGCTCATAGCTTTATCTCCGAAATGCTTGGTGCTTGCTTAATGCTTGTTCACCCGGCGCAGTTCGTCGAAGATGAACAGGATCGCGCCGATGGTGATCGCGGTGTCGGCGATGTTAAAGGCCGGGAAGTGGCCGACCCCGGACAGATGAAAATCGAGGAAGTCGATCACGTGGCCGTAGACCAGGCGGTCGATCAGGTTGCCTAGAGCGCCGCCCATGATCAGGGCCAGGGCCCAGCAGAACATGCGCTGGCCGGCGTGCTTGCGCAGCAGGTAGATGATGAAGCAGACCGCGCCGATGGCGATGGCGGCGAAGAAGTAGCGCTGCCAGCCGCCCTGGTTGGACAGGAAGCTGAAGGCCGCGCCCGGGTTATACGCGAGCACCAGGTTGAAGAAGCTCGTGATCGGCTTTTCCTCGCCGTGCATGAAGGTGCGGGTGATGGTGATCTTGCTGATCTGGTCGAGCAGGATCACGATGAAGGCGATGCCGAGCCAGGGCGTCAGGCTGCTGGCGGAGCTGGAGCGCGACGTGATGGCGGAGACGCTGGGTTTGGATTTTTTCGTGGCCATGGCTTGATGGAGGAGGGAAGGGAAGGTGGAACACGCCCGCCTCCGCCGCAAGCGGCCGAAGGCGGGCGCCAACCTGCGCTTACGCGAAGCGGCGCTGTTCTCCGCTGCCGAACAGGTTGCTCGTGCAGCGGGCGCACAGGCCCGGGTGGGCCGCGTCATGGCCGACGTCGCGGCGGTAGTGCCAGCAGCGCTCGCACTTATCCGCCGTCGACGGGGTCACCGCCACCGCTTCCTGGGCCGCGTCCTCGACCTTCTCGACGGCCGCCTGCGAGGTGATGAAGACGAACTTCAGGTCGTCGTCCAGGCTGGCCAGGGCATCGTACTTGTCGCCGGCGGCCCTCAAGGCCAGTTCCGCCTGCAGCGAGGAGCCGATCGCGCCCGAGGCACGCACTTCTTCCAGCTGCTTGGTGACGTCGGCACGCACGGCGCGCAGCAGGGCGTACTTGTCCAGCAGGGCGGCGCCGTCGGCGACGTCCGGGAAGTTCCACAGGGTCTGCGTGAAGATCGTCTCGTCCGAATCGCGGTAGGCCTGCTCGCCCGCGAACACGGCCCAGGCTTCCTCGGCGGTGAAGGACAGGATCGGCGCCATGATGCGCAGCAGCGCGTGCGCGATGTGCCACAGCGCGGTCTGGGCCGAGCGGCGGGCCAGGGAATCGACCCCGGTGGTGTACAGGCGGTCCTTCAGGATGTCGAGGTAGAAGCCGCCCAGGTCCTCCGAGCAGAAGTTCTGCAGGCGTGCGACCACCGGGTGGAACTCGTAGCGCTCGAAGTGGGCGGCGACATCGAGCTGCAGGCGCGCGGTCTCGGCCAGCGCGTAGCGGTCGATCTCGAGCATCTCGGACACCGGCACGGCGTTCTTGACCGGATCGAAATCCGAGGTGTTCGCCAGCAGGAAGCGCAGGGTGTTGCGGATGCGGCGGTAGGATTCCGTCACGCGCTTGAGGATCTCTTCGCCGATCGACAGCTCGCCGGTGTAGTCGGTCGAGGCGACCCACAGGCGCAGGATGTCGGCACCGAGGGTATCGGAGATCTTCTGCGGCGCCATCGTGTTACCCAGCGACTTCGACATCTTCTTGCCGTTCTCGTCGACCGTGAAGCCGTGGGTCAGCAGCGCCTTGTAGGGCGGGCGGCCGTTCAGCATGGACGAGGTCAGCAGCGAAGAGTGGAACCAGCCGCGGTGCTGGTCCGAGCCTTCCAGGTAGAGGTCGGCCGGGAATGCCGACTGTTCCTTGTGCGAGCCGCGCAGCACGGTCTGGTGGGTCGAGCCGGAGTCGAACCAGACGTCCAGCGTGTCGCGGTTCTTTTCGTAGATGTCGGCGTCGTTACCCAGCAGTTCGCGCGGGTCGAGCTGGTGCCAGGCGTCGATGCCGTTCGCTTCGATCAGCTTGGCCACCTGCTCCAGCAGCTCCGGGGTGCGCGGGTGCAGTACGCCGGTCTCCTTGTGGATGAAGAAGGCCATCGGCACGCCCCACTGGCGCTGGCGCGACAGGGTCCAGTCCGGGCGGTTGGCGATCATGCCGTGCAGGCGCGCCTGGCCCCAGTCCGGGAAGAACCGGGTATCGGCGATGCCGGCCAGCGCGGTCTCGCGCAGGGTCGGGCCGCCATCCTTCGGCGTGAGGTCCATGCCGGCGAACCACTGGCTGGTGGCGCGGTAGACGATCGGGGTCTTGTGGCGCCAGCAGTGCATATAGCTGTGGTCGAACATCTTCAGTTCGAACAGGGCGCCCGCTTCGGTCAGCGCGCCGCAGATCGGTTTGCTGGCTTCCCAGATCGTCATGCCGCCGAACAGCGGCAGGGTGGAGGCGAAGCGGCCGTCGCCCATCACGGGTTTGAGGATCTCGTCGTCCTTCATGCCATGCGCCTTGCAGGACTGGAAGTCTTCCAGGCCGTAGGCCGGGGCCGAGTGGACCACGCCGGTGCCGCTGTCGGTGGTGACGTAGTCGGCCAGGTAGACAGGGGAGCTGCGGTCGTAGAACGGGTCGGCCTTGTGCAGCGGGTGCTTGAAGCGGATCCCGTCCAGCTGTTCGCCGCTGGTGGTGGCGACGACCTCGCCTTCCAGCTTGTAGCGCGCCAGGACGGATTCGGCCAGGTCTTTCGCCACGATCAGCAGGACAGGTTTGTCGTTGCGGACGGCCTTGACCAGCGCGTACGTCACTTCCGGGTGCACGTTCAGGGCCTGGTTCGACGGGATGGTCCACGGAGTGGTGGTCCAGATCACGATGAAGCCGTCGCCTTCCGGCAGCTGGTCGAGGCCGAATGCGGCAGCCAGCTTTTCCGGCTCCGCGAACGGGAAGCCGACGTCGATCGCCGGATCGCGCTTGTCCTGGTATTCGACTTCCGCCTCCGCCAGCGCCGAGCCGCAGTCGAAGCACCAGTTCACCGGCTTCAGGCCGCGGTACACGTAACCCTTTTCGAGCAGGGTGCCGAGGGCGCGCAGTTCGTCGGCCTCGTTACCGTAGGCCATGGTCATGTAGGGATTGTCCCATTCACCCAGCACGCCCAGGCGGATGAAGCCGGCGCGCTGGCGGTCGATCTGCTCGAGCGCGTAGGCGCGGGCCTTTTGCAGCACCTCGGCGGTCGGCAGGTTCTTGCCGTACAGTTTTTCGATCTGGATCTCGATCGGCATGCCGTGGCAGTCCCAGCCCGGTACGTAGGGCGCGTCGAAGCCGGCCATGGTGCGCGATTTGACGACCATGTCCTTCAGGATCTTGTTGACGGCGTGGCCCAGGTGGATGTCGCCATTGGCGTACGGCGGACCGTCGTGCAGGATGAACTTCGGACGGCCGGCGGCGGCCTTGCGCACGCGCTCGTAGATCTTCTTGTCCTGCCATTGCTTGACCCAGCCCGGCTCGCGCTTGGCGAGGTCGCCGCGCATCGGGAAAGTCGTGTCGGTCATGTTGACCGGATATTTACTGTCGGGCTTGTTGCCGCCTTGCTTAGCCCCTTTCGGGCCGTTCTTCGTATCGGACATAGGATTTTTCTAAAGTGGACTGCTGTTGTGCGTGAGTGAGACCGAAGCCGCGGCAGGCGGCATGGCCGGGTCGATCACGTTCAAATTCGGTCGGTGGCGGTGAGGGCAGCCCTGCGCTGGGCGAACCAGGCCCGCGCCTGCTGGGCGTCGCGGTCGATCGCGGCGGTGAGGGTGGGCAGGTCGACGTACTTTTCCTCGTCGCGCAGCTTGGCCAGGAATTCGACGCGCACCAGTTTGCCGTAGCAGGGCTGGTTCCAGTCGAACACGTGGACTTCGAGCAGCATGCGGCCCGCATCCTCGACGGTCGGACGCACGCCGAGGCTGGCGACGGCCGGCAGCGGATGGTCCGCCAGGCCGTGCACCTGTACCACGAAGATGCCGGCCAGGGCCGGGCGGTGGGCGACGCGCAGGTTCAGGGTCGGAAAGCCGAGCGTGCGGCCGAGCTTGGCGCCGTGGATCACGTGGCCGGACATCGAATAAGGATGGCCGAGCAGGGCGCGGGTGGCATCGAAATCGCCGGCCGCCAGCGCCGCGCGCACGGCCGAGGAAGAGATGCGGGTCGATTCGTGCAGCACGGCCGGCAGGGTGTGGACCTCGAAGCCGTATTCCTTGCCGGCCTCGGCCAGCAGGGCGACGTTGCCGGCGCGCCGGGCACCGTAGCAGAAGTCGTCGCCGACCATCAGCCATTTCACGTGCAGGCCCTCGACCAGCACTTTTTCCGTGAATTCCCGCGGCGACATCGAGGCGAAATGCTCGTTGAAGTGCTCGACGATGACGCGGTCGACGCCGGCGTTCGACAGCGACTCCAACTTGTCGCGCAGGTTGGCGATGCGGGCCGGAGCCTTCGACAGGTCGTTTGCCCGGCGGGCGAAATATTCGCGCGGATGCGGTTCGAAGGTCATCACGGCGGACTCCAGCCCGAGGTGCTGCGCGGCCGCGGTCACGTGCGCCAACAACGCCTGGTGCCCGCGGTGGACACCGTCGAAGTTGCCGATCGTGAGTGCGCAAGGCGCGCGCGCCCTGTCGTTGGGAAGTCCGCGAAATACCTTCATTGGATGATTCGTGCTCCGAGGCGAAATACCAGATTATACGGCAACTCGCATGTTGCACAGCGCAATGACCGGAATGACCAGGGGAAAGAAAAAAGCGCCGCCTGCGGGGCAGGGCGGCGCTTTTCAGCGATGCGGGAACAAAACCGGGGCTCAGGCCGCCGGCTTGTTGATCGCCATGATGAAGTAACGGGCCAGGTCGGCAGTGCCTTCCTTGCCGCCGACCGACTTCAGCGTGCTGATGGCCTGCTGCTTCTTGCCGGCCACGGCATACGCTTCGCCCAGGTGCAGCTTGGCGTCTTCCGGATACTTCAGACCGCCGGCCTTGATGGCGGCATCCATCATCTTCAGACCCTTGTCGCTCTGGCCCGACTGAACCAGGGAGTAACCGAGAGCGAACAGTCCGTCGTTGTCCTTGTCCTTGGTCATCTGGGCTTCGTCGGCCGCCAGGTTCTTGTTCTGCTCGGCCAGGGTCTTCTCGGCCAGGTCCTTCAGGCGCTGGTGGCGGGCGGCATCCGGACCGGTGCCCAGGGCGCCGGCCTTGTAGCCCTTGTCGATGACCTTGATGGCTTCGGCCGGGGCCTTCGCCTGCAGCACGAGCTGGGCCATTTCCATGTATTCGCTCGGCTTCTTCATCAGGTTGTTGGCCAGCTTCAGACGCCAGACGTCGACTGCCAGGCGGCTGGAGAAGCCCGGCTTGCCCTGCACGCGGTTCAGCAGGTCGGTCCAGTACTGGGCCTTCGGATAGTTGGCGGCCAGTTTCTCGATGGTGTTGACGTAGCCCGCCTTGTCGTTCTTCTTCAGTTGAACGTTGGCCAGCATGCCCAGCTGGTCTTCGCTCAGCTGGCCGCGCTTCTCGGCGTTGCGCAGTTCGTTTTCAAGCGCGGCGACGTTGCCCTGCTTGTAGTAGTTCTGCATCAGGTAGGCGCGCAGTTTCGGATCGTCGCGCTCTTTCAGCTGGCGCTCGATGGCGGCATTCGCCTTGCTCAGGTCGCCCGCACGCATGTAGATGCCGATCAGGCCTTCCGAGAACTGCGACTTTTCCGCAGCGGACAGCTTGCCCGAACCGATCAGGTATTCGAAAGCCTTGGCGGCGGTCTCGTAGTCGCCTGCCTGCGAAGCAGCGCCGGCACGGGTGCGTTCGATCAGGTAGGTTTCGTTCGCCGACTTGCCGCTGACGCTGTCGAGCTGGCGCAGTTTGGCGAGGGCCTCCTTGTTCTTGCCCGACTTCATCAATTGCTGCGCTTCCTGCAGCGGCTTGCCGATTTCCGGACGGAGGGTCTCGGCGGCGTAAGCAGGGGCCAGGCCAACCACCGGAACGGCGGCGGTGAAACCGAGTGCGGCCAGGGCAAGGCCGAGGTGTGCAAGGCGGAATTTGATCATTATCGGAATTCTTTCATTCAAAATAGACACGGCAGGGAATCCCTGCCGTGTTCATTATAGCCAAAGCTAATTACTGGAACTGTTCGTTACCGACCATACCAATCTTGGTCACGCCCAGACGCTGGGCCGCAGCCATCACGCCAGCGACAACCTTGTATTCGACCAGCTTGTTCGGACGCAGGTGCACTTCCGGCTGATCAGCTTGGGCGGCCACGCTGGCCAGCTTCGCTTCGAGGGTGGCGCGATCGGGGATCGGGGTGTTATCCCAGAGGATAGTACCGTCGAAGTCCACGTCGATCGTGATCACTACGGGTTCCTTGGTCGGCGGCGGCGGATTGCCAACCGGCATGTTCAAGTTGACCGAGTGATTTTGCTTCGGAATGGTGATGATCATCATGATGATCAGCACCAGCATGACGTCGATCAGCGGCGTCATGTTCATTTCCATCATCGGTTCCGGATCTGCTCCTTTAGCTCCGGAGGAACCAACGTTCATAGACATGGTGTTTCCTTTCAAATCTTGGGGGTCCGCCCGATACCGGCATTGCCGGCATCGAGCGGAAGGCTTGAGCCTTTATCAGGTTTAGCCCCTGTCAGGAATTTCGGTGATGAAACCGACCTTCTGAACCCCGGCACGCTGGGCCGTGTACAGCACCTTGCCGATGAATTCGTAGCGGGTAGCCTGGTCGCCACGGATCTTTACTTCCGGCTGCGGCACTTTCACCGATTCCTTGCTCAGGAAATCGAACAGTTCGTCGGTGTTGGCCAGGCGCTTCTGGTTCCAGTACATCTCACCATCTTTGTTGATGACGATGTTCACGTCTTCCGGCGTGGTCTTGGCAACCTGGTTGATCTCGAGCGGCAGGTTGATCTTCTGCAGCTTGAGAACCACCGGGCTGGTGATCAGAAAGATGATCAGGAGAACCAACATGATGTCCACGAGGGGCGTCGTGTTGATCTCCGACATCACGGTATCTTCATCTCCGCTATCGGAGCCGACACTCATCGACATGGTTTAACCAACCTTTTTAGCGCCAGCGGCGGCACGCGCAGCTTCCGAGGTGTGCATGGCGCCCGAGATCAGGACCGAGTGCACGTCGGCGCTGAAGGAACGGACGTCTTCCATCGCGGTTTTGTTACGGCGAACCAGCCAGTTGTAACCCAGAACGGCCGGGACTGCGACGAACAGACCGAAGGCGGTCATGATCAGTGCTTCACCCACCGGACCTGCGACCTTGTCGATCGACGCGTTACCGGACATACCGATGCCGATCAGTGCGTTGTAGATACCCCAGACGGTACCGAACAGACCGATGAACGGTGCGGTCGAGCCGACGGTTGCCAGGAACGACAGGCCGTCCTGCAGACGCGACTGGACTTTGTCCACGGCGCGCTGGATCTGCATGGTGGTCCAGGTCGACAGGTCGATCTGCTCGAGCAGGGCGCCGTCGTGGTGCTGGGTTGCCTTGGTGCCGGTTTCAGCGATGAAGCGGAACGGCGAGCCGTTGCTCAGCTGAGCCGAGCCGGCAGCGATCGACGGGGCTTTCCAGAATTTCTGGTTGGTTTCCTTCGACTGCTTGAAGATCTTCATCTGGTCCAGCAGCTTGGTGATGATGATGTACCACGAACCCATCGACATCAGGGCCAGGATGATTAGGGTGCCGCGCGACACCACGCCGCCAGCCCACACCGCACTGAAGCCGTACGGGTTCTCGACTTCTTCTTGCTTCGCGCCAGCTGCGGCCGGAGCTGCTGCTGCCGGAGCTGCAGCGTCGGCTGCCGGGGCAGCAGCAGGTGCAGCTGCGTCAGCCGCCGGGGCGCTTGCCGCTGCCGATGCCGGAGCGTCGGCGAAGGCCGGTGCGGACACCAGCGCCGAAGCTGCCGTAACCGAGAACAGGACAGCCGCCAGCAGAGCGGACAAACGGGTATTCTTAAACATGCTTCCTCCAAAAATTTAAAATGAACAGTTCGCTGAACAAATGACAACGAAATTTAAAACTTAAGACGTTAAGACGTCTCTCTTATTCAAGCGTCCAGACGTACTGCACCGGCTGCCATGCTTGCACGGGCGCGCCATTTTCCGTTGCTGCCTTGAAGTGGCATTTACCCAGAGCTGCCTGAGCTGCCTTATCCAGGTCACGGAAGCCGCTCGACTTCGTGATCTTGGAATCCATCACTCGACCATCGACGCCGATCAAGAACGAAATGGTGGAAACACCGGTTTCTTCATTACGCAGCGACGATTTCGGATATTCCGGCTTCGCGCAGGTATTGAAGTCGGCAACCGCTTCGGTACGGCTCGGGCCCTTCGCTGCAGGCGGTGCCGGCGGAGCTGCGGGCGCCGGAGGCGCACGATTGATTTCCGTCGTCGCCGGCTTCGCCTGCGTCGTATTGGCGATCACGTTCTGCTGCGGCGGCGGAGTCTGCACCTGCACTTCGACCGGCGGAATAAACGGAGGCGGCGGGGCCTTCATTTCCGGGGGCGGGGGCGGGGGCGGCGTTTCCGGTGGTGGCGGCGGTTTCACGTCCTCGACAATCTTGGTCTCCACTGCCTCGGCCATCTTGGTGACCATCCGCTTGCCGAGACCGGTAACGATCCCGTAGGCGACGATCAGGTGCAAGACGACGACAATGGCGATACCAGTGATATTTTTCCCGGGGTTCTTCTCATGCGAAAAATTCATCCTGCTTTCTCCAATACCAACCTTTTTTGTTCCTACCAAACCCACAAAATACGACAAAAAGCTCAGGGCCGCATCCGGGACATCGGCGAATTATACCTACGAATTCTTTTTTGCACATACATTTTTATACCTCCAAAGAGTGTCTAAGTCCTTGTAAAACCAAGCAAACAAGCTCATCAGTAATGAGGCCAGGTTAGGTGCATGATGGTGAATGTAGTTATGATTTTTATAATTTTGGCGTTTACCCTTTCCCAGTGTGTACAAGATGCGGTAAATATGCCGTTTCCACCGAATTTTCCATGCCGATTTTGCCGTTTGGCAAATATCATATGATGCATTCGTGGCGTTTCTGCAAACTATAGCCACATTCATTATCGGGGGGCGTACTGTTGAAACGGCTATAGGCCTGCGATAAGGGCAAAAGCCATAAGAGGCACTTATGTGCACACCCCTCTTTGATATGGCTCAGCAGCCACGCGGAAGGAACTTTGTGTTGACACAGTAAAAAGGCCCGCCCAGCGGGCGGGCCTGTCGGCACCGAGACAGTACTCTATATATATTAGTAGCGGGCGCGCTTCTCGCGGCGGCACTCGAGGCTGCTGACCACGTGGCCGGATGGGTCCACGGTTTCGAGCCGGACATCGAAACCCCACAGGCGCGCCACATGCTTGAGCACTTCGTGCGCCTGCTGGTTCAGCGGGCGACGCTGGAACTGGGTATGGCGCAGGGTCAGCGCACGGTCGTCCCGGGTGTTGACCTGCCAGACCTGGATGTTCGGCTCGCGGTTGCCCAGGTTGTACTGCTCGGCCAACTGCTGGCGCACGTAGCGGTAGCCGGCTTCGTCGTGGATGGCCGAGATCGTCAACTTGTCGCTGCGGTCGTCGTCCAGCACGGCGAAGAAGTGGAAGTCGCGGATCAGCTTGGGCGACAGGTACTGGGCGACGAAGCTCTCGTCCTTGAAATTGCGCATCGCGAAATCGAGCGTCTTGATCCAGTCGCTGCCGGCGATGTCCGGGAACCAGGCACGGTCTTCAATGGTCGGGTCTTCGCAGATGCGCCGGATGTCCGTCATCATCGCGAAGCCGAGCGCGTAGGGATTGATGCCATTGTAATAAGGGCTGGTCGCGGCCGGCTGGTAGACCACATTCGTATGGCTCTGCAGGAACTCAAGCATGAAGCCGTCGCCGACGATCCCCTCTTTATATAGTTCCTGCAAAATCGTGTAGTGCCAGAAGGTGGCCCAGCCCTCGTTCATTACCTGGGTCTGGCGCTGCGGGTAGAAGTATTGCGAGATCTTGCGCGTGATGCGCACCAGCTCGCGCTGCCAAGGTTCCAGCAGCGGAGCGTACTTCTCTATAAAGTAGAGCAGGTTTTCCTCGGGCTCGGCGGGGAAGCGCGGCGGCGGCGCGTCGTGCCGGGTTTCTTCCCTGCGCGGCAGGGTACGCCAGATCTCGTTGATCTGCGACTGTGCGTATTCTTCGCGCTCTTTCTGGCGATTCTTTTCCTGGGCCACCGACAGCTTGGCCGGGCGCTTGTAGCGGTCCACGCCGTAATTCTGGATCGCATGGCAGGAATCGAGCAGTTCCTCGACGGCGTCGATGCCGTGCCGCTGCTCGCACTCGGCGATGTAGTTCTTCGCAAATACCATGTAGTCGACGATGGCATCGGCATCGGTCCAGGTGCGGAACAGGTAATTCCCCTTGAAGAAGGAATTGTGGCCATAAGCCGCGTGGGCGATCACCAGGGCCTGCATCGTCAGGCTGTTTTCCTCCATCAGGTAGGCGATGCAGGGGTTCGAGTTGATCACGATTTCGTAGGCCAGTCCCATCTGGCCGCGCCGGTAGCTCTTTTCCGTGGTCAGGAAATGCTTGCCGAACGACCAGTGGTTGTACGACACCGGCATCCCCACCGAGGTATAGGCATCCATCATCTGCTCGGCGGTGATGATTTCGAGCTGGTTGGGGTAGGTGTCCAGGCCGAACTTCCTGGCCACCCGGCGGATTTCCTCGTGCGCCTGCTCGATCAGGTCGAAGGTCCACTCCGACTGGTCGGGCAAGGCACGCGGGTTTTTCGGATCTCTTGGCATGAGCGGGCCTCGTCTACTTGGGCTGCTTCTTGAACAATTCGCGGAACACCGGATAGATGTCGGCCGGGGTCACGATCTTCTGCATCGCGAAGTTCGTATGCGTGGCCGCCACCTCGGAATACTGCTCCCACAGGTTCTGCGGCGGGCCATCCGTGATCTCGACATAGGTGTAGTACTGGACCCGGGGCATGATGGCGCTGGTCAGGATCTGCCTGCACAGGACCGAGTCGTTGTCCCAGTTGTCGCCGTCCGAGGCCTGGGCCACGTAGCTGTTCCAGTCGCCGCTGCTGTAGCGTTCGCTAATGACCTTGTTCAGCAGGTGCAAGGCCGACGACACCACGGTGCCGCCCGATTCGCGCGAGTGGAAGAAGTCGTTCTCGTCGACCTCGGCCGCGGCGGTGTGGTGGCGGATGAAGACCACGTCGATCTTCTCGTACACGCGCTTGAGGAACAGGTAGAGCAGGATGAAGAAGCGCTTGGCGGTGTCCTTGCGGCTCTCGTCCATCGAGCCGGACACGTCCATGATGCAGAACATCACGGCCGAGGTCGACGGCTTCGGCACCTTGATCCGGTTGCTGTAGCGAAGGTCGATTGGATCGATGAAGGGAATCGCCAGCAGCCGCGTGTGCAGCGCGTGGATCTTGCGCTTCAGTTCGACGACGCGCGGATCGTCGTCCCGGGCGCCGAGTGCCTGGATTTCCTCGAGTTCTTCTTCGAGCTTGGCCAGGGTCTTGCGGCTTGGGCCGCCGATGGCGATGCGGCGGCCGAGCGCGCCGCGCAGCGAGCGCAGCACGTGGATGTTGGACGGCGTGCCGGAGATGTTGTAGCCGGCCCGCTGGTTCTTGAACTCGACGACCTGGGTCAGCTGCGTCTTGATCATGTTCGGCAGCTCGAGGTCCTCGAAGAAGTAGTTCATGAATTCTTCGCGGCTCAGCTCGAAGATGAAGTCATCCTCGGTGGTCTGTTCGCTGTTGCCGGCACGGCCACGGCCGCTACCCCCGCCACCGCCGCGCGGGCGGTTGATCTGGTCGCCTTTCTGGTATTCGGTATTGCCGGGGTTGACGACTTCCCACACACCCCCATGGGCGTGTCCGAAGTGCGGCTCGCCCACGTCCTTGACGGGGATCGAAACCTTTTCGCCATTTTCGATGTCGGTGATCGAGCGACCCTTGATCGCCCGGCCGACCGCATCCTTGATCTGCGCCTTATAGCGGCGCAAGAAGCGTTCGCGGTTGACCGCAGACTTGTTCTTGCCCTGCAAGCGTCGGTCGATGAGGTAAGTCAAAACAGGCCTCCTGCTCAAATTCGCGGCGGGCCGGGTATCACCCGTGCCCCTATATTAACGCGCCGCGCATCAACGTGGTTGGCGTCCCGGATTTTGGTGGGACAAAGCCTACGGGCGGACCAGAAAAGCGGCCCGCCCGACCACGCACCTGGTATGGCAATGGCCTTCTTACGAGGACTTGCGCACCCTCAGGTACCATTCGCACAACAGCCTGACCTGTTTTGGCGTGTAACCCTTCTCGACCATGCGGGCGACGAAGTCGGCGTGCTTGGTGGCGTCTTCCGTGCTGGCCTTGGCGTTGAACGAGATGACGGGCAGGAGTTCCTCGGTATTCGAGAACATCTTCTTCTCGATCACGGTGCGGAACTTTTCATAACTCGTCCAGGCAGGATTCTTGCCGCCATTCGTCGCGCGCGCACGCAGGGCGAAGTTGACGATTTCGTTTCGGAAATCCTTCGGGTTCGAGATGCCGGCCGGCTTCTCGATCTTCTCCAGTTCGGCATTCAGCGATTCGCGGTCGAAGCTCTCGCCGGTATCCGGGTCGCGGAACTCCTGGTCCTGGATCCAGAAGTCGGCGAAGGTCACGTAGCGGTCGAAGATGTTCTGGCCATACTCGGAATAGCTTTCCAGGTAGGCCGTCTGGATCTCCTTGCCGATGAAGTCGACGTAACGCTGCGCCAGGTGCTCCTTGATATAGGACATGTAGCGCTGCTCGGTCTCGCCCGGGAACTGCTCGCGCTCGATCTGCTGCTCGAGCACGTACAGCAGGTGGACCGGGTTGGCCGCGACCTCGGTGTTATCGAAGTTGAAGACCTTCGACAGGATCTTGAAGGCAAAACGCGTCGACAGGCCGTTCATGCCTTCGTCCACGCCGGCGTAGTCGACGTATTCGTGCATCGACTTGGCCTTCGGATCGGTGTCCTTCAGGTTCTCGCCGTCGTACACCAGCATCTTCGAATAGATGCTGGAATTCTCCGGATCCTTCAGGCGCGACAGGATCGCGAACTGCGCCATCATGCGCAGCGTGCCCGGCGCGCAGGGCGCCTTGTCGAGCGAGGAATTGCGCAGCAGCTTGTCGTAGATCTTGATCTCGTCGGACACGCGCAGGCAATACGGCACCTTGACGATGTAGATCCGGTCGAGGAATGCCTCGTTGTTGCGGTTGTTGCGGAAGGTCTTCCACTCCGACTCGTTCGAGTGCGCCAGGATGATGCCTTCGAACGGAATCGCGCCGAAGCCCTCGGTGCCCTTGTAGTTGCCTTCCTGGGTCGCGGTCAGCAGCGGGTGCAGGACCTTGATCGGGGCCTTGAACATCTCGACGAATTCCATCAGGCCCTGGTTGGCCAGGCACAGGCCGCCGGAGTAGCTGTAGGCGTCCGGATCGTCCTGGGAATAGTCTTCGAGCTTGCGGATGTCGACCTTGCCGACCAGCGAGGAAATGTCCTGGTTGTTCTCGTCGCCCGGCTCGGTCTTGGCGATCGCGATCTGCTTGAGGATCGACGGGTAGCGCTTGACCACGCGGAACTTGTTGATGTCGCCGCCGAACTCGTGCAGGCGCTTGACCGCCCACGGGCTCGGCACGTTGCGCAGGTAGCGGCGCGGAATGCCGTAGTCCTCTTCGAGGATGGCGCCGTCTTCCTCTTCATTGAACAGGCCGAGCGGGGATTCGTTCACCGGCGAGCCCTTGATCGCGTAGAAGGGGATCTGCTCCATCAGGTGCTTGAGCTTTTCGGCGATCGACGACTTGCCGCCACCCACCGGGCCCAGCAGGTAAAGGATCTGTTTGCGTTCTTCCAGGCCCTGGGCCGCGTGGCGGAAATACGAGACGACCTGCTCGATCACTTCCTCCATGCCATAGAACTCACGGAAGGCGGGATAAATCTTGATGACCTTGTTGGCGAAGATGCGCGACAGGCGCGGGTCGAGGCGGGTGTCGACCAGGGTGGGTTCGCCGATGGCGGCCAGCATGCGCTCGGGAGCGCTGGCGTAAGTCAGGGGATCCTTCTTGCACAGTTGCAGGTACTCCGACAGGGAATATTCCTCTTCCCGAGTACGCTCATAGCGGGCTGCGTAGTTATCAAAAATGGTCATGTGAATGTCCTCTAATGTGCTAACGCTGATCACTGTCGCGGCAGCCGATGAAAGACGGCTGTCCAAGCCCCGGTTTTTGCATGAAGCTGTCGTGGGGTCGCCGTCTGTGTTCGAGAGGTCAGGTCATATAAACCTGACATGGAAACGGAGGGCGATATTCTTGTTCTCATCCGGCGATCCAGCCGGTTTGTTAGCGCCCGCTGAGAGCGTCTTCTTACGCTTATGAAATTTATTATGTGCTTATTAGTTCCCGAAGTCAAAACAGTGTCGTGCGTTGCACTGCGTTGCTCATAAGCTTCTGAAAAGAAAGAAAAAAGATCCGATTTGACGAGCCTGCCGATTCGATCCGACATCGTGTTAACGGGTATTGGCGAGCTTGTGTTGACAGGGCTTTTGACCCCGGTGGACGACGTCATGTTTATCAAAAGGTAAGTGGATTTTGCACTAACTTGCTAAGCAGTGGCGCACGTGTATCGTGCCGGCTTTCTACAAAATTCCAGAGTGAAATGAGCCTTGCAAGCGCATGCGCTACACTTTCCCCTGAAGGCGATAATCGCCGGTCCACCGTGGAGATTCCTCATGCTGAACGAAGAGCTGCGCCGCATCCTGCAGGCGATGCCGAAGGCAGAATTGCACATCCATATTGAAGGCTCTCTGGAACCGGAGCTGATTTTTGAGCTAGCGCAAAGAAACGGCGTTTCACTAGCCTACCCCACCGTGGAGGCGTTGCGGCAAGCGTACGCCTTCACTGATTTGCAATCCTTCCTCGACATCTATTACGCGGGCGCCAGTGTGCTGCTGACCGAGCAGGATTTCTACGACATGACCGCCGCCTACCTGGCCAGGGCGCAGGCGGACAATGTGCGCCACGCCGAAATCTTCTTCGATCCGCAGACCCATACCGCGCGCGGCGTCTCCATCAAGACCGTGATCGACGGCATCTGGCGCGCCTGCCAGGACAGCAAGGTAGACGCCACCCTGATCCTGTGCTTCCTGCGCCACCTGTCGGAAGAAGAAGCGATCGCCACGCTGGAGGAAGCGATTCCGTTCCGCGATAAATTCATCGGCGTGGGCCTGGACTCGTCCGAAGTCGGGAACCCGCCGGAAAAGTTCGCGCGCGTGTTCGAGCGCGCCCGCAACCTCGGCCTGCACTTGGTCGCGCACGCGGGCGAGGAAGGTCCGCCGGCGTATATCGAGAGCGCGCTGGACGTGCTGAACGTGGAGCGCATCGACCACGGCGTGCGTTGCCTCGACGACCCCGACCTGGTGCAGCGCCTAGTGCGCGAGCAGATGGCGCTGACGGTATGCCCGCTGTCGAACATCAAGCTGCGCGTGTTCGACGTGATGGGGGAGCACAACCTGCGCCGCCTGCTCGACGCCGGCCTCGCCGTCACCGTCAATTCCGACGATCCGGCCTACTTCGGCGGCTACGTCAACGACAATTACCTGGCCGCGTTCGAGGCACTGCCGCTGGGCGTCCCGCACGCGCACCAGCTCGCGCGCAACAGCTTCGCCGCCGCCTTCCTGGAGCCGGAGCAGAAGCGCGCGTACCTGGCTGAAGTCGACCGGTTTTTCGCATGCTGATGCAATCCCTGCGCATGACCGCGCGCGACTGGCGCGCCGGCGAGCTGCGCTTCCTGCTGGTGGCCCTGGTGGTCGCGGTGTCGGCCCTCACTGCCGTCGGCTTCTTCGTCGACCGCATGCGCGCGGGCCTGAACCGCGACGCCCACCAGCTGCTCGGCGCCGACCTCCTGGTCAACGCCGACCAGGCGCTGCGCCAGGACTGGCGCATCGAAGCGCAGCGGCGCGGCCTGCTGCTGGCCGATACCGTCACCTTCCCCAGCATGGCGCAGGCCGGCGAGGGCGACGCCTCGCAGGCCGTGCTGGCGTCGGTGAAGGCGGTCTCGCCCACCTATCCGCTGCGCGGCCAGCTGAAGGTCACCACCAGCCCGATCGATGCCAGCGAAGCGCTGGGCGACGCCACCCGCGAGACGCCGGCGCCGGGCACGGTCTGGGTCGACGTCAACCTGCTGCCGCCCTTGAAGGCGAAGGTGGGCAGCACGATCCAGCTCGGCGACAAGCGCTTCAGGATCGCCCGCCTGATCGCCACCGAACCCGATCGCGGCGCCTCGTTCGCGAATTTCGCGCCGCGCGTGATGCTGGCGCTGTCCGACCTGAAGGCCACCGGCCTGGTCGACAACTATGCGCGCATCACCTACCGCATGCAGGTGGCTGCGCGCTCGCCGAACGACCAGGCGGCGGTGGCCGGCTTCGAGCGCTGGGTACGAGAACGGATCGCGCTTGAGAACGTAAAAGGCGTGCGTATCGAGACGCTGGAAAACGGCCGTCCCGAAATGCGCTCGACCCTCGACCGTGCGGAACGCTTCCTGGCCCTGGTCGGCCTGCTGTCGGCAATGCTGGCGGCGGTGGCCGTGGCGATGGCGGCACGCCGCTTCATGCAGCGTCACCTGGATTCGGTGGCGATGCTGCGCTGCCTCGGCATGACCCAGAACGAGGTCGGCCTGCTGTTCCTGATCGAGTTCGCCCTGGTCGGCCTGCTCGGCAGCGTGCTGGGCGTGCTGGTCGGCTTCGGCGCGCACTACGTGCTGCTTGCACTGATCGGCAACCTGATTCCGACCGAGCTGCCGCCGGTGTCGGCGTTGCCGGCGCTGCAGGGCGTCGCCACCGGCTTGCTGCTGCTGGTCGGCTTCGCGCTGCCGCCTGTCTTGCAACTGCGCGACGTGCCGCACAACCGCGTGATCCGCCGCGAGCAAGCGGCGCCGCGCCCGATGGCGCTCGCCACCTACGGCCTCGGCACGGCGGTGTTCGTCGGCCTGCTGCTGTGGCAGGCCGGCGACCTCAAGCTGGCGCTGCTGACCGCCGGCGGCTTCCTTGGCGGCCTGGCCGTGTTCGCGCTGGTCGGCTGGCTGGCCCTGCTGGGCTTGCGCAGCCTGCGCGGCGTCTCCGGCAACCAGGGCTGGCGCTTCGCCATCACTTCGCTGCAGCGCCGCCCCGGCGCCAGCGTGGTGCAGATCGTCTCGCTGTCGCTGGGCCTGATGGCGCTGCTGGTGCTGACCGTGGTGCGCGGCGACCTGATGGACGCCTGGCGCCTGGCCACGCCTGCCGATGCGCCGAACCGCTTCATCATCAACATCCAGCCCGACCAGAAGGACGGCGTGGAAAAGACGATCCGCGCCGCCGGTGTCGACAACCTGACCCTGTATCCGATGATCCGCGGGAGACTGGTGGCGGTGAACGGCAATGCGATCACCGCCAGCACCTACACCAGCGAGCGCGCGAAGGCGCTGTCGGACCGCGAATTCAACCTCTCCAGCGTGAAGGACCTGCCGGAAGGGAACGACATCGTGGCCGGCCAGTGGTACCGCGATGCGGCGGGCAGCGCCGAAGCCTCGGTCGAGCAGGGCATCGCGCAAACGCTGCACCTGAAGCTCGGCGACACGATGCGCTTCGACATGGGCGGCCTGCTGGTCGACGCGAAGATTACCAGTCTGCGCAAGCTCGAATGGGGCTCGATGCGCGCCAACTTCTTCGTCATCATCAACCCGGCCGCGATGGTTGACGCCCCCACCACCTGGATGACGGCCTTCCACGTACCGGCGCGCGGGGTGGGGCTGGCCAACGCGCTCACGCGCCAGTATCCGAACCTGACCGTGATCGACGTCAGCGGCATCATCCGCCAGCTGCAGGAAGTGCTGGACCAGGTCGTGACCGCGGTCGAGTTCCTGTTCATGTTCACGCTGGCCTCCGGTGTGCTGGTGCTGTACGCGGCCCTGATGGGATCGACTGCCGAGCGCACCCGCGAAGCCGGCCTGCTGCGCGCGCTGGGCGCCACCCGCGGCCAGCTGGCGACGGCGCAGCGCATCGAGTTCGCGCTGGTGGGAGGCTTGTCCGGCCTGCTGGCAGCCACCGGCGCGGCGGGACTGGGCTGGGCATTGGCGGAATACCAGTTCAAGTTCCCCTGGCACTTCGAGCCGCAGGTATGGGCGGCCGGGCTGCTGGTCGGCGCCGCGTGCGCACTCATCGGCGGCTGGCTGGGACTGCGCAATGTGTTGCGGCAGCCGCCGCTGCAGACGCTGCGCGAGGCCTGAGATAAAATGGACGGATGCAAGAATCTCAGAATACCCAACAGGACCAGGACGCCGCCGACGAGCGCAGCGCGTATGAACTGATCGGCGGCGAAACCCGCCTGCGCGAACTGGTCGACCGCTTCTACGACATCATGCAGCTGGAGGCGGATTTCGCCGGCATCCACGCCATGCACCCGGTACCGAACGACAGCTCGCGCGAGAAGCTGTTCATGTTCCTGTCCGGCTGGCTGGGCGGCCCGAACCTGTTCATCGAGCGCTACGGCCACCCAATGCTGCGCGCACGCCACATGCCGTTCGCGATCGGCACCACCGAGCGCGACCAGTGGCTGCGCTGCATGGCGATGGCGCTGGAAGACCTCGGCTACGACTACGAGCTGCGCCTGCGTCTGATGGGCGCCTTCTACCAGACCGCGGACTGGATGCGCAACAGACCCCATTGATATGTCGACCATCGAGTTCATCGTTCTGGTGGCCGGGCTGCTGGCCGTGCTCGGGCTGCAGTTCGCCCTGTTCGCACGTAGCAGGCGCACCGACGGCTCCGCGCACGCCTTCGAGCGCCTGGAGCGCGAACTGCGCCACGAAACCCAGGCCAGCGCCCAGGCCACGCGCCAGGAACTGGCGGCCCAGCTGGCGCAGAACCAGGCCGCCACCGCGCAGCAGCTGGAAGCGATGCGCCAGCAGATCCAGCTGCACGCCACCGGCGGACGCGAGGAGCAGGCGCGCGGACTGAAACGCTTCGCCGACAGCATGAACACGGCGATCGCCACGCTGACCGAATCGAACGCCCAGCGCATGCTGGAAGTGCGCGGCACGCTCGAATCCAAGATCCGCGACCTGCAGAACGACAATGCGCGCCGCCTCGAAGAGATGCGCCAGACCGTCGACGAGAAGCTGCACGCGACCCTGGAAACGCGGCTGACCGAATCCTTCCGCCAGGTGTCCGACCGCCTCGAGCGCGTGCACCAGGGCCTGGGCGAAATGCAGCAACTGGCCATTGGCGTGGGCGACCTGAAGCGCGTGCTGACCAACGTGAAGACGCGCGGCACCTGGGGTGAAGTGCAGTTGGAGATGCTGCTCGAACAAGTCCTCACGGTCGACCAGTACGCCAAGAATGTCGAAACCGTGGCGGGCACGAATGCGCGCGTCGAGTTCGCGATCAAGCTGCCGGGCACGGTCGACGGCGGCCCGCCGCTGTGGCTGCCGATCGACGCCAAGTTCCCGAAGGAGCAGTACGAGCGCCTGGTCGAAGCGGCGGATTCGGCCGATGCCGATGGCGTCGCGCGTTTTGGGGCTGAACTGGAACGGGCGGTGCGCAACGAGGCGAAAACGATCTGCGAAAAATACGTCTCGCCGCCGCAGACCACCGACTTCGCGATCCTGTTCCTGCCGACCGAGGGCCTGTACGCCGAAGTCATGCGCCGTCCCGGCCTGGCGGACGACCTGCAGCGCAGCTTGCGCGTGACGATCGCCGGCCCGTCGACGCTGACGGCGCTGCTCAACAGCCTGCAGATGGGCTTCCGCACGCTGGCGCTGGAAAAGCGCTCGTCCGAAGTGTGGCAGGTGCTGGGCGCGGTGAAGACCGAGTTCGGCAAGTTCGGCGACGTGCTGGCCGCCACCAAGACCACGCTGGAGCGGGCAGCCAAGAACATCGAGAATGCCGAGGTGCGCAGCCGGCAGATGGCGCGCAAGCTCAAGTCGGTCGAGGCTTTGCCGAGCGAGGCGGCGCAGTTGATGCTGGGGACTGGCTCGGCCGACGGCGAGGAATGATCGCTGCGCTTGACTTGGCGTGTGCTATTGCCCGCCATAGTCTCCTGTTGTGGGAATCAGGGTAGCGCCACACGTTGTCCTGTGTCCTTCGTGCGCAACCGCGATGCCATCGATGACGTGGTGCGGATCGCCTTCGGCAATCGTGCACTTGTCATGTCCCTTTATCGGACAACTGCATTGATCTCCGACACGGGCGACCGCGAGGCCACCGACCGTAAAGTGATTTGCGCTGACGCTTTCGACCTTGCCACCATGGGAGGTGGGGTCGCCTAGACGGATGACGTTTCGCATGGCTTATCCCTTCTTCTCTGGTGGCGTTTCGTTGGGTGGGCTGTCGTTGCGCGCGGTGTCTGCGATGCGCGCATCGCCATAAGCGACCAGCTTCCATACCGTCGCGGTTCGGTACGACGGCTTTTCACCCTTGAGTTTTTGCCATAGCGAGGGGGGCCCCAACGTGACGACGTGGGGCATCCGTTCGCCAGTCTTGAAGTGTTGGCGCCGGCTGCCTTCAATGCTCTGCGGTTCGTCTGGTTGCCACCAACCTGTTTGCGGGCAAGTGCGTCCGGTTGCGGCTAGCTCTCCAATAGGAAGTTGCGGTCTCGGCGCACTCCCGGCGGTTTTGAGCGGTGTGGCGCTGGTCGGGCGCACGCGGATCGTGCTGGTGATTTTGTCCCAGACTGCGATGGCTTCTTCGTCGGTCAGGCTGGGTTTGGTTGCGCCGGCGGCGTTGTTGGCGACGCCGGTTTGCATGCGGATGTCCGCATATGGCTTCAATGGGTCTGACGGTACGCCTTTGAAATCCATTGCAAAATCATGAATCCCGTGTACCTCCGCCTGTTCTGGCGTATGCGATAAGGCTTCGAACCCGTTAACCCAGTCGTGGATTTGGCGTGTTCCTCTGCGTAGGTATTTGGTCTTCAACTGCGGTTGGTTAGGATCTTGTGCCAAGTCCTTCTCAAGCCGTTCAAGCTGCCACTCCAGTGAATTGCCTTCTGAATGATGGGGATTGGATGGACCGAGTAGAATTGAAAGATGCGTGTCCGGAAATTCTTTAAGGCGGAAGCCGATACGAATGTGTTCCATGGGCGGTAACGCATCCGTATCTGGCTGTTCAGCCAGAAAGGCATATTCAATGCAGTTGCCAGGCTCCGATGGGATTTCATTTTCACCACGTGGGCGCAGGCGACGGGCTATACTATTTATTCCTGCAATAGCTTTGTTTTTGTTAGCCTGAAGGGGGCGTGAGCTGATGATCACGCCATCATTGTTTAACTTGAAGTAGCCATTAATTTTTAGTCCGTTAACGGCATCAAAATCCTCGTACCCAGTAATAATCTTTCCTTGTGGTTGAGCGACATCTTCCTCTGATATCAGTAAGGGGACGTCATTATGGTTTATAGCCTTCTCACCTTTTAGTTCATCAGCGAATTTTTTTGCTAGCTGATGCACTTGATCAGCGCCATTAGGATAAATTATCACACCAAGTGGAATAGATGCATTCCCCCACGCGACTGTTGCTGATTCAGGAAGGTCAATCAGAAATCTCCCGAAACAAACCGTTTTGGTCTTCTCGAACACAACTTGCAAGCGAGGCGTAAGTGCTATCATATTCAGTGTTTCCCCTTCTTTTCGATTGTAATCGCAGGCGGTCATTATTAGGAGCACGGCGGTAAGCGAAATAAGGTACAGGCGTCGAAAGAATCCCATGTTTCTGATGCTCCTCTCAGCAGTTCCATGTTGCTTTCTGAGCGATGCGTACAATGCTGTACAAGGTCGAGGCAATGGCTCGGGAATCTTTATAGCTAGACTGGTGTTCGTAACCGATCTGGCGGAACACGGCTTGGAATTTGCCACTGTCTAGTTGGTGGTTGGCAGACTTAGCTGGTACTGTCTGGTCGCCCGCGGCTGCAGCTGGAAGAATAGTGGCGTAAATTGAGTTGTTTCTTGCGGCGCCGACGCGGGGAACGAATTCTTTGTTAGGACTATTAAACTCCCAACGAACAAGTTCTAACTTACCTTGCCGCGTGTCACTCACGATTGGCCAGTCTCGCCATCCAGTAGGATCTGCACAATTTTTACTAACTTCCCATGTTACTTCACCGAAACTGCGTCGTTCAGCGTCGACGCCGTAATGTGCATAGCTGTTAGCATGATATGTACTCGCAATATTTCTATGAAAAATCCGAGCTCTATCAAGGTAGTCGCAGGTCCTCTCGAACGTGCCACCTCCTTCCTCGGGCGGCCATGTAGAAGGGTTAATCCATTCTTCCCGGAATAGCGAATACCACTTTCCCCGCAATTTATAGATTTCGCTATATGGATCGCCCTGTTTTGGCCATGCGTCGAGGTCTTGCCCGTTGTGCGTAACACGTAGCCACCTGTTGCCATAAGATTCGGTAGGCAATAATTCCAGTGCTCCCGGAGCATTCGCTAGGACCGCTGTGACTTCGTCGCCATAATTACCTGCTACTTTAGCGGCAAGGCTCTCTTCCGGACCGCTCATCATGCCTGGGTCTTCGAATCCCGCTCTGATGCGCTTGTACGCCGCCGGGGCTCCGATAGCAGGCATCACGCCATGCACGATGCCAAGCACCTTGTCCTGCAAGTTGCCATACTTGGGGTGAACCAGCGCTCGCCCAACCAATCCACCCATTGAATGCGTAACGACAACCACTTGCTGGCACTCATAACCGGTCCGGTTGAGATCATCAATGACTTTGTTGATCCGCTTGGCGATCTGTTTGGCGCTTACGCCGTTGGACTGGAGCCAGTTATAACCAAACGCATAAACGGCAAACCAACAACCATTAGCAACTTGCTTTAGCTCGTCTACCGTCAGTGGCAGCTGCGGCAAATCAGGGACGGAGCCCCAGAAGCGTGGCTCGACGCCGACGACATCGCGCCACTCGTGCTGGAGCCTACCTTCGGAAAAAGTATTGTTAAGGCAGGATTCGAGATGCTGCAACAGCTCCCCGTAGCTTTTGAAGAAAACCTCGCCCCAGCCTCGCGCCCGCGCCTTTTGTACGGCAGTAGGCGAATTCTTCGTTTTTGGCAGATCGTCCGTCAGCAATGGAGATCGAAAGTTCTTGTCGAGTTCGACGTTCCCGTGCCGTGCATCGCCGCTGACCTCGGATAAGCCAGAAGGGTCGTAAATGTCTACAGTCGTTTGCAGCGGATCCAATTTTAGTTGACGCTGTTGTGGAAGGGCCTTGGCGGCGCTATTTACACTTGTGACGCCAAGATTATCAGGCCGCCATGCGACATTATCCTTTTGCTTCAACTCCTTCTGCCGCTCCGCACTCATCCGCAAATTCGACCCCATAATCCCCGGCAGAAAAATAATCGGCAAAACGCGCTTCGGAAGCATGCGCGCGCATTGCGGCTTCTTGTCCTGCTTCGGTGTCGCAAAGCCCTCCGCCTTGCGAGCGGCACCGTTGTTCTGTTGCGCGGGTAAAGGATGTTCGGCAGTTGTCATCACATACCTCCTGTGAAATCAGTCGTCCAGCGCCTCGATGCTGTAGCGCCCAAAAGGAATGGCACTGGTAAAACGCTCGGTCAAGCCAGCCGCATCGGTCCGTCCTTCGAACGTGCGCCCGTCCTCAGTCGTGATGCGATAACGCTGGTTCTTCATCGGTTCGTCGGTTCCGATCCAGCGCAGAACAGTCTGCTGATCGTGGGCAGCTTCACTGGTCATCGAAGGCACAGCAGCCGGACTACCGCCACCCGGCCCGACATGCGCAAACTTCGACGACTTGATGGTGTGCTCGCCACTGCTCTGCTGCGTGATGGCGCCGCCGCCGATATCCACTTGCGCACCCTGCGCCACGATGCGGACTTTGGGCGCCTGCAGCACGATTTCGTCGGTGGCAGTGAGCACGATGCGTTTGGAGGAAGTGAGCTCGATGTCGTCGGCGTGCGTCTGCAGTTCGAGCTTGCCGCTCGCAGCGATCAGCTTGATGCCGAGCCGATGGGCGAACAGGCTGATGTTTTCCGACCCGCGCGCCAGCAGTTTCCTGCCGACCGACAGCTGCGTGTTCCCGATGCTGACCACGTCGACGTGCGTTTGCGCGCCGATCGCAATATTGTCCTGGCTGGTCACCGCTACGCCGCCAGGCGCGGACAAGGCCACCACGGGCTGGCCGCCGGCGCCGGTACTGTCCTTCTGCGTATTGCTGCCGGCTTCCCACTGCTTCAGGTAGCCGATCAGCTGCTTGAGTTCCTTGTCGTCGGTATCGTCCGCATGATGTGTTACTGACAGTTCGGACAACTGCTGCTGCACACCCTGCAGCGCCTCGACCAGACCGATCAGTTCGGAGCGATCCAGTTGCTTGCCGCTGGCTTTCGGGCGTGCCGTGGCGCTGATCAGCACGCCCTGCGCACCGCGGACTGCGACGGCGAGGTCGCTGCGCAGCTCGGCGCCTTCACCGCGCGCCTCGCCTTTGCCCTCATTGCGGGGATGGGTGAGCCATCCCAGATTCAGTTCGCTATGTCCATGCTCGGAAGACAGTTGCGCATTGATCTGCCCCGGCGTGTCGTCCAGCCGCAGTTGGTTGTAGCGCGTCCCTTGCACTTCCTTGCTCTTGATGCCGGCCAGGTATTTGTTGCCGGGCAGCGTACCGGTATGGTTGAAGGAGGGCGGCGGAGCCATGCGGCCGTAGACGCGGGCCACGATGATCGGCTTGTCCGGGTCCCCGCCCAGGAAATCGACAATGACCTCATCGCCCACACGCGGCAGCGTGATCGTTCCCCATTGACTGCTGGCCCAGGTGCTGGCAACCCGTACCCAGGCGGAGTCCCGGTCGCTGTCGCTGGCGCCCGCGCCTTGCGCATGGCTGTGGTCTTCCGGCCTGGTGCCGGGAAAGCGCAGCTTGACCCGGCCATGCTGGTCGCAGTGCACCTCTTCGCCGGGAGGGCCGACCACGATCGCGCTTTGCAATTGCGGACGGGGCAAATCGCTACGGTGGTCGAAAGCGGGCACGATCGGAATGCCGCGCCGCACGCAGGCAAAGCGGTTCGTATAGCGCATTCCGCGCTCCACGCTGGCTTGTCGCAGCGTGCCGCCGAACGGCTCGTCATCCCATCGGTTGAGTGAAAACAGGCGTTGTACCCGGCCGTTGAGCGTCTTGGGCAGGTTGTTTTCTGCGTCGACGTCCAGGCGGGTCACGATGAATTCCCGCTCCTTCTCGGGATGCGTGTCGATGTCGGGATGTCCACTCAAGGCAATCCACTGCCCGACACATAAAGAACGCACGCTGCCTTCGCCATAAAAACACTTGGACTCGTACTCATGGCGCTGCATGCGCAATTCGCCAAGATCCCGGTAATCGTCTCCGTCTTCGCCCGCATGCGGCACGTCGATCAGGTAATCGTCGAGACTGGCTGCGAACTGCTTGCCCGTCCTCCCCTGGTCGATGCGGGACGGTACATTGCTCACCATGGGACGAGCCTGCAAACAATCCCAGCTTTGGCGGGAAACCGTACCAGGCTTGAGCATGCGTACCGGACTCCACGCGAAAATGGCGTCGCTTTGCTCGGTACCGTCATCCCGGTGATAGCGAACGGTGCCGGCGGCATTTTGCGCTAGCGTGAATGCGTCGTCGAACAGCACCAGGGTATGGGCCGGTATGTCCCGGCTGTTTGTCCGGCTGGCTTGCCCGGGACGCATGAACCAGGCGATGCCGCGCCGTTTCCACAGACGGCGCAAGAAATCGGCATCGGACTCGTTATGCTGCATCGTGAATTCCCGCGCCGGATAGTTTCCTGTGACATGGGACCAGTCGACGTCGAAGGCCTTGGCCAGCACCGCATTGCTTCGGCGCCACTCATCCAGGACGACCTGGGTGATATCCAGTTCATTCAGGTTGCGGAAAACGCGGGTATTGCTGCGGTACGCCATCAGCGACAGCGCATCGCGCACCACCAGTTCATAGGTCGCCAGGCCGCCGTCGCTCTGGCCGGCGGCGGCCTGTGCCACGATGCCGCACACAGCGCGCAGTTCACCGCGGTCCGTCACGAACTGGAGTTCGACCGGCAGGGCGATGAATTCCTTCAAGGGGAGATTGGTGCGTGTCGATACGCAGAGAAGCCGGTACTCCAGGCCACCACACAGGACCTCGCTTCCGGTGACACGCTTGACCAGCAGGACGTCCTCGAGTACCCGCTGTTCTTGCGACAGCCGCAAACGGATAGGGCGATTCGCCTCGGTCAAGCCGGCGAAGCCTTCTACAACATCCTTGAGGTTCATTCAGAGTCCCCGCATCGTATGAGCACAAGGCTCAATGCTAGGGATCTGAATTCACTACCATATTGATTTCAATAAATTATCCAGCGGATAATCAGGCAAGGCTCACACCAGTCCCTCGAACAGCAGCACATCCACCATCTCGCCCGCCTGCACGCCACCCTGCTCATCATGCAGCACCACCATGCAATTCGCTTCCGACATCGAACGCAGGATGCCGGACCCCTGCGAGCCGGTGATCTTCACTTCGGGCAGCCCGTCCGCACCGTGCGACAGCACGCCACGCTGGTACTCGGTACGGCCCGGCTTCTTGCGGATGGCGGCGACAGAGCGCGCCTTCACCAAGGGCAAGGGCGCCTCCGCCCCCATCATGCGCAGCAGCGCTTCGCGCGCAAAGAAGTAGAACGAGACCATCACCGCCACCGGATTGCCCGGCAGCCCGAACAGGAAGGCGCTGTGGCCCTTGGACTGGATGCGGCCGAAGGCGAGCGGGCGGCCCGGACGCATGCCGATTTTCCAGAAGCTCACGTCACCCAGGCGGGCCATGATCTGCTTGGTGTAGTCGGCGGCGCCGACCGAGACGCCGCCCGAGGTGATGATGGCGTCGGCGTTCTCGCAGGCCTCGCGCAGCGCCGCTTCCAGCGCCTGCGGGTCGTCGCGCACCACGCCCATGTCGATGATGTCGCAGCCCAGGCGGGTCAGCATGCCATAGATGGTGTAGCGGTTGCTGTCGTAGACGCAGCCTTCGTCGAGCGGCTGGCCGATCGAGCGCAGCTCGTCGCCGGTCGAGAAGAAGGCGACGCGCAGGCGCCGCTGTACCGGTACCTCCGCCACGCCGAGCGAGGCCAGCAGGCCCAGGTCGGCGGGACGGATGAGCTTCCCGCGGCGCAGGGCGGCGCTGCCGGCCTTCAGGTCTTCGCCGGCAAAGCGGCGGTTGTCGCCGGGACGGATGGTGCCGGGCGCGATGGTCATGATGCCGTCGGTCTCGCTCACGAATTCCTGCGGCACCACGCTGTCGCAGCCGGGCGGCATCACGCCACCCGTCATGATGCGCACGCATTCGCCGCGACCGGGCACCGCATTCGAGTTGCGGCCGGCATACACGGTATCGATCACGCGCAGGCGTACCGGGGCGTCGGCAGACAGATCCTCGCCGCGCAGCGCATAGCCATCCATCGCCGAATTGTCGTGCGCCGGGACGTTGATGGGGGAGATGACATCAAGCGCCAGCACGCGGCCCAGCGCGGCGCGCAGCGCCACCTGTTCGGTCGAGCGCAGCGGGGCCACGAAGTCGCGGATGATCTTCTGGGCGTCGCGGACCGGCAGCGCTTCCGGGTCGTAGCTGGACAGGCAGCTGGTCACATCGGCCAAGCGTGGAGCAGATGCGGGCGGGCGTGCGGGATCCAGCGATTGCAGCTCGTCCCGGGTATTGATGTTGCGGAAGGCGGCAGCATCCTCGAACAGCACCTCGGCCACCTTGATCTGCGGGTACCAGCCATCCATGCGGCGTCCGCCGGCGGCCAGGTAGTTGGACAGCACCTCGGCCTTGTCGGCTTTCACCAGGCAGAACACCGGATGCGGCTGGCGCAGGCCGTTCTCTTCGGTGACCGCCAGCGCGAGGTCGGCGCCGGCAGCTTGCAGGCCCTGCAGCAGGCGGGCAGCCAGGTCCAAAGGCAGGAAGGGAGAGTCGCAAGGCACGACCAGTAAATAAGGCGTGGCGCAGCGGCGCAGGCCAGCTTCGAGTCCGGCCAGCGGACCGGCAAAGCCCGGCGTATCGTCCGGCCACACCGGCACGCCGAAGGCGCCGTAGGTATCCAGGTTCTGGTTGGCGTTGATGGCCACGCTGGCCACTTGCGGCCGCAGGCGCTCCAGCACATGCGCCACCATGGTCGAGCCGCCGAAGGGCTGCAGGCCCTTGTCGACCTTGCCCATGCGCGTGCCGAGGCCGCCGGCCAGGACCAGGCCGCTGATCGATGCAGTATTCATTGTATTTATCCGCCGATATAAGACATTTCGATTTTCTTCGCGCCGCGCGACAGCCCTTCCGTGTTGACCGTGCGGGTCTCGGAATAGCGGTCCGCGCGCCGGCTCCACAGCTGGGCGATGCTGGACGCGATCTCGAGATCGCCGCGGCCTTCGCGCAGCAGGGCGCGCAGGTCGTGGCCGCGGGTCGCGAACAGGCAGGTGTAGAGCTTGCCCTCGGTCGACAGGCGGATGCGCGAACAATCGCTGCAGAAGGCCTGGGTCACGCTCGAGATCATGCCGACTTCGCCGGAACCATCCACATAACGCCAGCGCGCGGCGGTCTCACCTGGGTAATTGGCGCCGATGGGTTCGAGCGGCATCTCGGCCGAGATGCGGCGCACCACCTCGCTGGACGGGATCACCTCATCCATGTTCCAGCCGTTCGAGGCGCCCACGTCCATGTATTCGATGAAGCGCAGGATGGTCGGCGTGCCCTTGAAGCGGCGCGCCATCGGCAGGATCTGGGCGTCGTTCATGCCGCCCTTGACCACCATGTTGACCTTGACGGGGCCGAGGCCGGCGGCGTGCGCGGCCTCGATGCCGTCGAGGACGTCCGCTACCTTGAAGTCGACGTCGTTCATGCGCTTGAACACGGCGTCGTCGATGGCGTCGAGCGAGACCGTCACGCGGTCCAGGCCGGCGTCCTTCAGGCTTCTTGCCTTGCGGGCCAGCAGCGAGCCGTTGGTGGTGAGCGTGAGGTCGAGCGGGCGGCCGGACGGCGTGCGGAGCTCGCGCAGCTGGGCCACCAGACGTTCGAGGTCCTTGCGCAGCAGCGGCTCGCCGCCGGTCAGGCGGATCTTCTCGACGCCGTGGGCGATGAACAGCCGGGCTATCCGCGTGATTTCCTCGAAGCTCAGCAGCGAGGAATGCGGCAGGTAGGCGTAGTTCTTGTCGAAGACTTCCTTCGGCATGCAGTAGACGCAGCGGAAGTTACAGCGGTCGGTGACGGAGATGCGCAGGTCGTGCAGCGGCCGGCCGAGCGCGTCCGCCAGCAGTCCGGACGGCTCGGCCAGCGCTGCGGGAGTCGGCATGGCCGGCGACCGGGCGTCGCCCAGCATGATGATTTTTTCAGACATGCCAATACGATAGCACGAGGCCCGCCGCCGCACAGGCGAGGATGAGCGGGATCGTCCCGACCTTGTAGCGCAGCAGGGCGATGCTGGCGGCCAGCCCGATCGCGATCGCCTGCCAGTGCGGCCGGCCGGCGGCCATGAACACCTGTTCGCCGAAGAACACGGCCAGGCTGGCGATCACGCCGACCACCGCCGCCGAGATCGCCGTGAGCGGTGCCGTCATGCGCACGTCGCCCCGCGTGGACTCGACCAGCGGACCGCCGGCCAGGATGAACACGAACGATGGCAGGAAGGTGAACAGCGTGGCCACCGCCGCTCCCGCGGCGCCGGCGGCGAACAGCGCATCCTGCCCGAACAGCGCATGGGTCCAGCCGCCCACGAAACCGACGAAGGCCACGATCATGATCAATGGACCGGGCGTGGTCTCGCCGAGCGCCAGGCCGTCGATCATCTGGCCGGCGCTGAGCCAGCCATAGTGCTCGACCGCGCCCTGCACCACGTAAGGCAGGACGGCGTAGGCGCCGCCGAAGGTCATCAGCGCGGCCTTGGTGAAGAACCAGCCCATCCGGGCCAGCGCGCCGGACGGCCCGTACAGTGCCGCCAGCAGCAGCCAGGCCGCCAGCCCGAGGCCGCAGCCGACCAGCGTCACGCGGGCGAGGCCGGCCCAGGAAAAGCGCGCATGCGGCGGCGTTGGCGTGTCGTCGTCGATCAGCGCCGGGCCGTAGGAGGTGCTGGAGGCCGCGTGCGCGCCGCCGAGCTGGAACAGCGCGGGACGCAGCCGCCCGCCCGCCAGCCCGGCCAGCGCCGCGGCCAGCACGATGAAGGGGAAGGGCAGTGCGAGCAAGGCGATCGCGATGAAGGCACCGGCGGCGATCGCGGCCAGCAGCCAGTTGCGGATCGTGCGGCTGCCGATGCGCCAGGCCGCGCCGAGCACGATCGCGACCACCGCCGGCTTGATCCCGTTCATGATGCCGGCGATGGCGGGCAGGTGGCCCCAGGCCATGTAGACCCAGGACAGCGCGATCAGGATCAGCAGCGAGGGCAGCACGAACAGGATGCCGGCCGCGATCCCGCCGCCCGTGCGGTGCAGCAGCCAGCCGATGTAGACGGCAAGCTGGGTCGCCTCCGGGCCGGGCAGCAGCATGCAGTAGTTGAGCGCGTGAAGGAAGCGCTGCTCCGAGATCCAGCGGCGCCGCTCGACCAGCTCGGCATGCATCATGGCGATCTGCCCGGCCGGCCCGCCAAAGCTGATGAAGCCGAGCTTGAGCCAGTAGCCGAGGGCGGTGCGGAAGGGAAGGGCGCGCGGCGGCGCGGCGGCAAGCGGGTCGGGCAGGGCGGACATCGGCGTCATCATGTAAATGTTGCCGCATTGTGAACGCGATCGCCCTGCCATGTCGAGGCTTTCCGGCGAGCTGCTACAACTGGTGGAGGATGCTGCCTTGCAGCGCCAGATCAAAAAAGGGAAGCCGAAGCTTCCCTTTTGAGCAGACCCTGGTGCTCATTCGAGCACCGATGTCAGCTTACTGGCGCGTATCGACCTGGACCAGCGGTTCCTGGGCCGGCGGCGGCGCCACCTTGCGGGTGCGGCCGAGACGGACCGGCTGCTGGACCTGGGCCGCTTCTTGGGCGGCGCGCAGCTTTTCCGGATCGGTCGAGGCGAGCTGCAGGCCGGCCTGGGCTAGCACTTCGCCCAGATCGGCCTGGGCGGCAGTTGCAACCGGAGCCGGTGCGGCAGTTGCAACCGGAGCCGGTGCGGCAGTTGCCACCGGGGCCGGGGCAACCGGAGCAACCGGCGCCGGCATCACGACCGCCTGTGGCGCCGGTGCGGCTTCGACCGGAGCCGGAGCAGCCGGGGCAGCCGGAGTCGGGGCAACCGGAGCCAGCGCCGGCGCCGGAGCAGCCGGAGCTTGAGCAGCCGGAGCCTGAGCAGCCGGAGCTTGAGCAGCAGCGCTGCGGGCAGCAGCTTCGGCGACCGATTTCGCGGTCGGGAACAGCCACGGACCCTGGTTCGATGCCTTCGCGGCCTCGGCAGCGGTTTGGGCGGCGGCAGCTTGCAACGCGGCGGCGGCGGCCTGTTCGGCACGTGCCTGGGCGGCGCGCGCCCGTTCGGCCGCGACCTTGTCGGCAGCGGCTTTCACCGAAGCAGCGGTCGGGAACGGCCACGGACCCTGGGCGTCACCCTTCGGCTGACCCTTGGCCGGCTTGGCAGCTTTCGACTTCGCAGCCTTGGACTCGGCCTGGAACTTGGCGGCTTCCTCGTCGGCGACCGGCGCGAAGGCCGGTGCGGCGCCTTCTTCACCGTTTTCGTTGTCGATGACCTCACCCGACTCACGGTCGCGGCGGTTACGGTTGCGGCCGCCACGACGGCGACGGCGACGCGGCTCGTCACCACCCTCGGTGTCGACTTCCTCGCCGTTCGGGCTGATCGCGGTAACCGTCTTCACGATTTCCTCTTGCAGGATTTCCTGCTCGCCATTCGGGCCGGACGTCGCGATCGTCACGCTGGTCGCGGTGGTGGCCTGGATTACGTTCAGTTCATCGGATTTCACGTCAAGCGCTGCAACGCGCTCGGCACGCTCACGCGGCGGGCGCGGCGGGCGTTCCGCACGTTCGGCGCGTTCCGGACGCTCGCCACGCTCGGCGCGCGGGGTCGGCTGGGCTTGCGCCTCGACCGGCTCGCGGGTCTCACGGGTTTCGCGCGGCTCGCGCGGTTCACGCGGCTTGCGCGGCGGGCGTGCCGGCTTGGCGTCAAGCTCCGCCGGCTTGGCGGTCTCGTCCAGCGGGGCGCCTTTCGCGACCTGTTCGCGGTCCTCTCGGCCTTTGCCGGTGCCGGTGCCGGTACCGTTGCGTCCGCCACGTCCATTGCGCTGCTGGCTACGGCCGGCACGTTCGGCGCGCTCGGCGGCTGCCGGGGCCGGTTCAGCCGGCTTGACGGGCGCTGCCGCCGGAGCGGACGGGGTCGCCGGGACCGGACGGCCGAAGAAGAAATTGCGCAGCTTGGTAAAGAAACCTTCCTCTGCCGGCGGGGTCACCGGAGTGGCAGCAGCAGCGGCGGCGGCAGGCGCGGCCGCCGGGGCAGCCTCGGCCTTGACCGGTTCGCGGCGCTCCACCATCGGCGCCGGCTGGGCCGGGGTGATGGTCTTGACCACGGCTTCCTGGCGCGGCTTGGCTTCTTCCTTCTGGCGCTTGGCGTAGGCCATGTCGGTGTCGGCCGACTCGGCCAGCGTGTAGCTGGAGGCGGCGTCTTCCAGGCGCGGATCGTCGTGCTTGATGCGCTCGAGCTTGTAGTGCGGGGTTTCGAGGTGCTTGTTCGGGATCAGGATAACCGTGATGCGGTGACGGTTCTCGATCTTCAGCACTTCGCCACGTTTCTCATTCAACAGGAAGGCAGCGACGTCGACCGGGACCTGGACGTGGATCGCGGCCGAGTTTTCCTTCATCGCCTCTTCCTGGATGATGCGCAGCACCTGCAGGGCCGAGGATTCGGTATCGCGGATGTGGCCGGTGCCCGAGCAGCGCGGGCAGGTCACGTGCGAGCCTTCCGACAGCGACGGACGCAGGCGCTGGCGCGACAGTTCCATCAGGCCGAAGCGCGAGATCTTGCCCATCTGAACGCGGGCGCGGTCATGGTGCAGGGCATCTTTCAGGCGCTGCTCGACTTCGCGCTGGTTCTTGGCGACTTCCATGTCGATGAAGTCGATCACGATCAGGCCGCCGAGGTCGCGCAGGCGCAGCTGGCGGGCCACTTCGTCGGCTGCTTCGCAGTTGGTGTTGAAGGCGGTGGTCTCGATGTCCGAACCGCGCGTCGCGCGCGCCGAGTTGACGTCGATGGAGACCAGGGCTTCGGTGTGGTCGATGACGATCGCGCCGCCCGACGGCAGCGGGACGGTACGCGAGTAGGCGGTCTCGATCTGGTGTTCGATCTGGAAACGCGAGAACAGGGGAACGTCGTCGGTGTAGCGTTTCACGCGGTGCGCCATGTCGGGCATCACGTGGCTCATGAACTGCTGGGCCTGGTCGAAGATCTCGTCGGTATCGATGAGCACTTCGCCGATGTCAGGCTGGAAATAGTCGCGGATGGCGCGGATGACGAGGGAGGATTCTTGGTAGATCAGGAACGGGCCGGGGGCCGATTTGCCGGCGCCTTCGATCGCGCGCCAGAGTTGCATCAGGTAATTCAGGTCCCACTGCAGTTCTTCGACCGTGCGGCCGATGCCGGCGGTGCGGGCAATCACCGACATGCCCTGCGGCAGGTCCAGCTTGTCCATGGTTTCGCGCAGTTCCTGGCGTTCTTCGCCTTCGACCCGGCGCGAGACGCCGCCGCCACGCGGATTATTCGGCATCAGGACCAGGTAGCGGCCGGCCAGCGAAATGAAGGAGGTCAGTGCCGCGCCCTTGTTGCCGCGCTCCTCTTTCTCGACCTGGACCATGATTTCCTGGCCTTCGCGCAGCGCTTCCTTGATGGTGCAATTGCGGACGTCGACACCATCGCGGAAATAGGAACGGGCGACTTCTTTAAAGGGGAGGAAGCCGTGGCGGTCTTCGCCGTAGCTGACGAAGCAAGCTTCGAGGGAGGGTTCGATGCGGGTGATGACACCTTTGTAGATATTCGATTTGCGCTGTTCACGACCAGCGGTCTCGATATCGATGTCGATCAGTTTTTGGCCGTCGACAATCGCTACGCGCAGCTCCTCTTGCTGCGTAGCGTTAAACAACATACGTTTCATTTTTATTAACTCCGCGACCCTGAGGCCGTAGTAGATACAGGGATGTACGCGGGGAGGGGAGTGTTGGCGGTGGTATGCCCGTGGTGTGGCTCGGCATTGCCGGCCACAGGGCGCAAATGGCATCGAACGTCATTGTCGCGCGCACGCCGCAACCTTGCTTGGCCAGCGCGGCCCGGTCAGGGCGGCGCAGGGGCCTTCGGGCGGGTGCAAAAAGCGACCACAGCCAAACCAGGGCGGCCGTGTCGGGATCCTGGACCAGGCGATCCATCAGCCTTGGCCTGCAAGTTCTCGCGACAAAGCCTGCCGGAACCATGGACAACCTGCGATCGGCACGATTTCCAGGTTCCTTACATCGGGTCGGGCGAAAACGACAAGCGTTATCGACGCCATCACCCGGCGAGCCAAGCTTGAAGCCGGCTTGCCGGTACTTATCCTTACGATTCCAAACAATCCAATCCTGCAGTCCTGTGCGCTACCCGATTACAACTGCGGTGCAACCCTGATAGCCACGCAAGACCGTGCGTACACGTTTTGTAATCTCACCAAACCTGCTGCGCGTTGCATTGCCGGCCTGCGATGCTCGCTGTACATCTCGTACAGCTGCGTTTCTCGGCCAGCACGGCTGCCGCTCGCTTCGGTTTTGTAAGATTCCTTCTTTTCTTCATCGAATTCGCATTTTTGCGGGGCCGATGAAGACGCCCCTGTGTAAAATATCGTTTTAATTCTTACACCAGCAGAGGTTTGACCGCCGCCTGTCGATTATATATTCAAAATGAAGGACTTAGAGAGAAATTCTGTCCAGCTCGTAACAATCGTCGAAGAAGAGGCTGGACAGCGCATCGACAACTACCTGCTGCGTGTCTGTAAAGGTGTCCCCAAAAGCCATATCTACCGCATCCTCCGCTCCGGCGAAGTGCGCGTGAACAAAGGACGTATCGATCAGTTGTACCGCCTGCAAGCCGGCGACGTGGTGCGCATCCCGCCGATCCGCATCGCCGAGAAGGCTGCCGGCAGCGCGCCGGTGCCGGGCGCGGAATTCGCGATCGTCCATGAGGATAGCCACCTGCTCGTGATCGACAAGCCGGCCGGGGTCGCCGTGCACGGCGGCTCGGGCGTGTCCTACGGCGTCATCGAACAGTTGCGCGCAGCGCGGCCGGACGCGAAGTTCCTGGAGCTGGTGCACCGCCTGGACCGCGAAACCTCGGGCCTGCTGTTGCTGGCCAAGAAACGTTCGGCGCTGACCAATTTGCACGAGCAAATGCGCGACGGCACAACGGACAAGCGCTACCTGACCCTGGTCAGCGGCGATTGGAAGAATCCGCGCCAGCACGTCAAATTGCCCTTGCATAAATTCACGACACCGGATGGCGAACGCCGCGTGGTGGTGCAGGCCGGCGGCCAGGAAGCGCATACCGTGTTCAACCTGCTGCGCAAATGGGAAGGTTTTGCCTTGCTCGAAGCCGAGCTCAAGACCGGACGCACGCACCAGATCCGCGTGCACCTGGCATCGAGCGGCTTTCCGATCGCCGGCGACGAGAAATACGGCGATTTTGCCTTGAACAAGCAGCTTCAGAAGGCAAACGACACGCGCGGTGCCCTCAAGCGCATGTTCCTGCACGCCTATCGCATCACTTTCCAGCACCCCGATACCGGTAAGCCGATGACCCTGACGGCGCCGCTGCCGCCGGAATGCGAGCGTTTCTTGGTAAGCTTGGGGCAACCAACAGGCAAACACTCCTAAGGAAGGAACGCCCCCTCGGGGGCGGAAACCATGGCAAGAAAGCAATTCGATTTGATCGTCTTCGACTGGGACGGCACGCTGATGGACAGCACCGCCACCATCGTCAAATGTATACAGTCCGCCGCCAAGGATCTCGGCCTGAGCGTCCCCAGCGACGCCGCGGCCGCGCACGTGATCGGGCTCGGGCTGTCGGAAGCCATGCAGGCGGTCATGCCGGACATCGATCCGGCGCTGTATCCGCGCATGGTGGAGCGATATCGCTACCATTTCCTGACAAAAGACCACGAACTGGTCCTGTTCAAGGGCGTTCCCGCCATGCTGGAAGAGCTCTCGCAGCTCGGCTATTTCCTGGCGGTCGCTACCGGCAAGAGCCGGGTCGGCCTGAACCGTGCGCTGAACGCTTGTAGCCTGCTGTCGACCTTCGATGCGACCCGTTGCGCGGACGAGACATTTTCCAAGCCCCATCCTGCAATGTTGCAAGAATTGACAAGGGAACTGGGGCAGGACATGCGTCGTACCGTTATGATCGGCGACACGACGCATGACTTGCTTATGGCCAACAATGCGGGCGCCGCCGGCATCGCGGTCGAGTACGGCGCGCATCCCGTGCAGCAGCTGCAGGCATGTCACCCGGTCTTCACGGCAAAGAACGTGCCCGAGCTCCATCGGTGGCTGATCGAGAACGCATGAGCATTGCTGCCGAAGTCTTCATCTGTGACCCCGATGCCCTGGTCGATGGCGGCATCGGCATACGCTTCCCCGTCCTTGCGTTCGGCACCGATGCAAGCGGCTTCGTGGTGCGGTATGGCGGCAAGGTCTATGGCTACCTGAACCGCTGCGCCCACGTTCCCATCGAACTGGACTGGTTCAAAGGCGAATTCTTCGAATCGAGCAAGTTATACCTGATGTGTTCGACGCACGGCGCGACCTATGCTCCCGAAACCGGCGTCTGCACCGGTGGGCCTTGCCGGGGCGGCAGGTTACGCCCGATTGCCGTGCGTGAATCCGCAGACGGCATCTACTGGCAGCCGGACCAGAATTTCCAGCCGCCGAAGTAAATCAAGCAGACACTTATGAGCGAAAACAACCGGAACGACAACCAGAACGCGATCGACGCCAACTCCAGCCCCATCCGCAACTGGGAACGCGACACCCTGGAGCGGCTCGTGTTCGCCACGGTGCGCGAGCAGCGGGCTGCGCGGCGCTGGGGAATCTTCTTCAAACTATCCTTCCTTCTGCTGGCATTTTTCGCGATCTGGGCCTATTTCGACTTCAACTTCAGTGGATCGGACATCGAATCGCTGGGTCGCCATACCGCCCTGATCGAGATCGACGGCACCATCGATGATGAAGGCAGCGGCGCCGCCGACACCGTGATCCCGTCCCTGAACAAGGCCTTCGCCGACGCCGGTTCGGCCGCGGTGGTGCTGCGCATCAACAGCCCGGGCGGCAGCCCGGTACAGGCCGGCATCATCGTCGACGAGATCCAGCGCCTCAAGAAGGGCTACCCGAACAAGCCGCTGTACGTGGTGGTGGACGAGATCTGCGCTTCGGGCGGCTATTACATCGCCGCGGCGGCCGACAAGATCTACGTGAATAAAGCCAGCATCGTCGGTTCGGTCGGCGTGCTGATGGACGGTTTCGGCTTCACCGGCCTGATGGACAAGCTGGGCGTCGAGCGCCGCCTGCTGACGGCGGGCGAGAACAAGGGCTTCCTCGATCCCTTCAGCCCGCAGTCGGACAAGCAGAAACAGCACGCGCTGACGATGCTCAACGAAATCCACGAGCAATTCATCTCGGTGGTGCGCGCCGGCCGCGGCAAGCGCCTGAAGGAAAACCCGGAAATCTTCTCCGGCCTCTACTGGACCGGCGCGAAAGCCGTCGAAATGGGCCTGGCGGATGGCTTCGGCACCGTCGACACCGTCGCCCGCGAGGTGGTGAAAGCGGAGGAAATCATCGACTACACCGCCCATGAAGGCTTGCCGGAGCGGGTGCTGAAGAAATTCGGGGCATCGGTGGGATCGGGCGCCGTGCGTTCGATCTATCGCGGCGCCGTGCCGAGCTTGCGCTGATCCACATCAATGCGTCTTGAAACTTCCGATCTGTCGGCTATAGTTGTTTAGTAGCTGATAACTACAGACCCGCATACGTGCGGTTTAGAGTGAATTCAATTCCTCAGGTTGGACCCCGCAATGGGAGGAAACGGCGGCGCAAGCCGTCGTTTCACTTTGGGATTCAGCTCTCCTGGCGGTAAAAACCGCCATCCTCGAGCCAGGCCTGGAAATGGCACTGGGCCTGGGCATACCAGGCGGCGCGTATCGGCGCGTGGAGGGCAGAGGAAGCAAGGTGTGGAATATCGCCGCCGCGCGTCCAGCGTGCCAGCGCCAGGGCGGTCGGGAACGCCGAGACATACTCGGCGGCGGCCTGGCATGAACGGTCGATGGCCGCATTGGCGGAAAATGGGTTGCAGCTTTGCTCTTGTTGGGTATGCACGTTTACCTCATTCCTTGGGTGTGGTTCGATGAGTGTGAGTCCTACAAGCTGGTAGATCGTAGTCCTACGCTCATCGGTTGTAGGCCGATTCCTAACGAGGTTTCAGTCTAACAACACAACCCTAGGTGCTCTTGACGTTTATCAAACGTGTTCTTGGTATGGATTCAAAACCCGGAACCAACTGAGCTTTGCCATACACATCGGTTCTGTTAAAGTCGCGCCCCATGAGCAAACTTTCCCTTGACCGCGTGCTGCAATCGCAAGGCTTCGGCACGCGCAAATACTGCCGTGCCCTGATCGAGGATGGCGACGTCGCGATCGATGGCGAAGTCCAGACCAGCTACAAGACGGCGGTCGAGACCGACGGCCTGGTGTTGACCGTGTTCGACGAAGAGTGGGTCTACCGCGAGCGCGTCTACATCGCCCTCTACAAGCCGGCCAATTTCGAATGCTCGCGCAAGCCCAGCCATCATCCCGGCGTGCTGACCTTATTGCCCGAGCAATTCACCTGGCGCGACGTGCAGCCGGTCGGCCGTCTCGACCACGACACCACCGGCCTGCTGCTGATGTCGGACGACGGCCCCTTCATCCACGCCCAGTCATCGCCCAAGCGCCACGTGCCCAAGGTCTACCAGGCAAGGACCCAGGAGCCGGTCACCCAGGCCCTGGTCGACCAGCTGCTCGCCGGCGTGCAGCTGCATGACGAGCCGGCCCCGCTGGCGGCCCAGACCTGCATCCAGCGCGGCGAGTACCAGCTCGAGATTGTGCTGGAGCAGGGCAAGTACCACCAGGTCAAGCGCATGCTGGCGGCCGCGGGCAACCACTGCGTGGCCCTGCACCGCTCGCAGATCGGCGGCCTGAGCTTGGATGCGCTCGGGCTGAAGGAAGGGGAGTGGTGTTTCCTGGAGCAGGCGCAGCTGGATTTGCTGGCGCTGGTTTGAACTGGATAACTGGTGAATCGACGCGTGAGTCCTTGGCAGTTGCAAATGTACAGATGGGTTAGGAAACGTGCTGTCGCAATGGTTTGCAATACATGTTAAGTAGGCCCATCGACAAGCGCACCGCTAGGAGCATACATATTGTGACATCTTCGGCGCCCGCCAGCCTGCAGATGATGACCTAGGAATAAGACAGGCGGATCAGCGATGTTCTTGAACCTATGGGGCACCTCGAATAACCGCTGATTCCAGCGAGGTCACCGAGGCGAATGCGTGAAATGCATACGGCGATGCGTAAGCAGAGCCGTTTCCGAGCCTTTTTTCAGGCCGCAGTCGTCAATTTCGGTGGTCCAAACGGACCTTGGGCGTCAGAACGCCTCGATCCTGGCCTCCTTCAGATAAACCAGGCGCTGCAAATTGTAGGCAGCGACCTTCCAGTTCAACTGCAGCGTCGCGCGCGGCAGGCCGATCGAGCGCACCACCTTGCCACCGAGCTGCGCCAGTCCGGCGAACACGTGCTCGACGCGGGCGCGGGTCTTGGCGATGCGATGGTTGCGCCGTTGCTGCGTTTCGGAAATCGGCTTGTCTTTCGTGCCCTTGCGCTGGATGTGCATGCGCCAGCCTTGCTTGCTGAGCCGCTCTTCGCGCGCGCCGTCGACATAACCCTTGTCGGCCAGGATGTTGCGATTCGTGTTGTTCGGATCGAGCACATCTTCGAAGTGCAGCGTGTCGTGTTCGCTGGCCGTGCTCACCTTGATTCTACGCACCAGCTTGTAGCGCTTGTCGGCGTTGGCCGAAACCTTGTACCCGAAATAAGATTTGCCATGCTTCTTGGTCCAGCGCGCGTCGAGATCCTTCTGGCGGCGCTTCGCGGGTGTCCAGGTGATGGGCATGGCGCCTTCGCCGACCACTCCCTTTTCTTCTTTGCTCAATGACTGCCTGGGCGCCTGCACGATGCTCGCGTCAATCATCTGGCCACCACGCGCGATATAACCATGCCTCGACAGTTGCTTGTTGACGGCGTCGAAGATGCTCTCGCTGGCGCCGGCCTGGATCAGGCGTTCCTTGAACGTCCAGATCGTCGTGCGGTCCGGAATCTGGCTGCTGGCGCGCAGGCCGACAAAGCACTGGAAGCTCAGGCGGTCGAGCAACTGGAATTCCATCTGCTCGTCGCTCAGGTTGAACAACTGCTGGATCAGCAGAACGCGCACCATCAACTCGGTGGGAAACGGCGGGCGGCCGCCGCGCTCGCGGCCGGGCCGCGGTGCGGCGCGATCGACCTCTGCCGCCAGGGCGACAAAGTCGACGTGCTGCTCCATCACCTGCAACGCATCGCCCAGCTTGTTCAGCTTCGCTTCACGCTCCTGGTCGGCAAACAGACTGGTCTTGATCATGAAAATTTACGTCAGATTCGAGGCAGCGCCATCATGCCAGATCGGCGGCGGTTTTTCGAGGTGCCCTATGGTCAAAGACCGCGCTTACAAACCGCATATTAGCGAAAAACATTTCAGTATTTTCCTGCTTTTTGAGCTGAAATACAACATTTCCATACCGTTACATAGACTCAAAAATTTGGTTGCTGGACGGCAAGCGGGGTCTTTGCTATCTTGACGGGTTGCCTCAAGAGAGTTAACTTCTGTAAGCCTCGACCAAACGGTTTCATCGAAACTCAATGAAAAATCAGTCTACCGGCATCAACTCTGCCGTATTTAAATCACTCGAAACTCTTCGAATTGCTGCCGCCGTGGCGGTGGTTCTGGCGCACAGTGGCGAATTTAACATCCCACTTTTACATCCTTTCCTTGGTGGTTCAGTGTTTCTCGGTTCGCTTGGCGTGGACGTGTTTTTTGTGATCAGCGGCTTCGTAATGGGCATTGCAACCACTAAATCTGGAACTGGTGTTCAGAATGCAATTTCGTTCGTGATCAGCCGTCTCCTAAGGTTGTTTCCGCTTTATGCACTAGTTACTGTTGCTGCTGCTGCCTACTTGGTTGCAAATGGAAAGCCTTTGGAGTTATCGCAGCTATTTCAATCGCTAATTTTTCTGCCGACCTCTGGACCCTCGTTTTTTCTTGATCCACTCGTCGGTATGGGGTGGACTCTAAGATTTGAAATGTATTTTTATCTTTTAGTGTCAGTTGGGATTGCGTTCGATCGCAAGATCTTAGTGCCGATGGTTGGAGTCGGCGCGTCATTCATTGCATGGATCTGGAACGGATTTTACTTTGGTGCACCGCTGGTGCTAGAGTTTATGGTTGGGTTTTTGCTAAGTATTTACAAGGCATCGATAATAGATGAGGTGCGCGTTCGGTTGGGATATGTGCCGTTCTTAGTAGGCATGTTCGCATCTCTTGGGTTGTTGCTCCTTGTGTCGACAGGTCATGACTGGGGTGAAAGCGATCACGCTATGTATAGCCAAATTCCGAGACTATGGATTGTTTATGAATGGGGTGAGATTCCAAGAGTTGTGGCCTGGGGGGGGCCGGCTGCATTGTTAGTATATTTTTGTCTTGGTTTGGAAGAGAACTTTGATTGGAAGCTTTCTTTCCTTGGGAAATACACCTATGCCGTTTATCTACTTCAATTTTTTGTTTTGCCAATAGCGGTGAAGTTAAACAAGTTTAAATGGATGCCTGATATAGTTGCATTTGGAATTGGAGCTATTCTCTTAGCAGTTGGTAGTGTGATATCTCTTCGCTTTATCGAGATGCCGGCACTCAAGCTTCGCAATCGCTTCTCATCACGACGTAGTAGCCTACTTAAATCGTCACCTCGTTCGATAGTGTAAGAGTAGACAACGTAAGCGATTAATTTCAGGTGGCAACTTAATCTACTTGAACTTGCGCAACGTAATCGCCTTGTGACGTTTTGGCTGTCATAATTTTGGGCGATTGATAAAAAACCGGTTGTTGCAACTTGGAGTTGGCATCATAGGTGCCGGAGTTGGGCCTACTGGCATTCGTTTAGCATTGCGAGATATGTAACGCCTTTTTAAGAGCCACTGGGTGTCAGCATGCAAGTAAGTATTATCTATCTCAGTACATCGGCACAGCGATATGTTTGCTCATAATTACGTATGGCACTTGCCTCAAATACCCGGTAGGTAAATTTTTCTCCGCCGAAGTCGCCACGCTATTGCGTTTAAGAGCAGTTAAAGAACGGTTGAATAATTTTGCATGTCGCTTTCGTGCGACGCGCGACGAGTTCTTCCGCGATACTCGTCATCTCACTCTTGTCAATAATTTAGAGAGCCAGACAAGAGTCAGCTCAACAAGATGATGACAAATGTCCACGAACCCGTATCGCTTTCTCCCTCTTTTACCTTTCCTCGTTATCGCCCCGGTCCTGGCCCAGCAGGGCGTTCCCGACCTGTCCGGTTGCGCCTGCATTACGGATGCCAGCCTGCGTCTTGCCTGCTATGACCATCTCGTCGGGGTCAACACGACCCCGTCCGCCGGCGCGACGGCCGCATCTTTGGTAGCCCAGGTTGATCATGCAGACCAGACGTCGCATGACCTGTCGCCGGAAAAGACCCGCGGCTTCAGCCTGGCCGACCACTGGGAGCTGGACCAGGAGCACCGGCGCGGCGTATTCAATTTCCGCCCCCACCACGCGACCTACCTGATGGTCACGCGCAGTGCGCACCCGAACAACGAGCCCTACCGGCCGTTTCGCAACCTGGCGGATTTCAACACCGACCTGTCGCACAACGAACTGGTGTACCAGCTGAGTTTCAAGACCAAGGTGGCCGAGGACATCGCGAGCAAGCCGGTCGACCTGTGGTTCGGCTACACCCAGAACAGCTTCTGGCAGGCCGGCAACCGCCAGGCCTCTAGTCCCTTCCGCGAGACCAATTACCAGCCCGAACTGATGGCGGTGACGCCGCTGAATTTTAACGTGCTGGGCATGCATGCGAGCTTCCTCAACCTGGGCCTGGTCCACCAGTCGAACGGCCAGGCATCGACGCTGTCGCGCAGCTGGAACCGGGTCTATGCCCAGGTCGGCCTCGAGCGCGCCGGTTTCACGGTCCTCGGGCGGGTGTGGAAACGCATCAACGAAGCGGCCAGCGACGACGACAATCCGGACATCGTCGACTACATGGGCCGCGGCGACCTGGCGGTCACCTACCGCAGCAGCAACGGGCACGACTACTCGGCCCTGCTGCGCCGGAACTTCTCGACCAATCGCGGCGCGGTCCAGCTCAGCTGGGCATTCCCGCTGGCCGGCCATTTCAAGGGCTATACGCAGTATTTCTCCGGGTACGGGCAGAGCCTGATCGACTACAACTACTACCAGAATGTAGTTGGCCTGGGGCTCCTCGGCACCTTCTAATACAATGTCGGCCAAACACACTTTGCGCCGACATGAAACTTGCCACCCTCAACGACGGATCGCGCGACGGCCAGCTGGCCGTCGTCTCGCGTGACCTGAAAACCGCCCACATCGCCGACGGCATCGCCCCCACGCTGCAAGCCGCGCTGGACGACTGGACCTTCATCGCGCCCCAGTTGGCGGACCTCTACGACCAGCTCAATGCCGGCCGCGCCCGCCGTCCCTTCGACTTCGACCCGGCGCGCTGCATGGCACCGCTGCCGCGCGCCTACCAATGGGTAGCCGGCTCGGCCTACGCCGGCCACGCCGACGCCGGGAGCGACGATGAGCCATCGATGGTCCAGGGCGGCAGCGACGGCTTCCTCGGCCCGATGGACGATATCGTGCTTGCGCATGAAGAGTGGGGCATCGACTTCGAAGCCGAAGTCGCCGTGGTCACGGGCGACGTGAAGACGGGCGCCACGCCGGACGACGCGATCGCGCAGATCCGACTGCTCATGCTGGCCAACGGCGTCGCGCTGCGCAAGCTGCAGGGACTGCAGTCCAGGCCGGCGGCCGGCTTTTCGCCGGTGGCGGTGACCCCTAGCGAGCTGGGCGACAGCTGGCGCGGCGGCAAAGTCCACCTGCCGCTGCGCTCGACCTGGAACGGCCGCCTGGTCGGCCAGCCGGATGCGGGCGTCGGCATGGTCTTCAACTTTCCGCAACTGCTCGCCCACCTTTGCAAGACCCGCAACATGCGCGCCGGCAGCATCGTCGGCTCGGGCGTGGTGTCGAACAAGGACGCATCGAAGGGGTACTCGTGCATCGCCGCGCAGCGCAGCCTGGAGACGACCGAGTTCGGGCAGCCGGTCACGCAGTTCATGCGCTTCGGCGACACGATCCGCATCGAGATGCTGGATGAGAAGGGCAAGTCGATCTTCGGGGCGATCGAGCAGAAGGTGGTGTGGCTCGAACCTTAACTACCATCGTTCCCGCGCAGGCGGGAACCCAAGCTTACTTACCGGAGCCGAAGAAGTCCGCGCTCACGTTATCCCCTCTCAAATCCACCTCCACCGGCCGCGAAATCCTGCGCACCGCATCCGCCATCCGCAGCGTGCCATCCGGCTCATGTAGCCGGTACCAGAGGAAAGCCACCCCCGACAGGCGCAGCTTCTGACCCGTGAACAAGGCATCCTTCACGATCGTCATCCCTTCCAGGCACAGGTCGACATCCAGCACCAGCATCCCCTCGGTGCGTGCCGCATACCCGAGGTAGCGCGCCGCGTTGAACAGCGGGCTGCGGTCGCCCGTTTCCCCGGCCTTGAGCGAGTCGATGAAGGCGTCGACGGTCTTGAGCAGCGCGCCGGCGCCCGACGCCACGGCTGCCAGGGTGCGCTTTTCCTCGCCCTTGGCCGCATCCGCCAGCCTGTCGAGGGTTGCGGTCCGTTGCGCCAGCTCGCCACGCTGCGCCGCCAGCGCCCGCACGCGGGAGAGCAGGGCAGCGTACTGCTTGCCGTCCAGCTCGCCCAGATAGCCGGACCCGAGCGCCGCAACCTTGTCCGGGCACCGATGCGAAAGAAGCGTCGCGAACAGGCTCCTGGCCCCGTCGCCATACGCGATGCCTTGCGCCGACACATCGGTCTTGAACAGCGCGGACAGGTCGGCGCCAGCCTTCAGCGTCGCCGGCACCGCCGTGAGCAGGGCAAGCCCGATGGCGGCGGCGCTGCCCTGCGGCGTGTGCGCTTCGATCACCTGCTGCAGTTCCCTGTTCTGCTTGTTAAGGTCGTCCTTCAGGCGCTCGATGGCGTCAAACACCTGCCGCGCGGCCAGGATGCCCTGGGTTGTCGCCGGCTCATGGATGGCGGTCTTGCGGTCGGCAGGGAGGGCGGCGCAGACTTCTTCAGCCAGGTCGCGCGCCAAATCGAAAGCCTTCACCAGGGCGGCGGCGCCGAACTGCCTGGTGTCGATGTTGCCCTGCAGCGGCTTGATGGAGGAGGGCGGCAGCCGGGCCAGGAGTTCGGCGCGTTCGGCTTGGGCGATGGCGGCGCGGGCTTCGGCTTCGCGTTGGGCGGACAGGAGGTCCGGGCTGCCTACTGCACCGTATGCAGGGTAAGAAGTTGTTGCAAGTGCTAGGCAAACGAAAAAACCTCCAACTTGGAAAAGTCTGTTCAGTTGAAATATTTTTCTATCAATTTGTCTGCGCATATTAGATTAATTTTAACTTCGTTAGTTTTATGTTAATCGGCGTGTGGGTATAGATCGATCTTAAATCTCACTAAAAACCACAGCAGTGTTACTTCGCCAAGATCAATTTACACATAGATAAACACAGACGTTTTGCGCGCTTGCTAATCCCCCATCAACGCGTACGCGAATTGTGGCGAATATGCCGAATTCCTCATCTTTACCGACAAAAAGCATAGAAACCCAGACAACAAAAGGTTTCCCAACCATGTTGCTGTCGGGTAAAATAGCGCGCTGTTCCAGACGTGCCCACGCTCATCCCTCCCGAGACCAATGTTCAAGTTCACCAAAAGTTTTTCAGTTGTCGCGCTGGCCGTGACCGCTATTGCCGCTTCCGCTCAAGAGACAAGTAACAAAGCTGACATGTTCGGCCAGGAGTCGCCTAGCGTGGGGGACGCTCTCACTGCGCCCGCACCAGGTGCCGCTCGACGCGTCAGGATCGCCAATGCTTCCAGCCCAGCGGCAGCCGCAGCCCAGGCTGCGGCCGACGCAGGTAATGGTGTGATTGCACCGAAAGCATTGGCAAGACAGGGCGTCGATAAAAGCGCTGAGCTGAGCGAATTTCAGAAATTCGTTTCGAACAACACCGGCAAGGTATTGCCGATTTTCGGCGCTGAATTCTTTGCAAATGCGCCCTCTACATTTGCACCTATCCTTAATTCGCCAGTGCCCAGCGATTATCCGCTCGGCCCAGGCGACGAATTGATGATTCGCGGCTGGGGCACGATCGATATCGATTTCCGCGCTACCATCGACCGTAATGGCACGATCAATATCCCGACCATCGGTTCGGTGGTACTAGCAGGCGTTAAAGCAAGCGATGCGGAAAATGTGATCCGCAATGCCGTAGCGCGCCTCTATAAAGGCGTGACCGTTAGCGTGAATTTTGGCCAGCTGCGCGCGATTACCGTATACGTGGTCGGCCAGGCCAGTCGCCCGGGCACCTATACCGTGTCGAGCCTGTCGACCCTGGTGACGGCGCTGTTCGCGAGCGGTGGTCCAAACGCTAACGGCAGCATGCGTCGCGTGCAGGTGAAACGCGGCGGCAAGGTTGCGGCAGAGCTGGACCTATATTCGTTCATCGGTAAGGGCGACAAGTCGGCCGACATCAAGCTGCTGGACGGCGACACTATCTACATCCCGCCGGCGGGCGGCTATGTCGCGCTGGTCGGCAAGGTCAACAGCCCGGCTATCTACGAACTGAAGAATAGTAGCGACAGCGTTGCCTCTCTGCTCGACGTGGCCGGCGGCCTGCCGGTCGTAGCCGATCCGCGCCGCGCCTTCCTGGAACGCATCGACCCGAGCAAAAGCCATCCGCGTAGCGTGGAAGAGTTCGCGCTGAACGCTGAAGGCCTGCAGCGTCCGCTGAAGAACGGCGACGTGCTTAACGTGATCTCGATAACCCCGGACTTTTCGAATGCCGTGGTCTTGCGCGGTAATGTCGATCAGCCGGTACGTTCACCGTTCAAACAGGGTATGCGCGTTAGCGACCTGATCCCGAGCCGTGAATACCTTATCACCCGCGAATCGACCAAGCGCCAGAACAACGTCGTGGCGGCAGGCGAAAACGAGAAGGATACGACCGAAGACGCGGACAAGATCGCGGCACGCATCGGTGGCTTGATCGCTCCAATTAATTGGGATTACGCCGTTGTCGAGCGCGTCAACCGCTCGGACCTGAGCGTGAGTCTTATTCCGTTCAACCTTGGCGCCGTTTTCGCCAACCCGACCGGCCCGGACAACGTCCAGCTGCAGCCGGGCGATACCGTGACCATCTTCTCGCAAGAAGACGTGGCAGTACCGATGGACAAGCGCCAGGTGTTTGTCCGCGTGGAAGGCGAAGTCAAAGTGCCGGGTGTGTACCAGATGACCGCTGGTGATACGCTGCAGAGCCTGATCGCCAAGGCTGGCGGGCCGACTGGTAACGCCTATCTGTTTGGTACTGGGTTCTATCGCGAAGAAGTAAAGAAGGAGCAGCAGGCGAACCTGCAGCGTGCGGCGGATCGTCTGGAAAGCCAGTTGCGCAGTGAGCAGTCGCACCAGTTGGCCAACCTGCGCGGGATGTCGCCGACAGAAGCTGCGGCGATGACTGCCCAGTTCGAAGCCGAGCGCCGCACTGCGGAAGAGCATGTGGCACGCTTTCGCAAACTGCAGCCGACCGGCCGCATTGCCTTTGGTCTGGACCCGAATGAGCGCTCGTTCGCCCGCTTGCCTCAGGTGACACTGCAGAATGGCGACCGTCTGGTGGTGCCTTCGAAGCCGGCATTCGTGCACGTGTTCGGCGCCGTCAACGTCGAAGCTTCACCGCTTTGGAAACCGAACAGTCGCGTCAAGGACTACTTGAAGCTGGCGGGTACCACTACCGATGCCGATGTCGAAAACGCTTTTGTGCTGCGTGTCGACGGCACCGTGGTGTCGTCGGAATCGCAGGGTTGGTTCTTCGGCAAGCTAGGCGGTGTTGAAGTGATGCCGGGAGACACGATAATCGTTCCTGAGAAGCTGGACAAGCAGACTGCCTGGACCAAGTTCACGCAGGGTGCGCGAGAATGGACGCAGATTCTGGCGAACTTCGGACTGGGTGCCGCAGCCGTCAAAACCCTCCGTGATTGACCAGGGTACGCGGCCTTGGTTTTACCGTGCAGCAGAAACGAGAGATATAAAGCATGAGCAGTATGAATAAACTTCAGATGGCAGAGAGCGAGACGGACGAACGTTTGGATGAGCAAGGAATGACGTTGTTCGATGTCTTTGTTGCTTTGAGCAGGCATAAACGGATGATTATTGTGGTCACATTGTCTGTGGCGATTATTTCTGCAGCCATAAGTTTCGCAATCCCAAAAAGCTACAAGGCAGTCACCAACCTGCTGCCTCCCCAGCAATCGCAATCTAGCGCATCAATGTTGCTATCGCAACTCGGAAGTATGGCTGGGATAGCAGCCGGTGTCGCCGGAATTAAAAACCCGAACGACCTTTATATCGGGATGCTTAAAAGTCGAACGATAGCGGATAAACTAATACAACGGTTCAACCTTAAAACGGCTTACGGTCTTAATTCGCAAGAAGCTGCTCGGAAAAAAATTGCTGAAAACACTAGTATCAATTCTGGCAAGGACGGACTTATTGTCATTGAAGTCGAGGACGAGAATCAGAAACTGGTCGCTCAAATCGCTAACGCCTATGTCGACGAACTATTTCAGTTAACGAAGTCTCTTACCGTTACCGAAGCATCTCAGCGGCGAGCATTCTTTGAGCGCCAACTTGAGCAAGCTAAAAATAACTTAGGTAACGCTGAGATGTCGCTAAAAGGCTCCTTGGACACCGGAGGTGTTATCAGTGTCGATGCCGAAAGCCGCGCAGTATTGGAAACAGCGGCCCGGCTCCGAGCGCAGATTTCGGCAAAAGAAATTCAGCTGAATTCGATGCGTCCTTTCGTTACGCCGAACCATCCTGAGTACATGCGGACAGAGCAGGAGTTGTCGAGTCTTCGAGATGAGCTTGCGAAACTCGAGCGTGGTCGCGGTGCCAATCAAATTGAAATTGAAAATCGAACAAGTACCGGTGGGCTCGGTAATATTAAGTTGCTGCGTGACGTCAAGTATTACCAAATGCTTTATGAATTGTTGGCGAAGCAATATGAGGTTGCTCGACTCGATGAGGCAAAAGAGCCCGCTATCATTCAGGTTCTTGATCCTGCAATAGAGCCTGAACGACCATTTAAGCCGAAGCGATTGGTTCTCGTGTTCATTTCCACGATGTTTGCCCTTCTGATCACCATTGCTGGCGTTTTGTTCGTGGAGGCGAAAAGAAAGTTCTTGGCATCTGCAACTGGTGCAGCCAAGTGGGGTGAACTAAAATCGAACTTGCGATCCAAATGAAACGATTAATAATCGACCTTGATGACACTGTATGTAGAACCGTAGGTGGCGATTATAAAAATGCCACCCCGGTAAGTTCTGTGATCGAACAGATTCGAAATTACAAGCGTGATGGATTTGAGATCGTCATCAATACCAGTCGTAATATGCGAACTTTTGAAGGAAACGTAGGGAAAATTGCTGTCCATACATTGCCCATTGTCATCGACTGGCTCAATCGCCATGAGGTTCCATACGATGAGGTTTATGTAGGGAAGCCATGGTGCGGTTTTGAAGGTTTTTACGTCGATGATCGCGCAATCCGTCCTTCCGAATTTTCAAAATACAGTATTGATGAAATCTACGAATTGCTGAGGCAAGAAAAGTGATTTTGATCGCATCTGCAGCGTACGTTAATGCCGAGTTTCAAATAGAATTTGGCAAGCTACCTCCAGCGCTTTTGCCTATTGGAAACAAGCGTTTGTTCGAATATCAAATCCGGACGCTAAAGAACGTTTTCCCAAAAGAAAAGATCTATCTTTCTTTGCCGGATTCCTATGTTCTCGGCTATAAGGATTCATACTACCTCGAACGCGAAGGGGTGTACGTTTTGCGCAGCGACGAGACGTTATCTCTTGCCGAAGGGATCGCCCAAGCGTTAGATAAATCCGAATGCGACGATCTGCAGCTTCGACTTTTGCATGGCGACACATGGTTGCAAGACCTACCGGATTACAGCGATTGCATCGGTATCGTCGAGACCAACGAGGATTACGTCTGGGAAGTAGAAGAAAAGGATTCATATTCCGAATTTGTCTGGTGTGGATATTTTGCATTTTCGGACTCGTCGACTTTCTTGTCTTTCCTTAAGGCGCCCGAGGCACGATTTTCTCACGCTGTCCGTGAATACGATAATTTGATCGCATTGCAACGCACTGAAGTTCAAGGATGGCATGACTTCGGTCACGTCAATACCTATTTTCAAAGCCGAGCACGCCTAACCACTGAACGAGCCTTTAATGAACTCAGCATAACGGATGGCTGCGTTCGTAAAACAGGAACTCCTCATGAAAAGATAGAGGCGGAGCTTCAGTGGTTTCAGGAATTGCCGACTGAGCTAAAAATATATACTCCGCAACTTATCGACGGGGGGGGCAAGGGCGGTCAGCCATATTATATTCTCGAGTATCTTCCGCTGCCGCCACTGAATGAAGTGTTCGTTCATGGAAAAAACCCTGCATTCTACTGGGATAAAATATTTGGTCTTTGTTCGAATTTTCTTAAGCAGTGCGTCCAAGTCGAGCTAACAAGCGAACAGATTGCAAGAGTGCACGGGGATGCGCTTGCGCTTATTACTGACAAGACGTGGCAACGTCTTGATCGCTTTATAGACCTCACTGATCACCCTGGGTTGGATACTCCATCTATCATTAATGGAGTGGCTGTACCTGGACTAAGGAAAATCTCTAAAGATTGCCAAGAACATCTGCAAAACCAAGGTGTATTCGCTGGAATCATGCATGGAGACTTTTGCCTAAGTAATATCCTTTTCGACTCGCGAAGCGATAGGATTAAAGTCATTGATCCACGAGGTCTCAATGCCGCAAGCGAAAAAACGCAATTCGGTGATCTCCGCTATGATTTGGCTAAGCTCTCTCATTCAATACTTGGACTTTATGATTTTATTATCGCAGGTGCCTTCGAACTCAAATGTGAGATATCCCTAAAACTGTGTAAATTTGACTTGCAGATTCATATAGACGAAAGAACTCGGCAGATACAGGAGGTATTTGAGGCGCGAAGATTTATTGGTGGACTTTCCCCGGTCGATGTTATGCCACTGACGATCTTGTTGTTCCTTTCGATGCTTCCACTACATAACGATGACCAGCGCAGACAACACGCTCTTCTCGCTAATGCTTTGCGTCTTTATGCAACCTTCATGAAATAAATTTACCGGTCTAAGATGATTATTATTCCAATGCTCGGCAGAAGTTCAAGGTTTTTCGATCACGGTTATCAGTTGCCGAAATACCAGCTACCGCTAGCGGGCGAAACCGTATTTGCGCAATCGGTTCGATCTTTCAGTCAACAATTCGGTTCACAGCATTTTGTGTTCCTTGTTCGAAGCGATCATCATGCAAAGCAGTTTGTTGCAACTCAGTTAGCTAACCTTGGACTACGTGATTACCGGATAATTGAGTTTCAGCACGAAACCAAAGGTCAGGCAGACTCAGTCATGCAAGGAACGCTCGACTACTCAGGTTCACAGCCGATCATAATCTTTAACATCGATACAATTCGTTATGAATTTTCTTGGCCGTCGGAAATTGAGTTTGGTGACGGTTTTTTAGAGGTATTCAAAGGATCGGGCGATGGTTGGTCGTTCGTGGAACCCGGCCGCGATGGCTCCGTTGTCCGCACTACTGAGAAAGACCGGATTTCCGATCTGTGCAGTAACGGTTTGTACGGCTTCGCTCGACTTGAAGATTTTCGCGCTGCATACCTCGACTATAACGAGCGTGGCCTTAGTGTCAAAGGCGAACAATATATTGCCCCATTATTTAACACCTTGATCGCGCGCGGTATGGATATAAAATACCGGCTTGTCGAGGCAGAGCTTATTGATCATTGCGGTCTTCCTAATGATTACGAGTATATGAAGGCAAGACTCGGTAACTGAAATACTGGTCATCCGTGAATCAGAGCGGACGATAATGTCGTTCACGAATGATTTTCCAGGGAACTATAGAATAATCTGATTAATTGTATGATTAATATAATCGTCGTCGCCGATTTTCCGTTGGAGAAGACTGGTATCATGTCCAACGTTGTCGGTCTTTTGTCTCCTTTGGACTCTTCATCGTACCGACTCTATTCAGATCAAATGATATCGGTTGGTCAAATAAATGCCGAACCGCTGCCTGCCCAACGTCTCGAAGGTGAGACTGTCATATTTACTCATCTCGAGTACCGGAGTCTGGGACGTTTGGTGTCCGCTATTCCCAATGCGACTGTGCATGTGGGCGACTGGGCAGGAATTTATTGGAACTCAGTTCTGAAATCTGGGAAATGGTTCAAGGGAGTCGCCGCAACACTGCGTTTTCGTTATCGTCTGCTCAAATTGTCGCGAAAAACCAGACTGGTTTTTGTGTCACGTGAAGATACAAATGCTGCGATAGCAAACGGATTTAAAGAGTCGTACCACATACCAATCGGTATTAATCCTCCCTCGGTGCCGCGTCGAAGCTCTATCACTGTCGATCATGTGTGTTTTTCAGGAAATTTTCGTTATGAGCCAAACCGCCTTGCAGCTTTGGCACTCATAAAGCGCCTGAAAAATTTCCCCCGCATTAAGTTGATTTTTGTCGGGTATTATGCCAACGATCTTCGGTCATACGATGAAGCTATAGAACTGCACGATAACGTTCCTTCAGTGGTCGATTTTCTAGCTGCTCGTCGGCCGATTTACATTTCTTTGATCTCTATTGGCGCTGGGGCGAAGAACAAAATACTCGATGCGGCGCTTGCGGGATGTCCAATAATATGCACGCATGAATCGTTGGACGCTTCGGTCTCTGCCCTAGCATCAGTCCAGATGGTGCTTGACGAGAGAGAAGTCGAAGCAAAATATAAAGAGATTACAAGCAATCCTTCGGCATGGAATAACACCACAGAGCAAGTTGCGGATTTACTGGCATCGACACGTTCGTGGTCCGCAATATCGAACCTGATGTTCGGTGATGCCGGCGTTGTCCGTACTCATAGCTACTAATGATCAAATTCGACACCTACAAGATATATTTGATGGGCTTGTTGATGGCGCTAATGTATGGCCTGAGCCCTGCGCTATCCGCATTGATTTTTGATAATGCATTGCCAAGTCTTGAGATGTATTCGTTATATTTCTCGTTGTGTTTCTTGGCATTCTTTCTCGTCTCATTTCCAAGCGTTCGTTTTATCAGGTTTAAATTAGAGGTCTCGAACGCTCGGCTGACTTTTTTTTATGTTGCGGCTGTTGTCCTTTATATTACAGTTCAGATCGCTCAGTACGGAGATTTTACGTCAGCCTTTGTCGTTTCTTATAACGATCGCGTTGGTGATATTCAGGGTCCGATTCGATTTATCTTCTATCCCGTGACAACTCTGTTTACGGCATTGACTTTTGTTTTTGCGACACACTTATATGCTAATAAATTCGCGAGGTCGTGGCTAAAGGTCTTATTGTTATTGATATCAATCTTTCTGATCTCTGCGCTTGGTAGCCGCAACATTCTCCTCTGGTGTCTTTCGGGTGTTTTAGCTTTAGTATTGTCGCGACTGAAGTACCGGTACATCTTTATGATGCCATTCGCATTTTACTTATTTGCCGTGTTATTCGCGTTTATTCGCAATACTGGTCTCTTGTCGGTCTTATTAGGAAAAGACGAGATTGTCGAGGGTCTAAGTTGGATTTATTTCGACCCTATTATTCATGAATTTGGTAGTTCGTATCGAACCTTTGAACTTATTCATTCGAATAGCTCGGCAATCGAGGAGCTCTCCAATGCACCATACGGCCAAGTTTTATCTTTCTTTATTAACCAGTTTCCATCGTTCCTAAAGCCTGTCGACTTCATCAGTTTTACCGAATACATTTCGAAACTATATGCGCCTCCGGGAGAGGGTATCGGTAGTTCACCTATGACCGAGGCATTAACGTCGTATGGCGGGTCTTTGTTTTTAGTACTTGGTCTCGCTGCAATGTTTTTTTGGCCCGCCTATTATCTCAAGAGAGGACGCTGCATTTCGTTTGTGGCGATTGCAATGTCGATGGCGCTATTCTTGAATATATGGAGGATTGGATCGGCTGAAGTATTTAAGATGTACATCTCATTTGTTGTGGTTATTTTTGCCATTCAACCATTAATTGGTCTTCGGTTGACACGTCTCGCGTCGGCCGATTTGGAAGTTTCGCCACGTCCTGCGTCCAAGAACGCCATCGGCGATCTCGAGTTAGGGCGCAGGTAATTGTGAGAATTGCTTGGATGTTCGATGGATAAGATGTCTGTGTACAATTGGCGTTGGTTTTCTGCCATAAGTTTTATCAGTCAATTTCTTCGGGTTCCGCTCCTGCTATCAGTAGCAAATCACGCAGAATCGTTGACTTTATATTTTTTGGTGACTTTGGCTTCCATTCCTTTTCAGTTTTTGGCGTTGGAAGTTCTTCAATATAGAAAGAATAACCAGTCATATGAAACTCACGAGATCGGCATAGTAGCTATCGTCCTGTCGTTTACGATAATCCACATCTTTCTCGTGCACGGGGCCGAGGCATTGTGGTGGTATCTCGTGTTCGGAATTTCGCTGCTGATGTACGGTGCGGGGATAGGGCGGCTTAGGTCGCAATATGGCGCCCACCAAGTGCTTTTTGTCGAGGCAGTCAGCGGTGCGACTGGGACGATAATTATTGCTTTGGCTGCCAAGTTCGTGCCTGAGGTTTTCCTGTCGCGAGCGGTTTTGTTAATCTTGGCGATGGCGAATGCGGTAATTTTTCTGATAGCAAAAAAGCAGGGTATTCAGAATTCTAACGATCCGATAGAAACGTCTGGCGGAAAGCACGGCATTATGCCTTTGACAGGAATTTTGATTAGTACTCAGCTGGAACGACTTGTTATCGGCGCTGTTGCTCCAGCATTTCTAACGGTCATTTCACTTGCCGCAGGATTGGTCCAGGCATGGCGGAAGGTAGGGATGGACGACGCTGTTGTATTTGAATCTCTGTCAGGCACGCCAAACCAAAGGCTTGACGAAGCTATGTTTTTTCAACAAAAACGAGGTTTCGCTGTCTTTCTGCCTGCGGCGTTACTTTCGATAGTTGGATTTTATCTTGCTCCATATGTTCAGCCGCGCTTAGCGAAATTGGGGATTCTGAAATCGCTCCCTATAACGACGTTTCAGGCCGCGCCAATGCTCATGGCATTGTATATGGCGTCCCTTCCTGCAGGGATCGTAATGATTAATATGTTACGTGACGGTCGAGCACGTCCCAATATGGCAGGAAGCGGATTTCTGATTGGCATAATCGTCGTCGAAACGGCCCTGCTGGTGTTTTCAGGCGCGTCCATCTTTTCAGCGGTTTCTCCTTGGATGGTTGTAGGACTGACGGCGTCATTAAATTTGGTCCTGTATCGGTCCTTGATGAAATCTGAGTCCTGGGGACCACGGGCTGCGTATTGGTTTGGTGTCGTTATTTATCTGATGGTCGTGTTATGGACAATTCTCTACTCCAGCTTTTGAACGTAGTTATCGTTACTAATGGTCGAGGTAGCAATATTGATCGTTGTATTCGAGAATGGACTGCGAATGGCCAATTCGTTCTAGGTAGCGACCTTTATCTCTGCGGCCCCAAGGAGATTTTGCTGGATAAGAAAATTCCGGCGTCGGCGATCATTGAATTCAATGACGAGCCCGATCTAGGAAAGAATTTTCGTATCAACGCTAAGAAGCATTCGGCATGCGAGGCTCTGAAGTCTGAATTTGTCTATTTGGTCCATGATAGATTTATTCCTGCAGTTAACTTTCGAAAAACTGTGGAGGCAGCGCTCACCTCTCGCAACGTCGGTTTTGGTGCAGTTGATGTGCTCAATCAAGACGGGACATTGGCCCTAGGAGAACTTCGGTTACAACAGCATTGCGTAAATTCGAACTTCGATGACGCTATCGAGCGAAAAGGCCGGTTAATCGTTGTTGCCAACGATGAGCGCGCCTCCGAGAAAATCGCTATCAACGGAGGGCAATTCTTTATTCGACGTTCCCTTATGAATTACCTGCTCACGCCATTGCGGTGGGGTGAGATGGAAGATGATGTTCTTTCGTTTGATCTACGTAATGAAAAGGGGATTTGGATCGAAGGAGCGCATATGGTTACGCTTGCCCATCGAATTCCGCCCGTCGTGCATTCTAATTTTCGCATTTCGTTACGTTATAGCTTGTATTCCTTCGGATGCGCGGTATGTGCGTTTTTGTTAAAGCCTTTCATGGCAGCTAGGTCGATCACTTCGGTTGGGACCCGTACGGACAAGGAAAGTCTCGACGCTTATATCAGGACCGGATTGGTATTGGTTGACCCTTTGCATAAGACTTTCGCAAGCGATTATCTGATGTCAACTATTGAGAAATTGTCGGTTCGAGCCCGGGTTCGGTCTGCTGGTTACGCCTGGCATCAGATCGATCGCAAGTGGTTCGGATGGGAATTAAAATAAATCGTCATACAATTGAAATGAAAGTTTTGCATATTATAAGTGGATTGGCCGATGGTGGGGCAGAATCAATTCTTTTCCAGCTATGTCGGGCTGATATTGAAAATCGGCATTTGGTTATATCGTTGGGCGGGCGTGGAAAATATTCTGAGTTGCTAGAGCAGGCTGGGATTCCGGTTGAACATCTCAAGATGAGTGGATCTAAGATTACGTTTGCAAACGTCAGAGGTTTATATAAGGCTGTGCGAAATTATAATCCCGATGTCGTGCAGACATGGATGTATCACGCGGACCTCCTTGGGACTTTAGTAGCGCGAGCAGCTACACGTGTGCCGGTATGCTGGGGTGTTCACAACTCTGCTCTTGTTCCTGGTCGTTCAAAGCGGGGGACCATATTTATTTCGAAAATAAATGCCGTCTTGTCACATGTATTTCCTTCCGAAATTATCTATTGCGCGGAACGGGCTAGAGAAGTTCATGAAGAATTGGGGTATAACCGCCAACGCGGCCAGGTAATCTATAACGGCTATGACTTAGATTCTTTTAAACCGGATAGCACTCAAAGGGCCGACATAAGAGATCGGCTTGGTTTTAAACCGAGTGATTTTGTCATCGGAATGGTCGCCAGATTTGATCCGATGAAAGATCATAAGAATTTTTGCGCAGCAGTCCACAGGGTAGTCGAAAGCGGTATTGATGTCAAAATCGTCATGGTAGGAGCGGGAATCACTCACGAAAACCACGAACTTGCGGAGATGTTGACGAGTGGTAACCTCAGCGGTACAGTGTCACTGTTGGGGGCTCGGTCAGATATAAATGTTTTAATGTGTGCATTTGATGTTTGCGTTCTGTCTAGCATCAAAGAAGCATTTCCCAATGTACTTGCTGAAGCAATGGCGTGCGGAACCCCGTGCATCAGCACAAACGTTGGTGATGCCGCGGCAATCGTGGGCGCGACGGGCTGGGTGGTCGCGGCCGGAAATTCATCTGCACTTGGTAATGCAATCATCGAGTCAAAACACGAATCGTCCAACCTGAGCTCTTGGCAAGTACGACAAAGAGCTGCCAGACAGCGAATTGAACAGAAATTCTCGCTTGAAAAAATGGTGGACGCCTATAACATGGCTTGGCGCAAAGCAATTATTGCCACTCCAAATTAATCAATTTAAGATAATTACGCATACCATGGCGATTCCAGATCAGACTAATATTGCGCCAATTCGTTTAATTCACCTCCAACTTTTGCCTCTACTGTCGGGTGTCCAGAAAGTCACACTTGATGAGTTTTCCAAGTTAGATAAGAAGAAGTACGAGCCGGTTCTTGTGTGTAAAGAATCAGGTCCTCTAGTCGAAGCTGTAAAATCCATAGGCGCGAAGTGCGAATACATCCCAAGTCTGGCTCGCGAAATTTCCCTTAAAGCGGATGGCAAAGCCTTTCTGGAGCTGGTGAAATGCTTCAGGCGCCTTCGCCCAGATGTCGTTCACACGCATTCGTCGAAAACCGGAATTTTGGGGCGGTTGGCTGCTCGAGTTGCTGGGGTGCCGAATGTGATCCATACCGTACATGGATTTGCGTTTCCTTTTGCGAAAAGCCGTTTCGTCCGGTGTTTTTATTTCGTGGCGGAGTTTATTGGCGGGCTGTTGAGTAACAAGGTCGTCGTTCTTAATGCCACCGATTATAACTACGCGATAAAAAACCTCAGATTGCCAAAACATAAAGTCCATTTGATTCCTAATGGCGTGAATATCGAAGCTTTTGGTATCAAGCAAGAGGTCCGTGAAGATTTTCGAAAAAATGTTTTGGGTGACGTCGATCAGAATATGATTTGTATTGGCATGGTCGGGCGCCTTTGGGCTCAGAAAAATCCTTTGTGTCTTGTAGAGGCAGCAAAAAAAATATTCGAAAAAACAGATTTCCCGGTAAAATTCTTTTTTGCGGGTGACGGTGAACTCAAGGGCGAAGTTGAGAGCAAAGTTAAGGAGTACAAGCTGAGTGAGAAGGTTGAGGTGCTTGGCTGGCGCTCCGATATACCGGTGCTTCTCTCCAGTATTGATATTTTTGTCTTGCCATCGTTGTGGGAAGGGATGCCACTGGCGATTTTAGAAGCCATGGCGTCAAATCTGCCTGTCGTCGTTTCAGATATACCCGGGAATCATGACTTAGTTGACCATAATAATACTGGTTTGTTGTTTGAGGCTGATAACGCCGAGGATTTGTCGATTCAACTGTTAAAGCTGATCGAAGATATCGGCTTGCGGCAGCGTTTAGCGGTCGCCGCCCGTATGAAGGTATCGAATGCTTATTCGTTATCTCAGCGGATGGCCAAAATCACTGAGCTATATGATTCTGTTGATAGTCTTGATGAGGTTGGCGAGCAGCCAGGACTTTCTTATTAATTGAGTTGCTTTCTGCCGAGGTTCGGCTGGTCGATTGTCAGTGTTAAAATCATCTAGAAGTCCATTCAAGTACTCTTGGTACAGTTGTATTATTTTTGGCGCCGTAAACGCCTTTGCATCGACGCCAACTTTACAAGGGCAGTCCGGCTATATCAATATGCCTAGTGCATGGGTGGAGCGCGACGGGACGTTTTCTACCGGGTATGGATATGACAGACCGTATGGGAGCTTCTGGGTTTCGGCGACGGTGCTTCCTTTTCTCCAGCTCACTGGCCGATACGTGTCTGTTACCGGGATTCCTGGGTTCACTAATGTCGAGGGTGAATACGGCCAAAAGTATGGACGCTATAAAGACAAGGTCATCGACGCTAAACTGAGACTGGTGAATGAATCCAGCTGGGTGCCCGAGGTATCGGTCGGCGCGACCGACCTGCTCGGCACGGAACTGTTCAAGGGACGATACCTCGTTGCCACCAAGACCTTCGGCAGCGCCAGGAACGCCGAAGCCAGCATTGGTTACGGACGCAAGCGCCCGGATGGCGTGTTCGCAGGCATCCGTTGGGCACCGCTCTCGACGCCGGGCTGGGCCATGGTCGCAGAATACGACGCCAACGACTACAAAAAGGATTTCCGTGCAGCCGAAACCGCCGCCGGAGAGCGCAGCAAGGGCGGGTCGGTAGGTCTCGAATACCGCTGGGGCTGGCTAGGAGCTCAGGTCGCCCGCCACCGCGACCATTTCAGTGCCAACGTCTACGTCAGCATCCCGTTCTCGGAACGCGAGTTCATCCCCAAGCTGTACGAGCCGGCCCCGTTCGACGCGAAGAAGGCGCCAGCCGGCGTCTCGGCCGCCGAATGGCAGCAGGACGGCAGCCGCGGCGCTGCGTTGGCCGAAGCCTTGGTCGAGCAGGACTTCAAGAACGTGCGCGTCGAACTCGATAGCAACGTCCTCAAGCTTACGCTGACCAATAACCGCATCTCGAGCATGGGCCGCGCGATCGGCCGCGCCGCGCGCACCGCGCTCGCGTTCGCGCCAGAAGGCACGCGTGCGATCCACATTACTTACACCAAGCTCGAGCAGCCAATTGCGACCTACGAGTTCCAGGATTTGCAGCGCCTCACCGACTACTTGACGGGTCTGAGAAACCGCGATGAATTCCTGCAAACGGTGCTGGTGCGTTATTCGACGCCGACGGACCGCATCGACGACCAGCAAAGCCTGCTCGCCGCCGTGCGCGAAGAGAGCAACGGATTGGCGGTCCAGGTAGGCCAGGACGGTAACATCGTCCAGGTGGTATCGGAAGACCGCGAGGCAAATCGCTTCAAGACGATCCCGAAGATCTCCTTCTTCTTCAACGACCCGAGCGGCGCCCTGCGTTACGAGGTGGCGGCTGCCGCCAACTACGACAGGCGCCTGGGTCAGGGTACCTACCTGAACACCGACTTCAAGCTGGACCTCTTCGAGAACGTCTCTGGCGTAACCCAGAAGTCGAACAGCCTGCTGCCGCACGTACGTACCGACGTCGCCGAGTATAAGCGTGGCGGTCGCTTCAAGCTGAACCGCCTGCTGCTCAACCAGTACCTGACACTCGACGAACGTATCTACGCGCGCGCTTCGGCCGGTTTTTACGAGGAGATGTATCGCGGTTTCGGTGGCCAGGTGCTGTATCTGCCGAAGGACAGCCGCTGGGCGGCCGACCTCAGTGTCGACGCCTTGCAGCAGCGCGGCTACAAAGGCTGGTTCGACAAGCGCGACTACAAGACGGTCACGGCGCTGGGTGCACTGCACTATAAGCTTCCGTACGACATCACCGCGACCGCGAGGGCAGGGCGCTTCCTGGCCCGCGACGAAGGCGTGCGCCTCGAGTTCAAGCGGCGCTTCCAGTCGGGCGTCGAGATCGGCGCCTGGTACGCCAAGACCAACGGCCGGGACATCACGAATCCGGGGACGCCGGCCAATCCGTACAACGACAAGGGCGTCTTCCTGTCGGTCCCGCTGAACATCATGCTGCCGATGGATTCGCAGGCGACGGCCGGCATCGGCCTTTCGCCCTGGACCCGCGACGTCGGCCAGATGGTCGCCAGTCCGGGCGACCTGTACGAGCTGTTCGAGCAGCCGCGTCGCGACCTGACCACCTACGACGGCCTCGGCAACTTTGCCGAGCGCCGCGACGAGCAGAATCACCCAGCGGTGAACCCGCCGCTGCGGCCGATACCAAACATGTGGCCGATCTTCCGCTGGCGTCTCGAACAGTCGTTCTCGAATACGCCGACCCTGCCGCAGTGGGCCAAGGGTACGATACTCGGTGGCGGCGCCATTCTGGGTGGTGCCCTTCTGGACAAGCCAGTCGATCGCTTTATGGAAAAGCATGCGGGCTCGCGCGTCGCGCGCGCTTGGGACAATATGGGCAAGGGCATTCCGGTGCTGCTGGCCGGCGGCGCTGCTGGTGCGGTCGCGTTCGGCGATGCCCGCGCCCAGAACATGGGCATCATCTCGCTGGAATCGATCGCGGGTGCGGCCGCCGTATCGATCGCCACCAAGCGCATCGTCGGGCGCGCGCGGCCGAGCGAAGGTCAGGGGCAGTGGAGCAAGACCTCGGACCGCTCCAACGCGTCCTTCCCGTCGAATCACAGCACGGTCGCGTTCGCGGCAGTAACGCCGTTCGCGCAGGAATACGATGCGCCATGGCTGTACGGCCTTGCCGCCGCCAGTTCGATGGGCCGTGCCGCGGGGCGCCAGCACTGGGTGTCCGATGTCGTTGCCGGCGGTGTACTCGGGTATGCGATGGGCAGCTGGCTGTGGCAGACGCAGCGCAGCAATACCGGCTCGAACTTTGCCGTCGCCCCGGGGCCGAAGTCGGTCAACGTGGCCTGGAGGGGCAGTTACTGACAGCACCGGCCTGGCGCGTACAATACCGGCCATGTACGCGCAAACAGGAACACTCCATCCATGATCTTGACGACTGGCGGTGCTGGCTTCATCGGCAGTAATTTTGTGCTGGACTGGCTCGCCGGCTCCGACGAGCCGGTGCTCAATCTTGACAAGCTGACCTACGCCGGTAATCTCGAAAACCTGGCCAGCCTTTGCGCCGATCCACGCCATGTATTCGTGCAGGGTGATATCGGCGATGCCGCGCAGGTAGCCCGGCTGCTGGCGAAGCACCGGCCGCGCGCGGTCGTCAACTTCGCGGCCGAGAGCCATGTCGACCGCAGCATCCACGGCCCGGAAGATTTCATCCAGACCAATATCGTCGGCACCTACCGCCTGCTTGAGTCGGTGCGTGACTACTGGAGCGGCCTCGCCGCCGTGGAGAAGTCGGCGTTCCGCTTCCTGCACGTGTCGACGGACGAGGTCTATGGCTCGCTGGGCAGGATCGACCCGCCCTTCAGCGAGGCCAATCGGTACGAACCAAATAGCCCTTATTCGGCGAGCAAGGCCGCCAGCGACCACCTGGTGCGCGCCTGGCACCGCACCTACGGGCTGCCGGCCCTGACCACGAACTGCTCGAATAATTACGGGCCTTTTCACTTCCCGGAAAAGCTGATCCCGCTATGCATCCACAATGCACTGGCCGGCAAGCCGCTGCCGATCTACGGCGACGGCCAACAGCGGCGCGACTGGCTGTACGTGGGAGACCACTGCTCGGCCATCCGGCGCGTGCTCGAGGCAGGGCAGGTGGGCGAAGTCTACAACGTCGGCGGCGGGAGCGAGAAAGCGAATCTCGAGGTGGTGACGACGCTCTGCGATATGCTCGATGCGCTGAACCCGCGCGCCGACGGCAGGTCCTACCGCGAGCAGATCGCCTTTGTCGCCGACCGCCCCGGCCATGACCGCCGCTATGCGATCGATGCGGGCAAGCTGGAACGCGAACTGGGTTGGAAGCCGGTCGAGACCTTTGAAAGCGGCATCCGCAAGACGGTGTGCTGGTATCTCGACAACCAGGACTGGGTGAGGAACGTGACCAGCGGTGCCTACCGCGACTGGGTGGGCAGGCAGTACGGGGCGCAAGGTGGGGACTAAATGAAGATTCTATTGACGGGCAAGGATGGGCAGGTCGGCTTCGAACTCGTGCGTGCGCTGGCACCGCTGGGCGAGGTCGTTGCCGTCGGCCGCGCGGACTGCAACCTGCTCGATGCCGATGCGCTGCGCGCGCTGGTGCGGCGCGTTGTGCCCGACGTTATCGTCAACCCGGCCGCCTGGACCGCTGTCGATCAGGCCGAATCCGAGCCGGAGACCGCCTTCGGCGTCAACGCTCGCGCCCCCGGCATGCTCGGCGAGGAAGCGGCTCGACTCGATGCGCTGATGGTGCACTACTCGACCGACTACGTGTTCGACGGCGCGGGGCAGGCGCCGTGGACGGAAAGCGATGCGCCTGCGCCGCGCAGCGTGTACGGCAGCAGCAAGCTCGCCGGCGAGCGTGCGCTGGCCGGGGCTTGTGCGCGCCACCTGATCCTGCGCACCAGTTGGGTATTGGGTGCCCACGGCGGCAATTTTGCAAAGACCATATTGCGCCTGGCTCGCGAACGCGAACGCTTGAGTGTTGTCGACGACCAGTTCGGCGCCCCGACCTCCGCGGCCTTGCTGGCCGACCTGACGGCCCACCTGGTCCGGCAGTACGCGTGCGAGGGCGCTGCCGCCTTTCCATACGGGATCTACCATGTGGCGGCGGCGGGAGAGACCAGTTGGTACGATTACGCCCGTTTCGTGCTCGACGCCGCCCGCGCGGCGGGCAAACCATTGCTGGCCGGCCCTGAGGACGTGTTGCCGGTGAAGACGGCGGCGTTTCCTGCCGCGGCAAGGCGCCCCGCCAATTCGCGGCTCGATACGGGCCTGTTCCGCCATACCTTCCACCTGCGCCTTCCGCCCTGGCAGGAAGGGGCGCTTCACGTACTGCGGCAAATTCTCGAGAGGGGCATCGATGCTTGAACCCAAACGCAAAGGCATTATCCTGGCCGGCGGCTCCGGCACCCGGTTGTATCCGGCGACCCAGGTCGTGAGCAAGCAACTGATGCCGGTCTACGACAAGCCGATGGTGTACTACCCGCTCAGCACGCTGATGTTGAGCGGGATCCGTGACGTCCTCTTGATCAGCACACCGCACGATGCCGACCGCTTTATCGAATTGCTCGGCGATGGCAGTCAGTGGGGAATGAATATCCAGTACGCAGTCCAGCCTTCGCCGGATGGCTTGGCCCAGGCATTCCTCATTGGCCGCGATTTCATCGGCAACGATCCGTGCGCGCTGGTCTTGGGCGATAACATCTTTTACGGCCACGAGCTGGCGACGCATCTGAAGCGTGCCAGCGCACGCGTCGACGGCGCGACCGTGTTCGCCTACCACGTGCATGAGCCGGAGCGCTACGGCGTAGTCGAATTCGACACCGAGCGCCGCGTGGTCAGCATCGAGGAAAAGCCGAAGACGCCGAAATCGAACTATGCGCTGACGGGGCTGTACTTTTGTGACAAGAACGTCTGCAGCATCGCCGCCGACATCAAGCCGTCCGCACGAGGGGAGCTGGAAATCACGGACGTCATTCACTCCTATCTCGAGCGGGACCAACTGAACGTCGAGATCATGGGGCGCGGCCTGGCCTGGCTCGATACCGGCACCCACGACAGTTTGCTGGAAGCCGCGAGTTTCATTGCCACGCTGCAGAAACGACAGGGCCTGCAGGTCTCTTGCCCGGAAGAGATCGCATATCGGCAGGGATGGATCGGCGATGCCGACCTTGAACGTCTGGCCGCTCCCTTATCGAAAAACTCCTACGGCGACTATCTGCTGAAGCTACTGAAGTCTTCCTGAAACCTGATACTTTGAAACATGCCTTATCAAGTAACACCGACTGCGATCCCCGAAGTGCTGCTGCTGGAGCCCAAGGTCTTTAGCGACGACCGCGGCTATTTCTTCGAGAGCTACAATACACGCGATTTTCGGGAAGCAACCGGATACGAGGTCGAGTTCGTGCAGGACAACCATAGCTTGTCCGAAAAGGGCGTGCTACGCGGTCTGCATTACCAGTTTCAGCATCCTCAGGGCAAGCTGCTGAGGGCAACGTACGGCAGCGTGTTCGACGTGGCGGTCGATCTGCGCAAGTCTTCTCCCACCTTCGGGTGCTGGGTGGGCGCCATGCTCAGCGCGGAAAACCGCAGGCAATTATGGGTTCCGCCCGGCTTTGCACATGGCTTCCTGGCGCTCAGCGACGAAGCGGAAGTGCTCTACAAGATTACCGATTACTGGTATCCGGAGTACGAGCGTACGCTGCTGTGGAAGGATCCGACGCTAGGCATCGCGTGGCCGATTGATGGCGAACCCCGGCTGGCGCCGAAGGACGTGAATGGGAAGCTGTTCGGCGAGATCGAGGTGTTCGGGTAAAAAAATCGGCTGCATGTGCAGCCGATCTCCCTACAACTGGTCCCCTGCAAGGGAACACAAGGTAGAGCCTTGCGCCACCGATTAGTGGTGGGTCGTGGTCGAGTGGTTGGTGGTCGAGCCATTGTCCGAAGCAGCAGCGGCTACGCCGGCAACAGCGGCGCCGACAGCAACCAGCGTGCCGGTCGACAGGCCAGCCACTGCAGCGCTTGCGACGCCCAGGAAGCCGCCGGAAGTGGCGGCGCCAGCGGCGGCACCGGCAGCAGCGCCGGTACCAGCAGCGGTGCCCGAAGCGGCGCCGGCAGCTTGGCCAGCGGCAGCAGCTGCGTTACCAGCGTTCGAAGCAGCGGCAGCAGCGGTTTCTTGTGCGAACACAGGAGCCGACAGCAGGCTCAGGATTGCGCCGGTAGCAATGATTTTTTTCATGATGGGTCCTTTGATTGGAAATTTAGTACAGCAATACTTAGTTGCTAAGGAATTATAACAACGAAATGTTGCTTTGATTCACTACAAGCCTGCCTGTCCGGCACTATCGCGCAAATTGTGGACATTTTTCCACTTTGGCATCAACACATGAGTCTGCCGGAATAATTTCTCGACAATCTCACCTTTTCTAACCCCGGGTTGCATTCAGGAGGTGAAAAGGCCTCTGTTTCCGCTCCTGTTCCCTCTATAGCCTTACGGCAACATCTGGAATAATGCCATCCTGAATGAAAGTCGGCTGCGCAGCCGGCGTAACAGGAGCAGGGCATGGCGGACGGCAGCAACGCAGAAAAGACAGAACCGGCGTCAGCGAAACGGCTGAGGCAGGCACGCGAGAGCGGCGATGTTCCCCGGTCGCGCGAAGTCGCAACCTTCACCGTCCTGATGACGGCCGGCGCTGGCCTGTGGATGCTGGGTGGCGGCGTCGTCAACAAGCTCTCCAGCACGCTGCAGCGTGGCCTGTCGCTCGACCGCGAGCAGATCACCAACCCGAGCGTCCTGATCGAACGCATTAGCGCCGACATCAGTGGCGTGATGCTGGCCTGCCTGCCGCTGGCGCTGGCGATCATGCTCGTCGCCATCGTCTCACCCTTGCTGATCGGCGGCTGGAACTTCTCCGCCAAATCCTTCATGCCGAATTTCGGCAAGCTCAATCCGATGAATGGCCTGGGCAATATGGTCTCGACCAATGCCCTGGTCGAACTGCTGAAGGCGGTCGCCAAGACCCTGCTGGTCGGTGCCGTCGCCTGGTATGTCGTGATGAGCGAGAAAGATGCGGTCGTCGGCCTGGCGGTCGAGCCCCTGGGTGCCGCGACGGCCCACCTGGGCGGCCTGGTCGCCAAGGCCTTCCTGGTCATGGTCGGCTCGCTCGGCGCGATCGCCTTGCTGGATGGCCCATACCAGATCTGGCATTACGCCAACAAGCTCAAGATGACGCGCCAGGAAGTGATCCAGGAATCGAAGGAATCGGACGGTAACCCCCAGATCAAGGGCAAGATCCGCCAGCTGCAGCGCGAGATGGCGCGCAAGCGCATGATGAGCAATGTCCCGACCGCCGACGTGGTCGTGACCAACCCGACCCACTTCGCGGTGGCGCTCAAGTACGCCGATGGGAAGCAGGGCGCGCCGCGCGTGGTGGCCAAGGGTACCGACGCGGTCGCGGCCAGGATCCGCGAGATCGCGAAGGAAAACAAGGTCGCGCTGCTGGAAGCGCCGGCCCTGGCCCGTGCGCTGTACAAGCACACCGACATCGACGACGAGATCCCGGAAGCCCTGTACTCGGCCGTGGCCGAAGTGCTGGCCTATGTCTACCAGCTGCGCGCCTACACCAAGGGCAGCAGCGACCATTATCCGGACCGCCCGAGCAAGCTGCCGGTGCCGCCGGAGATGGATCCTTTCAATAATAAAGGTACGACCCAATGAACGGTTTCACCCTGCCAGCTTGGTTGCGCGGCATCGCGGGACGCGGCAACGCACTGGCGGCGCCGGCCCTCATCATCATGCTGCTGGCGATGATGATCCTGCCGCTGCCGGCTTTCGCACTGGACCTGTTCTTCAGCTTTAACATCGCGATGTCCGTGATCGTGCTGCTGACCGCGCTGTACACGGTCAAGCCGCTCGACTTCATGGCTTTCCCGGCGGTGCTGCTGGTGACCACCATGCTGCGCCTGGCGCTGAACGTGGCCTCGACCCGCGTGGTGCTGACCGAGGGCCATACCGGCGCCGCCGCGGCCGGCAAGGTGATCGAAGCCTTCGGCCACTTCCTCATCGGCGGCAATTACACGGTCGGCCTGGTGGTGTTCATCATCCTGACCATCATCAACTTCATGGTCGTCACCAAGGGTGCCGGCCGTATCGCCGAGGTGGGCGCGCGCTTTGCCCTGGATGCGATGCCGGGCAAGCAGATGGCGATCGACGCCGACCTGAACGCCGGCCTGATCGGAGAGCACGAAGCCAAGGCGCGCCGCTCGGAAGTCGCGATGGAAGCCGAGTTCTACGGCGCGATGGACGGTGCCTCCAAGTACGTGCACGGCGATGCGGTGGCCGGTATCCTGGTTACCCTGATCAACGTGATCGGTGGCCTGATCGTCGGCATGCTCCAGCATGACATGGCCTTCGGCGATGCGGTCAAGAACTACACCTTGCTGGCGATCGGCGACGGCCTGGTCGCGCAGATCCCGTCGCTGATCATCTCGATCGCCGCCGGTATGGTCGTGTCGCGCGTGGCCAGCGACAAGGACGTCGGCGACCAGGTCATCGGCCAGCTGTTCGGCCGGCCGATCGTCATGTACATCACCGGCGCCATCATCGGCGGCATGGGCATGATCCCGGGCATGCCGAACCTGGTGTTCCTGCTGCTGGGCTGCGCCCTGTTCGGCGCCGGCTACCTGGTGGAAAAACGCAACAGGAACGCGCCGCCGGCGGGAGCGCCGGGATCGCCGGGCGCGGCCGGGCAGGCCGGCGGGGCAGCGGGCGCCGCGGGTGCCGCCGCCGCGACGACCCCGGCCGAGCAGGAAGAGGCGACCTGGCAGGACGTCATGCCGGTCGATACCCTCGGCCTGGAAGTGGGCTACCGCCTGATTCCGCTGGTCGACAAGGGCCAGAATGGCGAGCTGCTCAAGCGCATCAAGGGGATCCGTAAAAAATTCGCCCAGGAAGTCGGCTTCCTGGCGCCCCCGGTGCACATCCGCGACAACCTCGAGCTGAAGCCATCAAGCTACCGCATCACACTGAAAGGCGTGGAAGTGGGCAGTGGTGAATCGATGAACGGCCAGTTCCTGGCGATTAATCCGGGCATGGCCAGCGGCACGCTGCCGGGCCTCGTGACCACCGATCCGGCCTTCGGCCTTCCGGCGATCTGGATCGACGCCGCCCTGAAGGACGAGGCGCAGAGCATGGGCTACACGGTGGTAGACGCCGGCACCGTGATCGCGACCCACCTGAACCACCTGATCACCACCCACGCATCGGAACTGCTGGGCCGCATGGAAGTGCAGGCGCTGCTGGACCATCTGGCAAAAGATGCGCCGAAACTGGTCGAGGACCTGGTGCCGAAGGTCGTGTCGTTGTCGACGCTGCAGAAAGTGCTGCAGAACCTGCTGCAGGAAGGCGTGCACATCCGCGACATGCGCACCATCATCGAGACCCTGTCCGAACACGGTTCGACCACCCAGGATCCGAACGACCTGACCGCGCTGGTCCGCATCGCGCTGGGCCGCGCGATTGTGCAGCAGCTGTTCCCGGGCACGAATGAACTGTCCGTGATGACCCTGGATAACCGTTTGGAACGCCTGCTGGTGCAGGCCCTGAACGCCGGCGGCGACGGCACCGGCATCGAGCCGGGCCTGGCCGACACCATCGTCCAGCAGGCCGCCAACGCGGCGCAACAGCAGGAGGCGATGGGCCTGACGCCGGTGCTGCTGGTGCCGGGGCCGCTGCGGACACTCCTCTCGCGCTTCCTGCGCCGGGCGCTGCCGCAGTTAAAGGTGCTGTCGCACTCCGAGATTCCGGAGACGAAGACGATTCGGGTGACCAGCCTGGTAGGTACTGCGTAGTAACACTTTGTTTTGAGCTTGTTTGAAACGGGACGCTTTGGACGCTCTTGTTTTCCATGTATTTACAGGTTGTTGCGCTACAACAAGTAGAACATTCCCCCCATCTATACGGTAAGTTCAGATGTTGATTCGTGATAACATTTCTGTCGTTCTATAAATTTGATATCTCCCTGTCCTGATTCGGTATCGAAATGCGGCTGAATTTTCGAAAGTGGGGTGTTATCGCGAGCTCACGTATTAGAAGAAAGTAAATTAATGTCGGAATTTAAGTTTTTTCAGCTCGGGTTAACAGTCCTTGGCGCAAGTTTCGCTGCATGCCTGCTCATTGTGCTTTCGCAGAAGTGGCACGGCAGCCTGTCTCATGACCACGACCTCGACGGTGTACAGAAGGTACATACGACGGCTGTGCCGCGTATTGGCGGGCTTGGCGTTTTCGTTGGGCTTGTGCTGGGATTTCTATGCTTTCAGCATCAGTTCGGCGGAAGTACGAATACATCGCTCGCCCGTGAAATCTATCTGCTGGTAGCCGCAAGCCTGCCCGCCTTCGTCGCTGGTGTTGTCGAGGACATGACCAAGCGCGTGTCGGTGAAGATGCGCTTGGCCGCCACGGCGCTGAGCGCAGTCATTGCCAGCGCCTTGCTCGGTGCAACCGTCAACGAACTCGACTTGTGGGGCATCGATACTCTGCTGGCAATTACGCCGTTTGCTGTGCTGGTGACTGCCATTGTCGTGGCCGGTGGTTCGAATGCAATCAACATCATCGATGGATTTAATGGCCTGTCGAGCAGCACCATTATCATCATGGCTGCAGGCCTGGCAGCGGTCGGATTCCAGCATGGTGACGGACTGGTGGTTACGCTCGGCGCGCTTGGAATCGGCGCGACGCTGGGTTTCCTGGCTGTGAACTATCCGAGCGGAAAGCTGTTCCTCGGTGACGGTGGCGCTTACTTCCTGGGCTTCTGGGTGTCGGAAATGGCCGTGCTGCTGCTGGTCCGTAACCCTTCAGTGAACGCCTGGCAGGTGCTGGCGATCTGTGCCTACCCGGTCATCGAGGTGCTGTTCAGCATGTATCGCCGTAAGGTCATCCAGAAAGTGAGCCCTGGTGCGCCCGACGCTCTGCACCTGCATACCCTGGTATTTCGCCGCCTCGTATTCAAACACGTGCGTCCGGATGCGGCCCGCCCCTGGAAGCGCAACGCGGCGGTCGCCTGCGTTATCGCACCGGCGGTGGCGGTGTGCGTGACAACCAGCGTGCTGCTCGGCGCATCTGCCGTCGTAAGCCTGGTGATTGTCGGGGTACAGCTTGTAATGTATGTGCTGGCGTACGGCCGTCTCGTGCGCGGCCGTTGGATAGCTGGTCAGGCCAGCCGGATCGATGCCGAAATGAGCGCCGATGCAAAGATGCGTTGATCTGTTCTGACCGGCGGATTTTAAAAAAACGGACCCTTAGCGGGTCCGTTTTTTTATCCACCAGTGCTCGAACGAAATTGCAAAGTGGAAGAGTAGGCCGGTCACGAACAGGAAATCGGCGAGCCGGCCGCCGCGTACGGCAGCTACGATCAGGCCGGAAACGATGAGCATCGTGCGCAACAGAGGAATGCTACGGTCAATCGTTTCGCAAGCGTACGCGAGGACGGTTTCTGACCCTCCAGCTTGGCGTTTCGGTAGTCTTAGTCTCATTTGCTGGCCTTTCGATTGACCATGTCGGGGGATTACTTGAGTAAAGTCTAACACGAGCTTTAACGCACACTGTTACATTCCACCACAATTGTATTGAATTAATTCCTAGCTCATACGGCCAGAGGCAAAGCCTAAGCGTTTAACAGCGCCGGATTTGAGAGAGTCAGCTTATTCAGATAGCCCGGCGAGTGACATGGTTGGTCAAGGCGGGGAGAAGTACCGGCGCCGCCCTGACTGCGCCGGTACTTTGTTGGAGGGCTTAGGCGCGCTGGTAGACGTCCTCGAAACGCACGATGTCATCCTCGCCCAGGTAGCTGCCCGACTGTACTTCGATCAGGTGCAGCGGCAGCTTGCCCGGGTTTTCCAGGCGGTGGGTCATGCCGATCGGGATGTAGGTCGACTCGTTCTCGGCCAGCAGCTTGACGCTGTCGCCGCAGGTCACGCGCGCGGTGCCCGACACGACCACCCAGTGCTCGGCACGGTGATGGTGCATCTGCAGCGACAGCTTCTCGCCCGGCTTGACGCAGATGCGCTTGACCTGGAAACGGTCGCCCGCGTCGATGCCTTCGTAGAAGCCCCACGGACGGTACACCCGGGTGTGGTACAGGTGCTCGGTGCGCTCCTGGACCTTCAGGTGGTCGACGATGTTCTTCACGCGCTGGACCTGGTCCTTGTGCGCCACCAGCACCGCGTCCGCGGTCTCGACCACGACCAGGTCTTTCACCCCGACCACGGCCACGATGCGGCTCTCGGCGCGCACCAGCGAGTTGCTGACGCCGTCCAGGTAGACGTCGCCGCGCTGCACGTTGCCGTGGGCGTCGGCCTGCTGCACGTCGGCCAGGGCCGACCACGAACCGACGTCGCTCCAGCCGATGTCGGCCGACACCACCACGCCGTCACGGGTATGTTCCATGACCGCATAGTCGATCGAGTCCGACGGACTGGCCGTGAAGGCGGCTTCGTCCAGGCGGCAGAAGTCGAGGTCGCGGTAGGCATTGTGCATCGCGTCCTCCGCCGCCTTGGCGATCGCGGGCGCATGCTGCTCGATCTCGGCCAGGAAACGGTCGGCGCGGAACATGAACATGCCGCTGTTCCAGTAGAAGCCGCCGTCGGCGACGAAGCCTTCGGCGGTATTGCGGTCCGGCTTCTCGACGAAGCGCTCGATCTTGTAGCAGTCGTCGCAGCCCGGCAACGGCTCGCCGCGGCGGATGTAGCCGTAGCCGGTCTCAGGCCCGCTCGGCACGATGCCGAAGGTGGCCAGCGAGCCGTCCTGCACCAGCCTGAACGCGCGCTCGACCGCCTGGCGGAAGGCTTCGTTCTTCTCGATCACGTGGTCGGCCGGCAGCACCAGCATGATGGCGTCCGGATCCTCGGCTGCCAGGTGCCGCGCGGCCGCCGTCACGGCCGGGGCCGTGTTGCGGCCGACCGGCTCGAGCAGGATGCCGCTCGGGCTGATGCCCACCTCGCGCAGCTGTTCGGCGACCAGGAAACGATGCTCGTTGCCGCACACCACCAGCGGCGCCATCAACCCCGGCCAGCCGCGGACCCGCAACGCGGTTTCCTGCAGCATGGTCTTGTCGGTGACCAGCGGCAAAAGCTGCTTGGGCATCATGGCACGCGACAACGGCCACAGGCGGGTACCGGCGCCGCCGGAGAGAATGACTGGATAGATTTTCATGATGAAGAACTTTTCTAAGGAACGAATAACAGTTCCTGTGCGATTACTCCGTAGTGGCAGGCTATGTTAGGCACGTTCAGTTTTCCGGACAGTATCCATAGCGGTGTCACCTATTGCTAGCTCATTGAAAACAACCGCTTCAATGCCGGCAGTCGGGCGGTGCGACAGGTCAAACCTGCAAGTGTAATCGAAAATACTGCTGTAAATTGTCGCCATTTCCCACAGTGTCGCGTCACTCGATACAAGCCTTGGCGTTCGTTTCCGCCGATCACAAAGATATGACCAGTTCGAAATGACAATCCTGAAGAAATAAGCCTCTTTCCCCTCCCTTTTCCCCCGATGGTTTCCTGGCGGCATCGTCAATAATCCTATCCATGAATGGGCCAATGCGCCCGCCGTACCGATAGCGACCGATTGACCGAACACCCTGCCTGCGAGAGCGGAGACCAACGATGAACGTGAAGAAATTTACTGCCCCGACTTCCCGTGAGGCCCTGCGCAAGGTGCGCGATGCCCTGGGACCGGACGCGGTCATCCTGTCGAACCGCCCGGTGGATGGCGTGGTCGAGATCCTGGCGCTGGACAACGACGACGTCGCCTCGCTGGCGTCGCCGGCTCCCGAGTCCGACATGGCGGCCCCGCGGCCCCAGCTGCAACATATGGACGATGTGCCCGCAGCCCCGGCAGCCCGCACGCTGCATGCAGCGGGTGCGCCGCGCCCCTACGATGCCCCGGCCGCACGCAGCTATTACGAAGCCCCGGCCGAGCCGGCTGCAGCGGCGGAGCGCCCGCGTGCCCCGATGGCGCGCCCGGCAATGCCGTCCTTCCACGACCTCGACGAGCCGGCTCCGGCCTCGCAAACCTACGCCAACCGCCGCGCCCAGGCCGACACTTCGTCCATCGATATGGCCGCGATGACGGCCATGATGTCGGCCGCGATCGCCCAGGCCAAGGAGTCGGCTGCAAGCGCGGCTGCAAGCGCCGCCGCCGCCGAGATGCAGGGCATGATGAGCGAGCTGCGCGCGATGCGCGGGATGATGGAATCGCAGCTGTCCGAGCTGTCCTGGGGCACGACCCAGCAGCGCGAGCCCCAGAAGGCGGCCGTCCTGCGCGAGATGCTGGCTGCTGGTTTTTCGGCCAGCCTGTCGCGCTACCTGATCGATAAACTCCCGGCCGGCAAAGATGTTGCCGAGTCCATGCGCTGGATCAAGACTGTGCTGGCGCGCAATATCACCACCATGGCCGACGAAGATGCGATCCTCGACCGCGGCGGCGTGTTCGCCCTGGTCGGCCCGACCGGTGTCGGCAAGACCACCACCACCGCCAAGCTGGCCGCGCGCTGCGTGATGCGCCACGGCCCGGAAAAGCTGGCCCTGATCACCACCGACGCCTACCGTATCGGCGGCCACGAGCAGCTGCGCATCTACGGCAAGATCCTGGGCGTGATGGTGCACTCGGTGAAGGACGAGGCCGACTTGCGGATCGCCCTGAAGGAACTGCGCAACAAGCACACCGTGCTGATCGATACCATCGGCATGTCGCAGCGCGACCAGATGGTGACGGAGCAGGTGGCCATGCTGACGGAGAGCGGCGCGAACGTGCAGCGCCTGCTGTGCCTGAACGCCACCTCGACCAACGAGACCCTGAACGAAGTGGTGCGCGCCTACCAGGGCAGCGGCCTGGCCGGCTGCATCATGACCAAGCTGGACGAAGCGGCTTCGATCGGCAACGTGCTGGACGTGCTGGTGCGGCAGAAACTGAGCCTGTATTACATCTCGAACGGCCAACGCGTGCCGGAAGACCTGCACCTGGCCGACCGCGCCATGCTGGTCGACCGCGCCTTCCGCAACAAGAAAGAGGCCGCCGCCCAATTCCTGGATGCCGACCTGCCGCTGATGATGTCCGGCCTGGGTAACCTGAACAATGACCGTTCGCTGCGCGAGGTGACCGTTGGCTAGTTTCGACTTCGACCAGGCCGAAGGCCTGCGCCGGATGCTGGCCGGCCCCAAACCGCGTATCGTGACCTTCCTTTCGGCGACTCCGCAGGACGACAAGGGCGCCATGCTGGTGAACCTCGGCGCTTCGCTGGCGCAGTCCGGCAATGAGGTGCTGATCGTCGACGCCTGCGAGCGCGACTACGGCGTGGCCCAGCGCCTGGGCCTGGACCGTGGCCCCGGCCTGCTGCAGGTGGCGCGCCAGGAGTGCGCGCTGAACCAGGTGATTCACCCGGCGCCGCAGGGCTTTTCGGTGGTGAAAATGGCCAGCTCCGACATTCCCGCGAAGGCGGGAATCCAAATTTCGCCGAGCAGTCGGGTGAGCAACCAAGCTTGGGCCCCCGCCTTCGCGGGGGCGACGGCAGGAACCGCGGGAACGACGGCTGCTTACGACGATGCCCGCCGCCTGGCGAAAGCCTTCGACGTGCTGGTCAAGCAGTCGGCCGGCAGCATCGTCATCGTCGACGGCGAATTTTCCGAGGATGGCGGCTTCCCGGTGCCGATCATGGCCTCGTCCGAGATCGTGGTGCAGGTCTCGACCAGCGCCACCTCGATCACCAACGCCTACGCATTGATCAAGCGCCTGTCCCAGCATTTGGGCCGCCGTCCCTTCGGCATCCTTGTCACGGGCGCTACCGAAGCCGAGGCAAAGGTGGTATACGATAATATGTCATCTGCGGCAACACGTTACCTTGCGGTAACCCTGAGCTCCATGGGTTCGGTGCCGGCCGACGAGTACCTGCACCGCGCCGCGCGCCTGGGCCGCGCCGTGGTCGACGCGTTCCCGCTGGCGGGGGCCTCGGTGGCATTCCGCCGCCTGGCAGGGCGTTTTGCGACGGGCATGAGATCTATTTGAATGTATACAGTCAAAGGGAAAGCGGACAAGAATCATTTGCTGACGGAGCACATGCCGTTGGTGAAGCGTCTCGCCCACCAGATGAAGGCGAAGCTGCCGCCGTCCGTCGAAGTCGATGACCTGGTACAGGCGGGCATGATCGGCCTGCTCGATGCGATCAGCCGCTACGAAGACAACCATGGCGCCCAGTTCGAGACCTATGCGGTGCTGCGGATCCGCGGCGCCATGCTCGACGAGCTGCGCAGCAGCGACTGGATGCCGCGCTCGACCCGCCAGAACATGCGCAAGGTGGAGCAGGCGATGGCCACGCTGCAGCAGCAGCTCGGCCGTCCGCCCAGCGAATCCGAGGTGGCGAAATCGCTCAAGCTGTCGCTGGCCGACTACCAGGAGCTGCTGGGCGACTCCGGCGGCCACCAGCTGGTCTACTACGAAGACTTCCACGACAACGACGGCGATGGCGGCAGCGACGGCTTCCTCGACCGCTATGCCGTCGACGACGACGACCCGCTGCGCGCGCTCATGGAGACCGACTTCCGCCAGGCCGTGATCGACGCCATCGACGCCTTGCCGCCGCGCGAAAAACTGCTGATGGGCCTGTATTACGAGGAAGAGCTGAACCTGAAGGAGATCGGCGCGGTGATGGGCGTGTCCGAATCGCGCGTCTCGCAGCTGCACAGCCAGGCGGTGGCGCGCCTGCGTTCCTACCTGAGGGAGCGTGCGTGGACATAGCCAGCCTGCTCGGGCTGCTGCTGGCGGTCGCCGGCATCCTGGTCGGCCATACCCTCGACGGCGGCAAGTTCTCGTCGCTGGTGCAGCCGGCCGCATTCCTGATCGTCGTGGTCGGCACCTTCGGCGCCGTGCTGCTGCAGACGAAAAAGTCGGCCTTCATCCGCGGCCTGCGCATGCTGCGCTGGGTATTCGCGCCGCCGCCCGACCGCCGCCAGCAACTGGCGCGCGAGATCCACCTGTGGAGCCTGTCGGCGCGCCGCGACGGCCTGCTCTCGCTCGAACAGTACATGAGCAAGGCCGATCCCTTCATCCAGAAGGGGCTGCGGCTGGTGGTCGACGGCATCCAGCCCGACAAGCTGCGCAGCCTGCTCGAAACCGACATCGACGCCTACGAGCTGCGCGAGCGCCAGGCTGCCCGCATCTGGGAATCGGCGGCCGGCTATGCGCCGACGGTCGGCATCCTCGGTGCCGTGCTGGGCCTGATCCACGTGATGGAAAACCTGAGCGACCCGTCGCGCCTGGGCGCCGGCATCGCGGTCGCCTTCGTCTCCACGGTGTACGGCGTGGGCCTGGCCAACCTGCTGTTCCATCCGGTCGGGAATAAACTGAAGGGCATCGTCGCCGAGCGCGTGCTGCAGTACGAGATCCTGACCGACGTGTTCCACGACATCGCCACCGGCGACACCACCCGCGTGCTCGAGGAACGCATCGCCTGCCTGACGGCGCATCACTGAGGCGGCACCCGATGGCGCGCCGCAAACGCTTCGACGACGACTCCCACGAGAACCACGAGCGCTGGCTGATCTCCTACGCCGATTTCATCACGCTGCTGTTCGCCTTCTTCGTCGTGATGTACGCGGTGTCGGTGGTCAACGTGGGCAAGTACAAGGTGCTGTCCGATGCCCTCGGCGACGCCTTCGGCGGCCGCGGCGCCCCGAATGCCGGCGCTTCGGTCGCGCCGGGTAAGCCTGACGCGCTGCCGCTGTCGAACATCATCGCGCACAAGCGGCTCGAAGCGGCCAGGCGCGACCGCGAACGCCTGGACCTGCTGGCCCGCAAGCTCAATAGCGTGCTGGCGCCGCTCGTCAACGCCGGCCGCGTACGCGTCACCCGGACCGCCCGCGGCATCACCGTCGAGATCAACGCCAGCGTGCTGTTCGACGAAGGCGACGCGGCCCTGGTCGGCAACGCGCGCGCGACCCTGCAGGCGGTGGCCGGCCTGCTGAAGGACGACCCGCACGCGATCGAAGTCGAGGGCCATACCGACACCACCCCGATCCGCAATGCGGCCTTCCCCTCGAACTGGGAGTTGTCGGCGGTGCGCGCCAGCACGGTGGTGCGCCTGTTCGCCGACAATGGCGTGCTTGAACAGCGCCTGGCCGCGGTGGGGCGCGGTGCCAACCAGCCTATCGCATCGAACGGCGACCCGGTCGGGCGCGCGCGCAACCGGCGCGTCGCGGTCACTATCCTGTCCGGCACGGAATAGTGGCGGCCTCCGGCCATCGCACGCTTGGCATTTCATCGACGGCAGCGCACAATCGTTCCAACCCGACAGGAATGGTCGAATGCGAACACCAACGATGCTCTGCGCCGCGCTGTGGACCGTGACGGCTGCTGCCGCGGGTGCCGATAAAGGAGAGACGATGAATGTGCATGCGAGCCTGAGCGTCGACGCCAGGCATGACAAGGTGCTGGTGACTTTCAGGGTCGAGAACCGCGGCGAGCGCCGGGTCGGCCTGCCGCGGGAAATCGCTTCCGATACCGAGCTGACGCGCCGCGTGTTCGACCTGCGCGTGCATCCCGGCGATGCCGAAGTGCCGTACACGGGCCGCATGGTCAAGCGCGGACCCTCGGGCCTGGACGATTACGTCGAGCTGGCGCCGCACTCGGCGCACACGCACACCATCGACATCACGCACGCCTACGCCTTCAAGCCGGGCACCCATACCTATGTGATCCGCTACGAAGGCGCCGCGCTGGCGGACGTGCGCCAGCTCGAGTCCTCGAACGATATCCGCACGGATGCGGTCATGTTCAGCCACACCGAACGCTGAAACATCCTCGTCGTGGGGCAGTGATTACTGCAGCGCCGGCGTGTTCTCGCCAAAATACTCGTGCGAGTCGGCGTTGTCGATCGCCTGCGACGGGTTGCTGACCGCCAGGCTGGCCGCGCCCGACTGGCCGTACACCCAGTCGTCGGTGCCGGCCACCACGTTGAAGTGGCTCATCTCGTGCACCAGGGTGCCGCCCTTCGAGTCGGTGCCGGTCAGCGGCGCGCTCCAGAAGGCCTTGCATACATAGATCTTGTAGGGCTGGTTCGGATAGACGTAGGCATACCAGGACTCGTTGCAGCCGCAGTCGAGCGTCACCGGCCTGGTCGCGAAGGCGTCCCTGAGCGCCTGGAAGTGGCGCACCACGGTGGCCGAACGCTCGGCGTCGACGGCACCGAACCAGCTCGCGTAGCGCGCGCCCAGGGAGCTGCGCTGCAGGTAGAGACCGGCGTCCTGCGCCATCGCCTGGGCGGCCTGTACGGCGCTGCCGATCGTTTCCTGCTGGGCGTTCGAGCAGCGGCTGAAGGACAGGCCCGCGCCCTCCGGCGCCGGGATGCCGGCGTCGAGCGCGCCGCGCGGCAGGCGGCCGTCGATCCAGACCGAGGCGGACGCGGGATCGGGCAGGGCGCTAAGGCGTGCGGGCAGCCCGTCCGGACCCGCCGCCGTACAGACCACGCCAGGACGGCTGAACAGTTGCGTCGCGCCGGGACGCCAGCGCAGGCTGTAGGCGCCGGTGATGCCCATGTCGTACAGCGCGGACAGTTCGACCCGCACGCTGCGCGAGGCGCCCGGCTTGAGGGCGAGGTAATTGGCGGCGGAAGGGGCGCGGCGCTTGACCTGCACGCCCAGGTAGCGCACCGGCAGGCCGTCGCGCGTGACGTCGAGCAGCGGCGCTTCGATGGCGCCGAACGGCGTCTGCCACTTCAGCAGGTATTGCGTGGCCGCGCTCGTATTCGTGACGGTGACGTCGACCACCACGTTGTCGCTCTTCGCCAGGCGCTGGCGTTCCGGCGTGACCGTTCTTCCGGACTTATACAAAGCTAAGCAAAGTTAACTTTGCCGCCGGATTCCTGCTTCGCCGGGGCCGGTTCCACCTGGTGCTCGCGCACCGGGCCAGCGCCTTCCCCTCCACAGGCTGACACCGTGGAACTCACGGCCATGGCCGCCAGGTTGATGGCGGCGTTCTCGTCGCGGTCGTGATGCGCGCCGCACGAAGAACACGTCCATTCGCGTAGCGACAGCGGCAACGCTTCCAGCTTGTGCCCGCACCCTGAACAGGTCTTGCTGCTCGCGTAGAAGCGCTTGGCGACCGCCACCACGCCGCCACGCATCGCCGCCTTGTACTGCAGTTGCCGCCGCACCTCGAAGAAGGCCATGTCGGCGATCGAACGCGCCAGACGCCGATTCGCCATCATGCCGCGCACGTTCAGGTCCTCGATGCCGATGGTGTGGAAGCGGCGCGTGAGGTCCGTGGTGAGCTTGTGCGTGGCGTCCGACCGGATCGCGGCGATACGGGCGTGCAGCCTTGCCAGCCTGGCCTTCGCCTTACCGCGGTTGGCCGAGCCCTTGACCTTGCGCGACAGGCTGCGCGAGAGCCTGCGCAGCCTGTCGCGCAGCGCCTTGTGGGCTTTCGGGCCGGGGAATGTCTCCCCCGTCGACAACGTTGCTAGCGCCGACACGCCCAGGTCGACACCGATCGTGCCTTGGTTTTCGGCTTCGGGAAGGTGTGAACTGTCGGGTGTGTCCACGGCGATGCTGACGAACCATCGGTCGGCCACGCGCGAGACCGTGGCCGACATGATCTTGCCGGCGAAGCGCAAGGCCTCGCGCATGCGCACCCAGCCGAACTTGGGGATGCGAATGCGCGAACCGTCGAGGCGGAACTGGTCGTTGGTCAGCGAGAAACGGTCGTGCACGCACTTCCTGCGGAACACAGGATAACGGGCGCGGCCAGCGAAAAAATTCTGGAATGCCTGGCCCAGCTGGATGATCGCCATTTGCGGCGCGTTCTTCGTGACCTCGAGCATCCAGGGGAACTCCGCGCGCTTGATGGCGTTCAGTTGTCGTCGCAGTGCGGCCTGGGAAGGCTCGGGCTGCGTGTTGTCGGCCTTCCATGCGTCGTACTGCCGCTTCCACTCGGCCAGGGCCCAGTTGTACGCGAAGCGCGCCGTGCCGGCTGCGCGCGCCAGACAGGTGGCTTGCGCGTTGTTCGGATCGAGGGCGATACGATGGGCGATCAGCATGACTGCGCACTCTCGACGGCGGCCTTCACGCCATTCAGTCCCTTCTTGTGGTGATTCATCCCTGAGCCCAGGTCGGCAATCACCTCGAACGGCCACCCTTGGCTGGCGCAGTAGCGTTCCAGCACCTCCCGCTGGCGCGCGAGGTCGGCTTTCTGGTCGTGGCTGGACACGCGCGCGTAAGCGACTGTCCGGCGGGGCGTCAGGGCGCCATGAAAGCGTCCGGGCAGCAGGGCCGCGAGATCGTCACGGCGCTGCCCACCCTCGGTCCGTGCTGGCGTGAGCCTGCCGCTCGCTTCCCAGCATCGCAGTGTATCGGTCGAAACGTCAAGTGCGCGGGCCGCCGCACCGATGGGAAGGAGCTTGTTCATACTGCATATGATTGTGCAGCTTCAACTTAGTTCCGTGAACACTGTTCGAACACTAACCGTGCCCTGGCCCGCGGTGGCGGCCCTTGCGGCACCCGGATCCGCCAGCGCGCCCGCGACGAGCGCCGCTCCCATGATCGACTTCCAGTCCATGCGTATCTCCCGGAGTTTGCACAAGACTCCGGTTGTAGCAAGCTGTGAGCGGGGGATATTGCCTTATCGCAAGAAATCAGCCGACCACGAACCTGCGCGACGGCCCGGCCGGCATCGCCTGTCCGCCCGGTCCGTACACGCCGGCGCCGGCTGCCGCGGGGCGCAGCGTGTTCAGCATGCCCTGGGTGTGCGCGAGCTGCTTATTGACCAGCATGCCGTTGACGCGGTTGAGCTCCTTGGCTTCGCGCGTCAGTTCCAGCAGGCGGTTCCACTGGGTGCGCAGCTCGTCGTTGCCGCCGACCGCCAGCCAGGGCTCCATGCCTCCCTCTCCGGCGAGGAAGCCGGCGGCGCCGAGGGCCCTGTGGCGCAGGCGCGACAGCTCGGCTGCCTTCTGGGCCAGCTGCAGCTTTTTCGGGGTGATGGTGGAGAGACCATCGGCATCCGCACTGACCAGGAACTGCTGTTCCGTTTTCATCAGCTCCACGATGGAGGCGATCAGTTGCTGTTCGTCGCGCAGGCTTGCGCCGGGGGATGCAATGGCCATGTGTACTCTATCGTTTGCGGGAGTGCAGCAGGTCGCGTACCGTTTCCAGCAGGCCGTCCGCCACTTTCTCCGAATTTACATGGAACTGGCCATCCGCGATGGCCGCCTTGATGCGCTCGACTTTCTTGGTGTCGAACACCTGATTCGTGCCGCCCGCAGCCATCGCCTGTCCTTGCTTGGACAAGCGCACGGTGTCGGTAGCGGCAGGCGTGGTCGCACTCGCGGCGGCTGCGGCCGCGTTGTCGGCGGTCTTCGCATTGGCCGGCGGCGTGGTATTCGCTTGCACGCCTGCGTTGTTCTTGAGGGTATCGTTGATTTTCACAGCATTATCCTTTGCAGGTCGGAACAGGAAGCCCGGGATCTGCATTGATTAACGACCTTGCAGGTGAAAACTTTAGCCTCAAACAAGTCAGAACGCCACCTCGACCATGCCGCCGGCCTTCGCCGTGCCGCTCACTACCGTGCCGGACGGGGTGCGTACCTGCACCACCTGGCCTTCGCCGGCCGTACCGATCGCGCGGCCCTCGGCCGACACCGAAAAACCGTTGCCGCTCAACACCAAACGCACCGCCTGGTTCTGCTGCACTACGGGCTTGCTGCGGAGCAGGTCCAGGCGCAGCGGCGTGCCCGCCGCCAGCGAGACGGTCGGGGTGCGTCCGATCGCCTGCGCCATGTCCGTGACGATCCCGTTCGGCATCGCCGCGATGTCGCCTTTTACCAACATCAGCTGGCCTTGCTCGACCGCCTGGCCCTGCGCCAGCGGCACCGCCGCCGCCACGTAGTCCGCCTTCACGTTTACCTGGGCCTGGATGAAGATGGTCCAGCTTGACGGCGCCGTGCAGCGCACGCCCACCGTAGTCTTGCCCCAGGCGCGCGCGCCCGGCTGCAGGAAGGCTTCCGGTGCCGGACAGTGCGCCAGCGCGGTGCGCGGATCGACCGCCCCGACCTTCACCGACACCTCGCCCGGCAGGCCGGCCGCCTGGGCCATCAGGAATTGCTCGGCCACGGCGCGCAACGCGTTCAGGTTCTGGATCGCGGGCGCGGCCTGGGCGACGCCGGACAGGACGAACAGCGATGCGGCCGACAGGATGACAAACAGGGTGCGGATCATTGCGATAAGCCTAAAAGACGGCTCGGTGGAATTCGATGCTGCCATCTTAGGTGCCTTGATTCCTTACTGAAACTTCGAATAGCCCCCTTTTGCCTGTCTTTATTGCTGGATTGGAAGACTCCGCAGGCCCGTATGATCGATCCTGTCCAATAAGTTATTGCCCGGAGGCGGCATGATCGGCAAACTCGACGATTACCTGCGTTTCAACGAAACCGCGCTGAGCCTACGCTCGCAGCGCCAGGAGCTGCTCGCCTCGAACATCGCGAACGCGGATACGCCCAACTACAAGGCGCGCGACATCGATTTCTCGAATGCGCTGCAGGGGGCGCTCATGAAACCGATGGGGCGGGCCACGCAGCCGCAGGGTAGCCTGGCCACCACCGCCCAGGCGCACATCGCCAACGGCCCGCTTGATGGCAAGACCCTGGCGGACGGCACCCCGGTCCTGTACCGCAACGTGGCCCAGGGCGCGGTCGACGGCAACACGGTCGACATGGACACCGAACGCACCCAGTTCGCCGACAACGCGCTGCGCTACGAAGCCGGCATCACCATGATCAACCACCAGATCCGCAACCTGCTCGCCGCCATCCAGGGAGGCCAATAATGACGTCGCTCGCTAAGGTCGCTTAACCATGTCGCTCTTTAATGTCTTCAACGTCGCCGGCTCGGCGATGAGCGCCCAGTCGCAGCGCCTGAACACCACCGCCAGCAACCTGGCCAACGCCGACAGCGCCACCAGCGCCAGCGGCGAAGCCTACCGTGCCAAGCAGGTCGTGTTCGAAGCCGTGCCGGTGGCCGCCGGCTCCACCGCCGTCAAGGTGCGCGAAGTGGTCGAGGACCCGTCCCCGATGAAGCAGGTGTACGACCCCAAGAATCCGCTGGCGGACGACAAGGGCTACGTGACGATGCCGAACGTGAACGTGGTCGACGAGATGGTCAACATGCTGTCGGCCTCGCGTTCCTACCAGACCAACGTCGAAACCATGAACGCGGCCAAGACCATGCTGCTCAAGACCCTGACCATCGGCCAATAAAGACTTCTAATCCATGTCCACCATAAACACCAACACCGGCTCGACGACCTCCATCAACGACCTGATGTCGACGATGAACGCCAAGACCGCGACCACCAGTGGCGACAGCGTCCAGGCCGACACCGACAAGTTCATGACCCTGCTGGTCACCCAGCTGAAGAACCAGGATCCGCTGAACCCGCTCGACAACGCGCAGGTCACCAGCCAGCTGGCCCAGCTGCAGACCGTGACCGGCGTGAACAAGCTGAACGACACACTGAACACGCTGAAGGCCAGCTACCAGAGCTCGGAAGCGATGCAGGCGACCAGCCTGATCGGCCATGGCGTGCTGGTCGAGGGCAGCAACGTGACCCTGTCGGGCAGCAAGGCGGTCATGGGCGTGGAGCTGGGCAGCGACGTCGACAAGCTGCAGGTGGTCATCAGCGACAAGAACGGCAAGGAAGTGCAGACCATGGACCTGGGCGCGCAGAAGGCCGGCGTGATCCCGCTGGCCTGGGACGGCGTGCCGGATGCGAGCAAGGTCGGCAGCGACGGCAAGCCGGTCACGCTGGCCGACGGCAGTTACAGCTTCCAGGTCGTCGCCACCAGGGGCGGCGACAAGGTCAACGATGCCAAGACGCTGGCCTTCGACAGCGTGGCCTCGGTTACCACCAACAGCCTAGAGGGCGTCAAGCTGAACCTGCCCGCGAAGGGCGTGGTCAAGCTGGCCGACATCAAGCAGGTCTTGTAATCGAATTCGAATCCGAATATTAGGAGCAGAGCATGTCTTTCCAACAGGGCCTGAGCGGCTTGAACGGCGCCGCGAAATCGCTGGACGTCATCGGCAACAACATCGCCAACGCGAGCACGGTCGGCTTCAAGGGTTCGACCACCTTGTTTTCCGACGTCTACGCGCGTTCGCTGAACGGCGCGGGCGGCAACCAGGCCGGCATCGGCACGGCCGTGGCCGGCATCGCCCAGCAGTTCACGCAGGGTAATATCGAGACCTCGAACAATCCGCTCGACATCGCCATCAACGGCGCGGGCTTCTTCCGCACCGAGACCTCGGGCCTGGTCCAGTACACCCGCAACGGCCAGTTCTCGCTCGACAAGAACGGCTTCCTGGTGACGCCGCAGGGTGCCAACCTGACCGGCTATGGCGTCGGCCCGAGCGGCCAAGTCCTCGCCGGCGCGCCGATTCCGCTGCAGATCAGCACCGCCGACCTGAAGCCGGTGCCGACGTCGAAGGTCGATACCGCGCTGAACCTGGATTCGCGCGTCTCCCAGCCGACCAATTATCCGTTCAACGCCAACGACCCGACCACCTACAACAAGCAGACCCCGGTCGACGTCTACGACACCCTGGGCAACGCGCACGTGATGTCGCTGTATTACGTGAAGACGGGCGCCGGCACCTGGGACGTGTACGCCGGCAGCGACGGCACCGAACTGACCAACGTGAACGTGGCCGCGGCCGGGCAGAAGGACGCTACCGTGACCGCCGCGCGCGACGCCTGGCTGACCGCCACCAAGGCCGCGCCGCCGGATGCGACCGACATCGCGGCCAAGCTGAAGGACTACGGCGACAAGGCTTCCGCCGCCGTGGTGGCGGCCGCCACCGCCGCCGGCGCCAGCGCCGCGACCATCGACGCGATCAAGACCGCGGCCAGCAGCGCCGGCGGCACCGCCGGCTACAGCCCGGACCAGATCGACAAGGACATCGCCGCGGCCGTCTCCGTGCCCTCGGTGCCGGTCGGCCACCTGAACTTCGATTCGAACGGCGCGCTGTCGGCCACCTTGATGAGCCCGCAGACCCTGCCGCTGACGGTCAACCTGCCGGTGTATCCGCCGACCGGTGCCAAGGACAACCTGGCGATCAAGCTGAACTTCGCCGGCACCACCCAGTACGGCGCCGACACCAGCGAGAAGAAGACCACCCAGGACGGCTACACCGCCGGCCACCTGCAGCGCTTCTCGGCCAGCGCCGACGGCACCATCCTGGGCCAGTACAGCAACGGCCAGACCAAGCCGCTGGGCCAGGTCGTGCTGGCGAACTTCACCAACCCGAACGGCCTCGAGCCGCTGGGCAACAACTCCTTCGCCGAGACCTCGTCCTCCGGCACCCCGCTGGTCGGCACCCCCGACACCGGCAGCCTGGGCGTGCTGCAGTCGTCGGCGACCGAAGCCTCGAACGTCGACCTGACCGCCGAACTGGTGAACATGATCACGGCGCAGCGCGTGTACCAGGCGAACGCGCAGACCATCAAGACCCAGGACTCGGTGCTGCAGACGCTGGTGAACCTGCGCTAACGCAAACCGGGGTCAGAGCCCGGTTTTTGGAAATAGCTAAGGGGCAGTTGCCAGAATTCGGGCTCTGACCCCGGTTAGAGGAAAATCATGGATCGCTTGATTTACACGGCAGCCAGCGGCGCCAAGCACATCTTGGAACAGCAGGCGACCACCTCGAACAACCTCGCGAACGTCAGCACCACCGGCTTTCGCGCGCAGTTCGATACCTTCCGCGCGGTGCCGGTCCAGGGCGGGGGGCTGCCCACGCGTACCTTCGTGGTGGACAACACGAGCGGCGCCGATTTCTCCTCCGGGTCGATGCAGGTGACGGGGCGCGACCTCGATGTCGCGATCAAGGGCAAGGGCTGGATCGCGGTCCAGAACCCGGACGGCACCGAGTCGTACACCCGCAACGGTTCGCTGCAGATCAGCCCGAACGGCATCCTGCAGACCTCGAACGGCCTGAGCATTGCCGGCGAAGGCGGCCCTATCACGATCCCGCCCGATGTCACCGTGGCGGTCGGCAGCGACGGCACCATCTCGACGCTCTCGACCACCACCACGCCGGCCGCGCCCACGGTGCTGGGCCGGATCAAGCTGGTGAATCCGAACCAGGCCGACCTGGTGCGCGGCGACGACGGCATGTTCCGCCTGAAGGACGGCAGCAGCGCCCAGGCCGACCCCGCCGTGACGGTGGCCGGCGGCGCCCTCGAGGGCAGCAACGTGTCGGCGGTCGACTCCATGGTGAGCATGATCTCGCTGGCGCGCTCCTTCGAAACCCAAATGAGCCTGCTGAAGAACGCCGAGAATAACGCGACGAAAGCCACCCAGATCCTCGCTTTGACTTGATTGCTTCTGGGACATAATTTCATGGTGGGCGATGGAGTTCCGTCGCCGTCAGGAGAACTCCACCATGATCCGTTCCTTATTCATCGCCAAGACCGGCCTCGAAGCGCAGCAGACCAACCTCGACGTCATCACCAACAACCTCGCGAACGTCAGCACCAACGGCTTCAAGAAGTCGCGTGCGGTGTTCGAGGACCTGCTGTACCAGAACGTGCGCCAGCCCGGCGCCCAGTCCTCGCAACAGACCCAGCTGCCGTCCGGCCTGCAGATCGGCACCGGCGTGCGCGCCGTCGCCACCGAGCGCGTCCACACCCAAGGCAATCCGCAGCAGACCGGCAACGACAAGGACGTGATGGTCAACGGTGCCGGCTACTTCCAGGTGCTGCTGCCGGACGGCAGCCAGGCCTACACCCGTGACGGTTCCTTCCAGACCGACGCCAACGGCCAGCTGGTCACCTCCAGCGGCTACGTGCTGCAGCCGCCGATCACGGTCCCGAACAACGCGCTGTCGCTGACCGTGGGCCGCGACGGCACCGTGTCGGTGACGACCCCGGGCCAGGCCGCCCCGACCCAGATCGGCTCGATCCAGCTGAACACCTTCGTGAACCCGGCCGGCCTGGAATCGCGCGGCGAGAACCTGTACGTCGAGACCGGCGCGTCCGGCACCGCGAACGCCAACACCCCGGGCACCAACGGCGCCGGCGCGCTGATGCAGGGCTATGTCGAAACCTCGAACGTGAACGTGGTGGAGGAGATGGTCAACATGATCACCACCCAGCGCGCGTACGAGATCAACTCGAAGGCGATCACGACTTCCGACCAGATGCTGCAGAAGCTGGCACAGTTATGAAAAACGTTTTGAACGGCCTGGTGCTGATGGCAGCCCTGGCCCTGGCCGGCTGCGCCGCCACCCCGACCTCGATCGTCAAGGGCCCGACCTCGGTGCGCCCGATGATCGCCGATACCGGGGTGCCTTCCGAAGGCGCGATCTACAACGCCAGCACCTTCCGTCCGATGTTCGAGGACCGCCGCGCGCGCCACATCGGCGACATCCTGACCGTCAGCATCGTCGAGAAGACCTCCGCCAACAAGAGTGGCGCCAGCACCGGCAACAAGTCGGGCAGCGCCAGCTTCGGCGTGCCGGGACCGCTTTCCGGCAGGCTGGGCGCGAACATCTCCGCCAGCACCGCCAACAAGTTCGCCGACGGCGACACCCAGACCGCCTCGAACGCCTTCACCGGTACGATCGGCGTGACGGTCTCGGAGGTGCTCCCGAATGGCAACCTGATCGTGGTCGGCGAGAAGCAGGTCGCGATGAACAAGGGGGTCGAATTCATCCGCTTCTCCGGCATGGTCAACCCGGATACGATCCAGCCGGGCAACGTGGTGTCGTCGACCCTGGTGGCCGACGCCCGCGTCGAGTACCGCACCAACAGCCAGATCGACCGCGCCGAATTCACCTCGATGATGTCGCGCTTCTTCCAGTCGCTGCTGCCATTTTAAAAGCTTAATTATTTGGGGTCAGAGCCCGGTTCACGCGGGTGGGCTCTGACCCCAACTGACTGATACGCGGGTGGGCTCTGACCCCGACTGAATATGACTAACTTAAAACTGCTCATCCTGGCCACCGCCCTCCTGGGCCCGATCCTGTCGACCCCGGCCCAGGCCGAGCGCCTGAAGGACATCGCCAGCTTCGGCGGCGTGCGCCAGAACCAGCTGTCCGGCTACGGCATCGTGGTCGGCCTCGACGGCACCGGCGACCAGACCACCCAGACCCCGTTCACCGTGCAGTCGATCATGGCGATGCTGCAGCAGAAGGGCATCAGCCTGCCGCCCGGCACCCAGTTGCAGCTGAAGAACGTGGCGGCCGTGATGGTCACCACCTCGCTGCCGGCCTTCGCCCAGCCGGGCCAGACCATCGACGTGACCGTGTCCTCGATGGGCAATGCGAAAAGCCTGCGCGGCGGCACGCTCCTGATGACGCCGCTGCAGGGCGCCGATGGCCAGGTCTATGCCATGGCCCAGGGTAACGTGCTGGTCGGCGGAGCAGGGGGCTCGGGCGGCGGCGCCTCGGTGCAGGTGAACCAGCTGGCGGTCGGCCGTATCTCGGCCGGCGCCACCGTCGAACGCGCGGTCGCCTCGAACCTCGGCGCCGACAACCAGGTCAGGCTGGAACTGAACACCACCGACTTCGCCACCGCCAGCCGCGTGGTCGAGGCGGTCAACGACAAGTTCGGCCCGGGCATCGCCACCGCGCTGGACGGCCGCGTGATCCGCGTGCGCGTGCCCTCGTCGAGCGACCAGCGGGTGTCCTTCCTGGGCATCCTGGAAAACATGGACGTCAAGCCGGCCGAAGCCGCCGCCAAGGTGATCCTGAATGCGCGCACCGGCTCGGTGGTGATGAACCGCGCCGTGACCCTGGACAGCTGCGCGATCTCGCACGGCAACCTGTCGGTGTCGATCGGCGTTGACACGCAGGTCAGCCAGCCCCCTAGCCGTTCGCGCGGCGCCACCGTCGTCACCCAGAACCCGTCGGTAGCGCTGAAGAAGGACGCCGGCAAGGTCATCCTGCTGAACAGCGGCGCCTCGCTGGCCGACGTCGTCAAGGCGATGAACGCGATCGGCGCGACCCCGCAAGACCTGCTGGCGATCCTGCAGGCCCTGAAGGCCGCCGGCTCGCTGCGCGCCGAACTCGAGATCATCTAAAAGACCACGAAGGCCCACCATGCTCGGCTCGACCTCAGACCTGTCCGGAAAATTCGCGCTCGATACCAACAGCCTCGGCGACCTGAAACAGTCCGCCAAGGCCGGTTCGCCGGAAGCCTTGAAAGGCGCGGCGACGCAATTCGAATCCATGTTCGTCAACATGATGATGAAGAGCATGCGCGACGCCACGCCGCAGGACGGTCCGATGGACAGCCAGGAGACCAGGACCTTCACCACCATGCTCGACCAGCAGATGAGCCAGAAGCTGGCCAAGCGCGGCATCGGCCTGGCCGACGTGCTGGTGCGCCAGCTGACGGCGCAGCAGTCCGGCCAGGCGCTGGCCAAGGAGATGCAGTCAGGCGCCCTGGCAATCGGCTCCACCCCGGGCGCCGGGCAGGGCACCGGCGCGGCCCGTCTGCAGCGCGACGCCGACACCATGTCGACCGACGGCGCGGCCGCCGCCTCGGGCCTCACTGGCAGCGCGCGCAGCACCACCAGCGCCGGCAAGCCGGCCCACGTGCGCGCCTTCCAGGACAAGCTGGCCGACGCCGCCGAGGAAGCCGAGCGCGCCACCGGCGTGCCGGCCAAGTTCATGATGGGCCAGGCGGCACTGGAAACCGGCTGGGGCAAGCGCGTGATCCGCAACCAGGACGGAAGCTCCAGCAACAACCTGTTCGGCATCAAGGCCGGCCCGGGCTGGAAGGGCAAGGTCGCCACGGCCGTGACCACCGAGTACGTGAACGGCAAGCCGCATGCGCGCGTCGAAAAATTCCGCTCCTACGCTTCGCATGCGGATGCGTTCAAGGACTACGCGAAGATGCTGAGCAATAACCCGCGCTACGAAAAAGTGCTGGCGCATGGCGGCGACGCCACCACCTTCGCCCACGGCCTGCAGCGCGCCGGCTACGCCACCGACCCGCAATACGCCGCCAAGCTGTCGCGCATCATCAAGCACTCGCTGGCATAAAGTTTCGGCGCGTCCTGCCGAAAACAAGATACGTATAGGAAGAAGAGCACATGTCCCTCCTCAGCATCGGCAAGTCCGGTTTGTATGCGGCCCAGGCGGCGCTGTCGACGACCGGCCATAACATCACCAACGCCAACGTGGCGGGCTACAGCCGCCAGGCGGTGGTGCAGGAAGCGTCGATCGCGATGGGGGGCAGCAATGGATTCATCGGCACCGGCACCCAGATCGCCCAGGTCAAGCGCTATTCGGACGAGTTCCTGAACGCCCAGGTGCGCACCGCCCAGGCGTCCAGCAGCGGGCTCGATGCCTACCAGGCCCAGGTCACCCAGATCGACAACCTGCTGTCCGACACCACCTCCGGCCTGTCGCCGGCGCTGCAGGATTTCTTCTCGGCGGTGCAGAACCTGACCGGCGACCACGCCGGTCTGCCCTCGCGCGGCGCGCTGCTGAGCTCGGCCGACACCCTGGCCGCGCGCTTCCAGAGCGTGAACGGGCGCCTGGAAGAGATCCGCAAGGGCGTGAACACCCAGATCACCTCCAGTGTCACCCTGGTCAACACCTATGCCTCGCAGATCGCCGGGCTGAACGACCAGATCGGCAAGCTGTCCGCGGGCGACAGCCTGAACCTGCCGAACGACCTGGTGGACAAGCGCGACCAGCTGATCATGGACCTGAACAAGCAGGTCAAGGCCAGCGTCATCCCGGGCGACAACAACATGCTGACGGTCTCGATCGGCAACGGCCAGCCGCTGGTGGTCGGCTCGAGCTCGTTCCAGCTGGCGGCCATGAATTCACCGACCGACCAGACCCGCGTGACGATCGGCTACGTCACCGGCGGCAAGCTGACGCCGCTGCCGGAGAACGCGCTCACCGGCGGCGCCCTCGGCGGCGTACTGGAATTCCGCACCAAGTCGCTCGACCTGGCCCAGAACTCGCTGGGCCGCATTGCGCTGGGCCTGGCCCAGACCTTCAACGACCAGCATCACCTGGGCCTGGACGCGAACGGCAATCCGGGCGGCGACTTCTTCACCGTGGCGCCGGCCGAGGTCACCAAGAACGTCAACAACAACCAGACCACCGACACCACGATTACCGCCACGGTTGCCGACGCCACCAAGCTGACCACCAGCGACTACAAGGTTCAGTACAACGGCTCCAAGTACCAGGTGATCCGACTGTCGGATAACCACCCCTGGGACATCACCACCAATCCGCAGGTGATCGACGGCATGTCCTATTCGATCACGGGTACCAAGGTCGCGGCCGGCGACAACTTCCTGGTGCGCCCGACCATCAACGGCGCCGCCGGCCTGAAGCTGGCGCTGAGCGACGTCTCGCAGGTCGCGGCCGGTGCGCCGATCGCCACCAGCATCCCGCTGACAAACAAGGGCACCGCCAAGATCAGTGAAGGCGTGGTCACCAAGGACTACCTGGCCGGACCGCTCGCCGGCCCGGTGAACATCACCTACACGGGCGGTCAGCTGGGCGGCCTGCCGGCGGGCCAGGCGGTGAAGATGGTGCTTGGCGGCGTGAGCACCGACATCGCCGCCGGCGATCCGGTCCCGTTCAAGGATGGCGCGACCTATACCGTGGCCGGCATGAGCTTCACGCTGACCGGGGCACCGCAGGACGGCGACACCTTTACCATCCAGCGCAACACCGGTCCGGGCGATACCCGCAACGCCGGCCTGCTGGGCGACCTGCAGTCGAAGACCATTCTCGATGGCGGGACCGCGACGTACCAGTCGGCCTACGCGCACATCGTCAGCGCGATCGGCAACAAGACTCGCGAAGTACAGGTCAATGCGGAAGCCAGCGCGGTGCAGCTGGAGCAGGCCCAGGGAGCGGCCAACAACGTGTCGGGCGTGAACCTGGACGAGGAAGCGGCCAATCTACTCAAGTACCAGCAGGCTTACCAGGCCTGCGGCAAGGTGATGCAGGTGGCCGACACCATCTTCAATGCGCTGCTGTCCATCGGCGGTTAACAATAAGCGGAAGAAGCCGTGACATTAAGAATCAGTACCAGTGCCATCTTCGCGATCGGCACCACCAAACTCAACACGCTGCAGGCCCAGATGGCCAAGACGCAGATGCAGCTGTCCAGCAATACACGCGTCCTGACCGCGGCGGACGACCCGATTGCCTCGGCGCGGGCGTTGGAGGTCACGCAGTCGCAGTCGATGAATACCCAGTTCGGCACCAACCGCGCCAATGCCAAGTCGTCCTTGTCGCTGGTGGAGAATGCGCTCGACGATGCCACGGGCCTGCTGCAGGACGTGCAGACGCTGACGGTGCAGGCAGGGAATGGCACGCTGTCCGATTCCGAACGCGGGATGCTGGCGACCGAACTGGAGGCGCGCATGGTCGATCTGCTGGGCGTGGCCAACACGGCCGACGGCACCGGCGCCTACCTGTTCTCGGGCTACCAGACGAACACCAAGCCCTTTGTGCAGACGTCGACCGGCGCCACCTACCAGGGCGACCAGGGCCAGCGCTCGCTGAAGGTGGGATCGACCCGAAATATGGCAATGAGCGAGACCGGCAGCAACATATTCGACAACATCCCAACCGGGAACGGCACTTTCCAAGTCAACGCCCGCGGCACCAACCAGGGCAACGTCGTGAGCACCACGGCCGCAGTGACGGACAGCACGCAGTTGACCGGCCATAACTACACCGTGAAGTTCCAGGTAACGGGGACGCCGGCGGTGACGACCTACACCGTGACCGACGCCGCCACCAACACCGCCAGGGCGGCCGGTACCTACACCGGCGGCCAGCAGATCGACTTCGACGGGATGTCGATCAAGATGGACGGTGCGCCGGCCGATGGCGATGCCCTGGATGTGCAGCCAAGCCCAAAGCAGTCGCTGTTCACGACAATCACGAACCTGGTCGGCGCGCTGCGTGTGCCAACCGGCACCAGTGCCGGCAAGGCCCTCATGAGCAACGGCGTCGCCGCGGCCAGCACCAATTTGTCCCAAGCACTGGATAATATACTCACGGTACGCGCCTCGGTCGGTTCCCGCCTGAAAGAGCTTGATTACCTGGATAGCAGCGGGGATAACCTGAACATTCAATACCAGAGCACCTTGAGCGACATGAAGGATCTGGACATGACCAAGGCAATCTCGCTGTTCACCCAGCAGCAGCAGACCCTGCAGGCCGCACAGATGTCGTTCAAGACGATGTCGGGGCTGTCGCTGTTTAACTACATCACCTGATTCCCGGCGCGATCGCCGCCGGCCGCTCGCCGCCGGTACGCGGAATCCGGCGGCTCGCCTCGATCCCCTGGTTGAACAGGTTCTGCAGCGGCGTGCCGAGGTAGGGCAGCGTCAGGCTGATCACCAGGAAGCCGGCGCCCAGCGTGATCGGGAAGCCGATGCCGAACAGGTTCAGCTGCGGCGCGGCGCGAGTCAGGATCGCCAGCGCGACGTTGGTGATCAGCATGGCGGCGATGATCGGCATGCCGATCTGCAGGCCGGCGGAGAAGATGCGGCCGCCCCAGCGCACCATCTCGAGCGGCGCCCCGAGCGACATCGGGGTGGCGGAGATCGGCAGGGTGAAGAAGCTCTCGACCAGCGCCTGCACCAGCACCAGGTGGGCGTTCATGGCGAGGAAGGCCATGGTCGCGATCAGCGCCAGGAACTGGCTGATCGCCGACGAGCGGCCGGCCGAGGTCGGGTCGAAGAAGGTGGCGAAACCGAAGCCCATGGTGGTGCTGGCGATTTCGCCGGCAAACTCGATGGCGGCGAACACCAGGCGCATTGCGAAGCCCATCGATACGCCGATCAGCATTTCCTGGCCCAGGATCAGGATGCCGGCCCAGGAGGTCGGGTCGACCGCCGGGATGCTGGTGATGGTCGGCGCGACGATCGCCGACAGCAGCACGCCGAGGCTCAGCTTGACCAGCATCGGCACGCCGGTATTGCCGAACACCGGCGCGGCCGCCACCAGGCCGAGGATGCGCGTCAGGGGCCACAGCAGGCCCCCGATCCAGGCATACAGCTCGGTCGTGGTGAAGCTGATCATCTGAACGAGATCAACCGATCAATCCCGGGATCCCGGTGAACACGCTGCGCATGTAGTCCGTCATCACGGTCAGCATCCACGGACCGGCCAGCACCAGGGCGACGAACACGCCGACCAGCTTGGGGATGAAGGACAGGGTCTGCTCGTTGATCTGGGTGGCGGCCTGGAAGATGCTGACCACCAGGCCGATGATCAGGGCCACCAGCAGCAGCGGGGCGGACACCATCAGGGTGACTTCCATGGCCGTGCGGCCCATTGCGATGACGCTTTCCGGAGTCATGCTCGTATCCTCAATTGAAGCTCTGGCTAATTAAAACTTTGAGACAAGGAGCCCAGCAGCAGTTGCCAGCCGTCGACCAGCACGAACAGCATCAGCTTGAACGGCAGCGAGATCACCGCCGGCGACATCATCATCATACCCATCGACATCAGCACCGAGGCGACCACCATGTCGATGATGAGGAAGGGGATGAAGATCGCAAAGCCGATCTGGAACGCGGTCTTCAGCTCGCTCGTGATGAAGGAGGGGATCAGGACCCGCAGCGGCACGTCTTCAGGCCCCTGCAGCGCCGGCGTGCGCGAGATCTTCACGAACAGCGCCAGGTCCGACTGGCGGGTCTGCTTCAGCATGAAGGCCTTCAGCGGCGCGGCGCCCTTGTCCATCGCCTCGCCCATCTGGATCCGGTTTTCCTGCAGCGGCACGTAGGCCTCGGTGTAGATGCGATCGAAGGTAGGACCCATCACGAACAGGGTCAGGAACAGGGCCAGTCCGACCATCACCTGGTTCGGCGGCGCGGTCTGGGTGCCGAGCGCCTGGCGCAGCAGCGACAGCACGATGATGATGCGGGTGAAGCTGGTCATCATCAGGAGCGCCGCCGGGATGAAGGTCAGCGCCGTCATCAGGAGCAGGGTCTGGACCGGCAGCGAATAGGCAGTGCCGCCGCCCGGTGCGGGGCTGGTGGTGAAGGCGGGGATGGCGGGTGCCGCGGCCGCTGCCAGCGGCAAGGCGATCAGGCCCGCCGCCAGCAGGAGAGTTTGTTTACGCATTTACTTACGTTTGTCGATGGTCTGCTTCAGCCAGTCGGCGAAGCTGTTCGCGGGTGGGGCCGCATTGGCTCCATGCGGCGCCAGCGTCGCATGCTCCATGCCTTCCTGTTTCGGCATGGTGGCCAGCGCATTGATGCGGCCGGGCGAGGCGCCCACCACGATCCACTGGTTGCCGACTTCGACCACCAGCACGCGCTCGCGCCCGCCGAGGTTGAGGGCGCCGACCACGCGCAGGTTGGCGTTGCCGCCGCCGGCCTTCGGGCCGTAGCGCTTCAGGAACCAGGCGAGGGCGCCGAGCACGCCCAGCACCACGATCAGGGCCAGCAGGGTCTGCAGCAGGCTGCCGGTGGCCGAGCCCGAAGGCATCGTGACCGGGCCGGCGGCGGGCGCGGGACGGTTGGCGGCGCCGCCGCCGACCGTGGTCTCCGGCGCGGCCGGGCTGGCCGGATTAATGACGGGAGCGTCAGCTGCCGGAGCCGGCACGGTGGACGGTTGGGCGGCCGGGACGGTGGATGGTTGGGCGGCCGGCGTGGCGGCCGGCGGCGTATTCGCAGCGGCCGGGACGCCAGCGCCTGCAGCGGCAGGAGTGCCGGCGGACCGGCGCGGCTGGGCGGCCGGCGTGGCGCTCTGCGCCTGCGGCTGCGAAGCCGGAGCCGCGGCGGCCTGCGCAGCTGCCGCAGGTGCAGCCGCAGGCGCAGCGGCCGCACCGCCCGCCTGCACATCCTGGCCGGCCGGCACCGGCTGCGCCGCGCAGGCGGCCAGCGGCAAGGTGAGGGCGAGGATGCTCAGGAGGCGCGCGGTCGTCGTCATTTATTCAGTTTGCGGATACGCTCGGATGGCGTGATGATGTCGGTGAGGCGAATGCCGAACTTGTCGTTCACGACCACCACCTCGCCCTGGGCGATCAGGCAGCCGTTCACGAGCACGTCCATCGGCTCGCCGGCCAGGCCGTCCAGCTCCACCACCGATCCCTGCGCGAGCTGCAGCAGGTTCTTGATGGCGATCTTGGTGCGTCCCAGCTCCACCGTCAACTGTACCGGGATATCGAGGATGAAGTCGATATCGTTGGGCGTGTCCGGGCGCGGGCCCTTGTTCGAAAAGTCCTTGAACACGGCGGCGCTGGCCGCCTGCTGCTGGCTGGCGAGCGCAGCGGCTTCCGCGGCTGCCTGCTCGGCGATCGCGGCGCCCCAATCGTCGTCGAGGCTGCTTTGGTCGTCTTGGGTGTCGGACATGAAGGTTCTCCGGAATTCGTCGTCGTATTACTTGTTGAAGGTTTCGCTGTTGGCCAGCAGTTTTTCGACCTTCAGCGCGTACTGGCCGCTGAAGACGCCATAACTGCAGTCCATGACCGGCACGCCGTCCACGGTCGCCTGGATCGTTTCCGGGACCGAGATCGGGATCACGTCGCCGACCTTCATGTTCAGGATTTCGTCGAAGTTCGCCTTGCCGTGGCCCAGCACGGCCACCAGCTCCACCTCGGCCACCTGGATCTGCTGCGTCAGCAGGCGGATCCAGCGTTTGTCCACTTCCAGGGCCTCGCCCTGGATGCTGGACGTCAGCGCGTCGCGGATCGGTTCGATCATCGAATAGGGCATGCAGAAGTGGATCTGGCCCGACACCGAGCCGAGCTCAATGGTGAAGGTGGACGATACCACGACTTCGTTCGGGGTGGCGATGTTCGCAAATTGGGTGTTCATCTCCGAACGGATGTACTCGAACTCGATCGGGTAGACCGGCTCCCACGACTTGGTGTAGGCCTCGAACACGACGTCGAGGATGCGCATGATGATGCGCTGCTCGGTCTGGGTAAAGTCGCGGCCTTCCACACGGGTGTGGAAACGGCCGTCGCCGCCGAACAGGTTGTCGACCAGCAGGAACACCAGACCCGGATCGAACACCATCAGCGCGGTGCCGCGCAAGGGCTTCATGTGGATCAGGTTCAGGTTGGTCGGCACCACCAGGTTGCGGATGAATTCGCTGTACTTCGAGACGCGCACCGATCCCACCGAGACCTCGGCGCTGCGGCGCAGGAAGTTGAACAGGCCAACCCGCAGATACCTGGCGAAACGCTCGTTGATGATCTCGAGCGTCGGCATGCGGCCGCGGACGATCCGCTCCTGCGTTGCCAGGTTATAGGTGCGGACTCCCGAGGTGTCTTCAGGAGCGGCGACATCGTCCTGATCGCCGTTGACCCCCTTGAGGAGGGCATCGACTTCTTCCTGGGAGAGAAAATTATCGGCCATGCTGCTTTACCGGATACTCATTGGATAATGAAAGAGGTGAACAGGACATCCGAGACCTCCTGTTCCTCGCCGTGCTCGCTGAACGGCTGCTTGACCACGGCCAGGATTTCCCCGGCCAACTGCTGCTTGCCCTCGACCGTGTTGATCTCGGAAGCCTTTTTGCCCGACAGCAGCAGCAGCACGCGGCTGCGCACCTTGGCCATATTGGTCTTGATCAGTTCGACCTGCTCGGTGCCGCCGACCTGCAGCGAGAACGCGACCTGCAGGTACTGGTCGCCGTTCTCCGGCTGCAGGTTCACGGTGAAGGGTTCGATCGCAAGGTATTCCGGCGGCGCTTCCTTTTTCTTCTTGCTGCTGCCGTGGTCCTTCTTGGCCGGCCCGGACGCTTCCGCGCCGCCGCTGCCGTGCATGAAGTACCAGCCCGCGCCGCCGCCCAGGCCGAGCACGAGCACGGCCGCGCCGATCATCATGAACAACTTGTTCTTGCCGCCTGCCGCCGGCGCCGCTGCCTCCGCTTTCGGATCAGCTTTCATTTTTGGATTCGCTTTCAAGATACCTCGGTGCTGCTGTGGATCGTCCCGTCATTATGTCATTATCGGGAAAAAGTGAGCAGGAGCAATTGTTGAAAAGAGGGGAGAACGGGGGCTATCTCGTTGTTTCTTGAGGCGTTTGTTGCAGGGTGGGCATCCTATGCCCACGCGGATGGTCGTATGACGCTAACCTTACGCGTGGGCACGGGGTGCCTACGCCGGCCGCGCCCACCCTACCTTATGCAAACGTGTCGACCATGCCGCGGTCGCCCAGGATCGCGGTGCGCGTCTGCGGTCGGGCCGCCACTTCATCGACCCCGCCGCCGCTGCCGCCACGACCGCGGTTGCCGTTGCCGGATCCGCCACCGTTGCGGGCCGCCTGCTCCTGGCCTTGGCGGCCGTCCGGCATGCCGGCGTTGACGGTGGCGTTGCCCAGCGCGATGCCGCTTTCGCTCATCATCTCGCGCAGGCGCGGCAGGGCATTCTCGAGGGCCTGGCGCACTTCTTCCTGGTTCGCCGAGAACGTCACGCTGGCCTGGTCATTGCTCACCGAGAGCACTACCTGCAGCGGACCGAGGTCCGGCGGGTTCAGCGTCAGCGAGGCGGTCTGCTCTTCGCTGCCGGCCATGTAGACGATCTTCTGGCCGACCTGGTTTTCCCAGGCGTCGGTCCCGACCCGCGCGCTCAGGCCCTCGGCGGCGCCGGCCGCCGCCTGCACGGCTTCCATCACGGCCGGCTGGGCCTGGGCCAGTGCGGCGGCGACCGGTTCGTGCACGGCGCGGGTCATCTCGGCCTCGCGCGCCTGCTGCAGGCTCAGCGCCGCGGTATCGAGTTGTACTTCGGCCTGGCCCTTGCCGGCAGTCGCAGTCAGTGCCGCGCGCAGGTCGGCGCCCAGCCTGGCGCCGGCGTCGGTGCCGGCTGCGGCCTTGTCATCCGTGACGAGGGCGGCACCGGCGGCAGCCAGGGCCGGGTTGCTCAGGGCCGCCGTGTCCGAGAAGGCCTTGCCGGCGGTGGTGGCGATGCCGGCGCCGTCCTTCGACACCGACTTCATTGCCGCTTGCAGGGCCGCCAGCTGGGCGGCATCGCCGCGCTTGCCCTTGCCGGTGGCCCCGCCCAGGGCGTCGTAGGCCTGGGCCGTGGCGGCGCCTTTGGCGTCCTTGGCCGGCTGCTGCAGGCTCGCCATCAGGGCCAGCATGGCGCTGGCCGGATCGCCGGCCTGGCCCGCATGCGCATCGGCGCTGCCGTCCTCGCTATCGCTCTCCTTGGCCTGGTCGGCCTTGTCGGCATCCTTGGCGTCGGCCGGCCGGTCCGCTGCTTGCGGTTTGGCGGCCTGCTGCGGCGCCTTCGCATCGTCGGGCTGGGTCGGCCTGGCGGCGGCCTGCGGCTTCGGCGCTTGCGTCTTCGGGGCGGGCGCCGGTGCCGGGGCGGGCTGGCGCAGATCGAGTTCGTTCGACAGCATGGCGCCGAATTGCGCAGCGTCGCTGCTGGCGGACCCGCCATTGCGCTGGACCTGTGACGGGCTGTTCGTGTTCAGCTGGATCGGGAGGGAGGTGGTCTGCATCGTCATCTCGTTCGGCTCGCGGACCGGGCCGCGAAATCGTCCATCATTTTTTGGTCGCGTTTGGTCTCGACCGCCAGCGCCTGGGCTGCGGCGCGCTCGTTCAGGGTGCGGTAGGAGAGACGTTTGCGCTCGCTCTCCTGCAGGGCCTTGCGTTCCGTGTCGGCCTTGTACTGCGCATGCTTGATCACTTCCTTCTGGCCGTTGATCGCGTTGTCCAGCTTGCCCAGGAAGGCCACGAAGTTCGCGTAGGCGAAGGGCGTGATCCCGTTCATCTGGGCCTGGTCGAGGCGGTCCGCATAATCCTGGCGGTAGCCCAGCAGCATCTGCAGCTTCTGTTCGGCTTCCTCGAGCGCCTTCAGCGCAGCGCCCAGGCGGCGGGCGCGGTCGTCGGACTCGCGCTGGGCGAGGCCGATCAGGGTGTCGAGTGCGGATGGGTTGGCCATAATGATCGAGTATATCGGCCGGACGCTTCATCCAATCAGCCGAACAGAGAGGTCAATTCCCCCAAACTCTGCAGCATGTCGGCGTTGTCGTGGATTTCCTGGCACAGGAAGGCTTCGATGCGCTCGTGCAGGGCGATCGCCTTGTCCAGCACCGGGTCGGTGCCGGCCACGTAGGCACCCACGCTGATCAGGTCGCGCGCGCGTTCGTAGCGCGAGTACAGCTGCTTGAGCGTGCGCGCCGCCTGCTGGTGCTCGCGCGAGGTGATGCCGTGCATCGCACGCGAGATCGACTGCTCGATGTCGATCGCCGGATAGTGGCCCGCTTCGGCAAGCTTGCGGTTCAGGACGATGTGGCCGTCGAGGATGCCGCGCGCGGCGTCGGCGATCGGGTCCTGCTGGTCGTCGCCCTCGGACAGCACGGTGTAGAAGGCAGTGATCGAACCGCCGCCTTCCTGGCCGTTGCCGGCGCGTTCGACCAGCACCGGCAGCTTCGCGAACACCGAGGGCGGATAACCCTTGGTCGCGGGCGGCTCGCCGATCGCCAGGGCGATCTCGCGCTGCGCCATCGCGTAGCGGGTCAGCGAGTCCATGATCAAGAGGACGTTCTTGCCCTGGTCGCGGAAGTGCTCGGCGATCGCGGTGGCGTAGGACGCGCCCTGCAGGCGCACCAGGGGAGGGGAGTCGGCCGGGGCGGCGACCACGGCGCTCCTGGCCAGGCCGTCCTCGCCCAGGATCTGCTCGATGAATTCCTTCACCTCGCGTCCGCGCTCGCCGATCAGGCCGACCACGATCACGTCGGCCGTGGTGTAGCGCGCGATCATCCCGAGCAGCACCGACTTGCCGACGCCGGTGCCGGCGAACAGGCCGAGACGCTGGCCGCGGCCCACCGTCAGCATCGCATTGATGGCGCGCACGCCCACGTCCAGCGTTTCCGAGATCGGCGCGCGCTCCAGCGGATTGATCGGACGGGCGTTCAGCGGCCCCATTTCGGTGGTGGCGAGCGGGCCCTTGCCGTCCAGCGGGCGGCCGGCGCCGTCGACCACGCGGCCCAGCAGGCCCCAGCCGACCGGCAGGTGGCGTGCGCGGTCCATCGGGCGGCGGCGCGGGTGATCCACGCTGCCTGGCTTCGGCACGCTCGGTTCGACCGGGAACACGCGCGAGCCGGGCACCACGCCTTCGACGTCGCTCTGCGGCATCAGGAACAGGCGCTCGCCCTCGAAGCCGACCACTTCGGCCTCGATGCGCGCGCCCGATGCGACCGGGATGGTGCAGGCGCTGCCCACCGCCAGCTTCAGGCCGACGCATTCCATCACCAGCCCGGCCACGCGCGTGACGCGGCCCGAGACCTGCATCGGCTCGACGAAATCGAGCACGTTGCCGCAGTCCTTCAGGTAGGACTTCCAGCGCGCCGTGTGACGGTCGAGCGTGGCGTCGCTCATCCGAGCCACTCGACGTCGCGTCCCAGCGCATGCGCCAAGCGCTGCCAGCGCGAGGCGATCTGGGCGTCGATCTGGTTGCTGGCGGTGTCGATGCGGCAGCCGCCGCGCGCCAAGCCGCCATCTTCGACGATGCGCCAGCCGGTCTTTTCGAGCTCGTGGCCGATGCTGCCGCGCACGATCAGGGCGTCTTCCGGATGCAGGGCCAGGAGGGCCGGTTGCTGCAGGGTCGGCAGGTAGTCGACCGCTTCGCGCACCACCGGCAGGATCAGCTCGGGGCGCACCTCGAAGGCGGTGCGCACCATGTTCTTCGCCAGGTGCAGGGCCAGTTCCAGCACGTCGGCGGCGATGGCTTCGTCGGCCCGGGTGACGGCGTCGCCGAAGGCGGCGGCGATGCCTTGCAGGTGCGCCAGTTCGGCCGCGGCGTCAAGCCGGCCCATGGCCATGCCGTCCTCATGGCCGCTGGCCTGGCCGGCCTCGAAGCCTTCGGCATAGCCCTGCTGGCGCGCGGCTTCGCGGATCTCTTCCAGCTCTGCCTCGCTGATCATCGGCGCGGGCGGCGGTTCGGCCGGGCGCCGTGCCGCCGCTTCGGCCTGGGCGACCATGGCAGCGGCTTCGGCCGCGCGCCGTTCGGCCACTTTGCTTTCGCGCTCGTCGCCGAAGGAGGTCATTTCCCAGCGCTTGAACATGGGTTGGAAGTCTTTCGAGTTCACCATTAGACGAACGAGTCCTCACCTTTGCCGCCCAGGACGATCTGGCCTTCGTCGGCCAGGCGGCGGACGATCTGCAGGATCTGCTTCTGCTGGGATTCCACTTCCGACAGGCGCACCGGCCCCTTCGATTCGAGGTCTTCGCGCATCATCTCGGCGGCACGCTGCGACATGTTCTTGAAGACCTTATCGCGCAAGTCCTGCGAAGCGCCTTTCAGCGCGATGATCAACATCTCGGACTGCACTTCGCGCAGCAGCAGCTGGATGCCGCGGTCGTCGATGTCGATGATGTTATCGAACACGAACATCTCGTCCATGATCTTCTGCGCCATGTCGTTGTCGTAGTTCTTGATGTTCTCCATGACCGAGCTTTCCTGGTCGCCGCTCATGAAGTTCAGGATCTCGGCGGCGGCGCGCACGCCGCCCAGCGAGGACTTCTTGATGTTCTCGTTGCCCGACAGGAGCTTGGTCAGCACGTCGTTCAGCTCGCGCAAGGCGGCCGGCTGCACGCCGTCCAGCGTGGCGATGCGCAGCACCACGTCGTTGCGCAGGCGGTCCGTGAAGTGGGCCAGCACCTCGCAGGCCTGGTCGCGCTCGAGGTGGACCAGGATGGTGGCGATGATCTGCGGGTGTTCGTTGCGGATCAATTCCGCGACCGACTGCGAGTCCATCCACTTCAGGCTCTCGATGCCGGAGGCGTCCTTGCCGCCCAGGATGCGGTTCAGGAGCACCGCGGCCTTGTCGTCGCCCAGCGCCTTGGTCAGCACCTGGCGGATGTACTCGTCCGAATCCAGGCCCACGGTCGACTGCAGGTCGACGCGCTCGCGGAAGTCGTTCAGCACGCTCAGCACCTCGTCGTGCTGTACCGCCTTCATCTGCGCCATCGCCGCGCCCAGCTTCAGCACTTCGCGCGGGCCGAGGAACTTCATCACCTCGGCCGCTTCGGATTCGCCCAGGGCCAGCATCAGGATCGCTGCCTTGCTGATGTCTTTGTCTTTATCGCTCATGTCAGTCGGCACCCAGCCATTCCTTGATCACATTCGCCACGATGCGCGGGTCGTTCTGCGCAAGGGTCTTGGCCATCTCCAGGTTGCTCTTGTAGACGATGACCTGTTTCTGTTCTTCCGCCTCGCGGGCGATCCGCGCCAGTTGTTCGTGGTCGGGTTCCGGTTCGGGCTGCGGCACTTCCGGTTCCGGCTCCGGCGGCATCTCGACCGCCTGGTCGAACTTCTTCATCACGGGTTTCAGCAGCGGGCGCAGGATGCGGTACCAGAGGAACAGCAGCACCATCGCGATGAACACCCATTTCGCGACGTCCTTCGCCAGCGGCAGGTTGTTCGGGTCCTTCCACCAGTCCAGGACGACGTCGGCCGGCTTGTCGATGCCGTCGAACGGAGCGTTGGCCACGTTCAGGGTGTCGCCGCGCGCCTGGTTGTAGCCCATCGCCTGCTTCACCAGCTCGTTGATCTGCGCGACTTCGGCGGCGGCGAGCGGCTTGATCGCGACCTTGCCGGTCTTCGGATCGACGCTGCGGCGGTAGTTGACCACCACGCCCACGGTCAGGCGCTTGATGCCGCCCATCGGCTTCTGCTCGAAGCGCAGGGTCTTGTCGACTTCGTAGTTGGTGGTCGCGTTCTTACTGGTCGGGGCGCTCGTGGCGGACTGCTGGCCGGCCGGCGCGGCGCCTTCGATCGGCGCGGTGGCCACGCCCGGCGGCTGGTTCGACAGCGCGCCCGGGATGCCCGATGGGTTCTGGGTGCCGGGACCGCTCGACTCCGAGGTCTGCTGGCTGCGGATCGCCTGGGGCTCCGGCGGCGAATTCGGCTTGTACATCTCGGCGGCGGTGTCGACCTGGGCGAAGTCCACTTCGGCGGTCGCCTCGGCGCGCACGTTGTTCTGGCCGACGATCGGGGCGATGATCGATTCGACCTGCTTGACGATGTTCTGCTGCAGGGCCTCGACGTACTTCAGCTGGTTCGGGTCGAGCTGCTTGCCGTTGCGGGCGCTGGTGTCGGAGAGGAGGGTGCCGTTCTGGTCGACCACGGTCACGTTGGCCGGGGTCAGTTCCGGCACCGAGGACGCCACCAGGTGCACGATGGCGCTGACCTGGGCCTGGTCGAGGGCGCGGCCGGGCTGCAGGTTGAGCAGCACCGAGGCGGTCGGCTTCTGCTGCTCGCGCACGAACACGGACGCTTTCGGCATCGCCAGGTGCACGCGCGCCGAGGCGACCGCGGACACGGCCTGGATCGAATTCGCCAGCTCGCCTTCCAGCGAGCGCTGGTAGTTGACCTGCTCGACGAACTGCGAGGTGCCCAGCTTCTGGTTCTCGAGCAGTTCGAAGCCGACGTTGCCGGCGCGCGGCAGGCCCTGGGCGGCCAGTTTCAGGCGCACGTTGTGGACCTGCTCGGCCGGGATCAGGATCGCGGTGCCGCCGTCGGAAAACTTGTACTTGACCCCCATCTGGTCGAGCGAGGCGGTGATCGCACCGCCGTCGCGGTCGCTGAAGTTCGAGAACAGGACCTTGTAATCGGGCGCCGAGCTCCACAGCCAGATCGCGGCGATCACGGCCAGCGCGGCAGCGATCGCGCCACCGATGACGACGCGCTTGCCCATCGGGGTTTCCCAATACTTCGGCTTGGGTTCGGCGTGGGCGCCGAGGTCATCCTCGAGGAGTGGTTCCGCTGCTGTTGCCATGGTGGGTGGTCGGGGTATGGGGTCTAGGGTAGTTGAACGCCATTATGAAGCCGTAGGGCAACATTCAAACCCCCGAAAAGGGGGATGTTTACGGTGCTGATCGAGGCCAACCCTTGCCGTGGCGCTGATATTCTGACAGCCTGAATCAACCTGTTCTCGAGAGGCGGACATGAATATCGGCGGAATCGACAGCAGCCGCATCGAAGCGATGATGGCGCAACTGAAGGCGGCGGCCAGCAAGCCGGCCATGCCCTCGGCCGCCTCCGCCTTGAACGCCGGCGGCATCGGCGGGGTCGGCGGCCTGGGCAAGGCCGGCGCTGCGGAAAGTGCGGAGTCCTCGTCCAAGGTCAGCTTTTCGGACGCCCTGAAAGCCCAGTTGCAAAACGTCAGCAATGCCCAGAACCAGGCCGACGACATGGGCAAGCGCTTCGCCGCCGGCGACGACTCGGTGAGCCTGTCCGACACCATGATCGCGATGCAGAAGGCCAGCATTACCTTCCAGGCGACCCTGCAGGTGCGCAACAAACTGGTGTCGGCGTATCACGACATCATGAACATGCAAGTGTAATCGGCTTACCCTTTAAACCAAATCAAACCGGGGTCAGACTCCCGATTTTGGCAATTGCCCGTAGGCCGTTTCCAAAAATCGGAGTCTGACCCCGGTTTGATTTAGGACATGCCTTAAACCAGCCCGGCCAGGCGGGCGTTGCGCTCGCGCTCGAGCTTGGTGATGTAGCGCTGCACGGCGGCCAGGTTGCCGCGCGAGATGTCGACGAACTGGCAGCCGAGGCGGCGGTTGGTCTTGTTGTTCAGCAGCGTCATGTCCAGCGAGTTGCGGATCTGCAGCGAGGTCATGACCGGGCCGATCTCCGGCAGCTCCAGGCGGCAGCCGACGTAGGTCTCGCCGATGGTCGTGCCGAGCACCTGTTTGTTGTCGAGGATGGCGATGCCGCCGCAGCTGATGTCGGCCAGCGGGAAGGCTTCCAGCTTGCCGCCCAGTTCGGCGGGCATGGGAATGGTCACGCGCACCGGATTGCTGACCGGGGTCGCCATCCGGTAGAACTCGCGCCGCTGCAGGCGGATCAGGCTGGCGGGGAGCTCGGCGCGCAGCGCGGTGCCGCCGTCGTAGCTGATCTCGCTCAGGCCTTTGGCGCCGAACAGGATGCGGATCTTGTCGAGCGAGGTCTCGCAGCGGACCGTGCCGGCTGCCACGATGCGCTGGATCTGGTCGCGGCTGACCGGACGGTCGAGGATCATGGTATTACTGTCCGGATCGACGTCGAGGATCGAGGTGACGCAAACGTCGGCCTCGCCCCTGATCAGGACACGGACCAGCTGGTTCTTTTCGGAGATCTGGCGCAACAGCGCCACGATTTCCCTGCGAGACTCGACTTCGTAGTCGTGCCAGGCTTCTAGTTCGGCATCAGTGATTGCTTGCATCTGTTCCAACCGGTGATTCTTCTGGTTGCAGGAGTCGCGTCGCGTCCGGAGGCGGGGATAAGACCTGACCGGTAGTTTGCGCTGACTCAATATAATAAAGCCATGCTAACAGTTCGGCAATGGCGCGATACAGGGCGGGTGGAATCTGCCGGTCGAGATCGACCTGCATCAGCAGCGCCACCAGCTCCTTCGATTCGTGCACGAACACGCCGGCGCCGCGTGCGCGTTCGATGATCTGCTCGGCCATCAGGCCCTGGCCCTTGGCTACGACCTTCGGCGCCGGGTCGCCGGCGCCATATGCCAGCGCCACCGCGTGCTGGCGGCGAGGCTTATTGTCCTGTGCCATCGCTGCCAATCGCGGCGTGGATCGCCAGCGTGCTCAGGGGCGTGCCGGCGGCGTCCAGCGCATCGGCCAGGCGGCCGCTGCCGGCTTCCAGCAGCGCGCGTGCGGCTTCGGGCGCGTCCAGGCGGATGTGCAATTGGCCGCCGGACAGCACGAGCTTCGCCGCCACTTCGCCCAACCGGCCGAAGCGCAGCCGCAAGCTGCTCTGCCAGCCGGCCTGGGCGCCATCGCTGCCATCGCCCTCATTGCCGCCGCCGTCTTCGCCCTGCGGCGCATCGCGTTCGATCTCCCAGCGCAGTTCCTGGCCCGGCCACAGCTGTCCCTGCCAGGCGACGCGCGCCTGTTCGTGGGCGTTGAGCTGCAGGTTGATCAGCTGGGCGGTGGCCGGGTCCGACGGCGGCGCCATGCCGCGCGCCTGCGGCTCGGCCGCCAGTTCTGCCTGCGGGCGCGCCCCCTGCGCCCATTCGGCCACGTGGGACTCGTAGAACAAGCCGCTTTTCGCGAGCCCATCCTGCAGTGCGGCCGCCACCACCTCGCCATCCGTTGCCGGTGCGGCCAGCAGGGGCGTGCGGCCAAGGGCGGCGGTCGCCGGAGTGCCGTTTTTCTGGGCTGTGGCGAGCACCTCGCCGAGCAGCCTGCCGGCCGGACTGAACGAAGCAAGCGCGCCATCGGCGCCGGTGCCGGCGCCTGGCAGCGGCGTCCCGGCCTCGCCGGCGTACAGCGCGACATTGCGGACCAGTGCGGCGGGCGGATCCGGACGATGGGCGAATTTAGCGGACGCCAGCCCCGCTTCGGCGAGCACGAGACTTCCCTGATCCGTCCGCAGTTGGAAGGTGGGACGTGGCGCCAGCGCCACCAGGGTCAGCGGCAACTGGCTGCCGACCTGGGCGCCGGCCGGCAGCGACATGCGTGCGGCAAGGTCGTTCACACGCACGATGAAGCTGCCGTCGTCCAGTCGTGCCAGCACCTGGCCCTGCACCGACTTGCCGAGCAGGCTCGCGAGGGACGGTTGGCTGGCCAGTTGGCGGGGGTGGGCGATCGCCTCGATGTTCGCCACCGGCTCGGCCTGGCCGACCGGGTACACGCCTCCAGGACCGATACGCGGCGTCATCGTTCCTCCTAGACGTCCCCGTAGGCGTTGGCCAGTCTTCGCCGGGTGGTCGTGTTGTTGATCATCGCCGACAGCTGTGCCAACCACGGCGTGGTCAGGTCACGAATGTGACGGTCGGCATCAAGGATCTTCTTGATCAGCTCCATTTTGCGCTGGCGTCCTTCCGGACCGAGTGCAACGTCGCCTCCTTCGCGCAGCCGCGTCACGTGGGCCGTGCATGATTGTTCGAGCTCGACCAGGCTGTCCCACTGGGCGTTCCTGGCCGCACTCAGCATGTCGCCGGTGATGCGTTCGAGTGTCTCGTAGGTCGACAGGATTTCGTCGCGGGTCATCATCAGGCACTCGCCAGGACCCGGGCTGCATTCGATGCGGCAGTCGCTGGCGCTGGCGCCGGCGTCTTGCCAATCGAGGCCCAGGCGTCGCGCAGGTCAGCCAGCAGGGTATGCACTTCGTCGAGCATGTCGACCGAGTTCTTCAGGTTGGCCTGCAGCAGGCGCTCCGTCATGTACATGTAGAGACTGTCCAGGCTGTTGGCGATCTCGCCGCCGGCCTTCTTGTCGAGGCTGGCGCGCAGGCCGTCGTTGACGATCTCGATGGCGCGCGAAATCGACGTCCCTTTTTCCTGAATCTTTCCAGCCTTCATGTGAAGTCGTGCGGAGTGGATCGCGGCGAGGGCGCCGTCGAACAGCAGGACGATCAACTCATGGGGCGACGCGGCGACCACCGAGGTTTCCAATCCAACCTTGGCGTAAGCTTGCACGCCGCGTTGCGTCATTCCAAACATCTTGAACCTCCGTGTGAAACTTTTCGAATTGAACGGACTGTAATGTACCTAGTTATCGGCCGGATTTATCCGAACTTAAGAGCAATGAATCCGTGCCAGTTCACGGCTTCGCCGAGCTTGCCATTGCGTCAAGGCCGGTGCGTACGCGCGCGAGCACCGCAGCCCAGGTCTCGCCGGGCTGCTGGCGGACGAGGCGGGCCGACGGATACCACGGACTGTCGGCGCGCTCGAGCAGCCAGCGCCAGTCGGCGTTGGCCGGCAACAGGATCCAGGCCGGCTTGCCGAGCGCGCCGGCGAGGTGGGCAATGCTGGTATCGACCGTGAGCACGAGATCCACCGCCGCGCACAGCGCAGCCGTGTCGCTGAAGTCGGCAAGGCGCTGCCCATACTCGCGCACCGTGCTGGCAGCCAGCAAGGGCACATCCTCGGGACGATGCCGGTCCTGCAGCGAGACGAACTCGCAGGCCGGGCTCAGGACGCTGGCGAAGACCGCAAAATCGATGCTGCGTCGATCGTCGTCCTTGTGCGCCTGGCTGCCGCGCCATGCCACGCCGACGCGCAGCTTGCTCCTCGGGCCGAGCAAGGCGTCCCACGCCGCGGCCTTGCCGGCGTCGGCGCGCAGGTAGCCCGCAGGCGCGGGAACAGTGGCCAGCGTGCTGTCGAAGGCCAGCGGCAGTGACATCAAGGGACAGTGATAATCGAAGAGCGGCAGCGCCGCGCCGCGCGCCACTACCTTGGCCGGTCCGGCCAGCGTGCGCATCAGTCCCAGCAGCGTGGGTGGTACCTCGAGGATGACCCGGGCGCCGCGCGCGGCCACCATGTCCACGTAGCGGCAGAACTGCAGTGTGTCGCCGAGGCCCTGTTCGGCATGCAGGAGGATGGTCTTCCCCGCCAGGTCTTCCCGGCCCAGCCACAGCGGCTGCGGAAACTCGCGGCGCTGCCGCGATACCGACAGAGTCGCAACCTGCCAGCGCCATTCGTAGCCGCGCCAGCCTTCCGCGAAGCGTCCGTGCTGCAGATGCAGGAGGCCCCGGTTCCAGTGCGCTTCGGCGTTGCCAGGCTGGTGCTGCAGCGCCATGCCATAGCTTTGCAGCGCCTCGTCGTGGCGCCGCAGTTCCTGCAACACGGCGGCGCGGTTGTTCCATGCCTGCGCATCGTCCGCCTGCAGCGCGAGCGCGCGGTCGTAGCAGGCCAGCGCGGCGTCGAAGCGGCGCAGCGCCTGCAAGGTATTGCCGCAGTTGTACCAGGCGTCCACATTGGCCTGGTCCAGATCCAGCGCGTGTGCGTAGCTCTCCAGCGCCGCTTCGTGGCGACCGGTCGCCTTCAATACATTGCCCAGGTTGCTGTGCAGCGCCGACACGCTGCCGTCCACCTCGATGGCGGCGTGCAGGAACTGTTCGGCGCTGGCGTAATCGCCCGCTTGGTAGGCGAGAATGCCGATATGGTGCAGCACGTCGAGGTAGCCGGGCTGCAGCTGCAGTGCCTGTTCGTAGGCGGCCAGCGCCTGCTCCAGCAAACCCTGGCGATGCCATTCCAGCCCCTGCGCGAACAGGGACTCGGCCTGCGGCGCGATCGGCACATTCACCAGCGCGCTCATCGCCCAGCGCCCGCGAGCGCATCCAGGTCGGCGCGCACGCGCGCCAGGACGGCGCTCCAGTCCTCGCCCAGTTGCTGGCGGTACAGGCGCGCGCTCGGATACCACGGGCTGTCGCTGCGCTCGAGCAGCCAGCGCCAGTCCGAGGCTTCCGGCAGCAGGATCCAGACCGGCTTGCCGAGGGCGCCGGCCAGGTGGGCAATGCTGGTGTCGACCGCGACGATGACGTCCATCGCGGCGCACAGGGCCGCGGTGTCGGTGAAGTCCTGCAGTTGGGGGCTGACATCGCGCACCGTGCTGGCCGCCAGCAGCGCTACGTCGGAGGCGCGATATTCTTTCTGCAGCGAGACGAACTCGCAGGCCGGCGTGAGCACGTCGGCAAGCTTGTCGAAAGCGATACTGCGGTTGTGGTCGTTCTTGTGCACCGGATTGCCGCTCCAGGCCAGGCCCACGCGCGGGCCGCGGGCCGGGCCCAGCTGGGCGTCCCATTGCGCGGTCCGTTCGTGGTCGGCCTCAAGATAAGACGCCTCGCGGGGGATGCCGGCGAGTTCGGTGCCGAAAGCCAGCGGCAGGCTCATCATCGGACAGTGATAATCGAAGGCCGGCAGCGGCTCGCCCCGGGCCAGCACGCGGTTCGCCAGTCCGGCCATCAGGCACACCAGCGGCGGCTGCACTTCCAGGATCACGATGGCGCCGCGCGCCGCCAGCAGCCTGGCATAGCGGGCCATCTGGATCGTGTCGCCCAATCCCTGCTCGGGCCATAGAAGGATGGTGCTGCCCGCCGGGGCGTGCTGGCCCAGCCACAGAGGCTGGTCGAAGCGGCGCCGTTCGCGGCCCAGCATCAGCTGGTCGACCTTCCAGCGCCACTCGTGGCCCTGCCAGCCTTGCGCCAGGCGTCCGCACAGCAGGTGCAGCAAACCGAGGTTCCAGTGCGCGGCGGCGAGTTCGGGTTCGAGCTCGACGGCGCGCTCGAGGTCGGCCTGCGCGGCCTCGAGGTGCCCCAGGTCCTTGAGCAGCTTGGCGCGGTTGACGAAGGCATCGGCGTAGTCCGGGCGGCAGGCCAGCGCGCGTTCGAAGCTTTCCAGCGCGGCCTCGCTGCGGTGGTGGCGCGCCAGCACGT
>NZ_JBKFGF010000060.1:0-16508 GCF_051233485.1 Massilia sp. LXY-6
CGGCGTCGGAAAAACTCGTTTGCTTCATCGGTGATGCTGGAAAGATGGGATGCATCATTGTGCCAGTTGCGCCGGCGGCCGGGGGAGCTCGGCGATTAAATCAGCGCTTCCCTAGCGATCGCGCTTAGCCGGACGGCCCACCCATCTACTAACGTCACCGATTCCACCGGAGAGCCAGATGTCATTGAAAATCATTACAGTCGGAGACAAAACCGATCATGGCGGCACAGTGATTAGCGGTTCGCCCAACCACGACATCAGGGGAAAAGCGATCGCCCGGCTGGGTGACAAAGTTGACTGTCCGCAGCCCTACCCCGGTGGCAAACCGCACGGTGTAAACAAGATCATCACCGCCCACGACACACTTACAGTCGACGGGGTGCCCGTTGCGGTCGAGGGATGCACGACGGAATGCGGGTGCAAGCTGATCGGCAGCTTGCCGGCGACGGTCGGTTGAAAGCCTTGATCAGGTACCTTCCTACCGCTTTCGTGGACTGTCCAAGTAACGTGCCGAATGCAGCTCACTGGAGATGCTAGTCCCCCTCCTTTTTGCAAGCTGATTTCGTACGATGTGGGTAGGCTTGCTTCAATCTATCCGGCGTCGGTTGGAGATCTCTCCGCGCCACGATGAGAGCCGCGCCTGTCGGTCCTAAAAAGTGGGTCGGCTTGAACAGCCGATTTTTTCGTCAGGGTATCCGCCAGGCCGGTGTGCCGTTCACGTCATCGAAAGTCAGCAGTCGCAAAACCGGTGGTGGTTGTACAGTAAGCTTGGGGAAGTCCTATGCGGGTATGCGGGCTTCCCTCACTTCAAAGGTGGTGTGGTGCGTCGCGATCGCCCAGGCGATCCGGGCTAGCTTACTCGCCAGCGCACAGGCAACGACGTTAGGGTGCCGACGCGCGCGCATCGCTCGCACCCAGCATGCCAGTTGGCCGGTCTGGTAATTCAGTTGTCGCATGTAAGCTTTAGCGCACTGCACCAGTAGGTATCTGACTTTCTTGTCACCGCGTTTACTGATACCCAGCAGGTTGTTCTTGCCGCCCGTGCTGTACTGGCGTGGCACTAGGCCGAACGCTGCGGCAAGATCCCGACCGCATCGATACTGCTTGCAGTCGCCTACTTCGCTTGCCAGCACGCTCGCCGTGATCGGTCCGATGCCAGGCACACTCATCAATCGTTGACCGAGGTCGTCATCGGCCAGTTGGGCTGCTAATTCCTTCTCGATTTGGGCAATCTGCTCGTCCAGGTATTTGAAGTGGGCATGCAGCCTTTCCAACACCTGCACCAGCCGCAGCGGCAAGCGCTGCTCTGCCAGGATAACCGGCAGACGCCGGATCACGGCATATCCTTTCGGTAGGCTGATGCCGAATTCGAGAAGGAAGGCATGGATTTGATTGCAAGCCTTGGTGCGGTCATGAACCAGTGACTCGCGTACGCGGTGCAAGGCTGACAAAGTTTGCTGGGCTTCGTTTTTCGGTGTCACGAAGCGCATCGATGGACGGCTGGCCGCCTCGCAGATCGCCTCGGCATCGACGAAATCGTTCTTATTGCTCTTGACGAAGGGCTTCACGAACTGGGGTGAGATCAGCTTGACGTCGTGGCCGTAGCCAGCCAATTGTCGCGCCATGTGGTGGGCGCCTGCGCAGGCTTCCATCACGACCGTACATGCATGGAACTTGGCGAGGAACTCGACCAGCTGCCTGCGGCTGAACTTCTTGCGCAGTAGCGCTTTGCCATGCCGGTCCTGGCCGTGCACGTGGAAGCTGTGCTTGCCGAGGTCGATGCCGATGAGCGTAACGTCTTGCATGATGGCCTCCGTTTAGGATGAAAACACCTTGTCAGCTTAGACTCTTCAGGGTGGAGGGGGGACCATCTCATTAGTGGATTGCGCGCTCACCCTTATTGGACAAGGACGGCCAGTGAAGCCGGTCTGCGCTGTCCTTGGTGTAGCGCGCTCGAACGTTATTGATCGCCTTGCGCGTCCAGCAGACTGGATCGACGGCCGCACATCGGCCAAGTTTGACCCGGTCGCTGACGCGATGATTGCCGACGCCGTACGTGCCGAGATCACGGCATTGCCGACTTACGGCTACCGTCGTGCCGGTGCCTTGGTGAACCGCACGCGCAGCCTGATGGGCCTGCGGCCCGTCAATCATAAGCGCATGTATCGCGTGATGAAGGCCCAGGGTTTGCTGCTGCCGAAGTCGCCCAAGCGCCGGGACAGCGGCCGCGCTCATGATGGCAAGGTAGCCGTCGAGGAATCGAACCAGCGCTGGTGCTCGGACGGCTTTGAGATCGCCTGCGACAATGGCGACGTCGTGACGGGCGTATTCATGAAGGACTGCTGCGACCGCGAGATCATCGCTTGGCGTGCCTGGATCGGCCGTGGCCTGCCCGGCGAACCGGTACGCGACATGATGATCGAGGCGGTAGAGGCACGCTTTGGCAGCACGGACGAGCGGTCGATTACGCTTGAATTCTTGAGCGATAATGGCGGCGCATTCCGGGCAATCGAGACGCACGCCTTGGCGCATCAACTGGGCATCAAGCCGGTGCACACGCCTGTTAATAGCCCGCAATCGAACGGCATGGCAGAGAGCTTCGTGAACACGCTCAAACGCGATTATGTCGGCGGCATGGACCGCAGCGACGGCGCCGTCGTGCTGGCCCAGTTGCCCGACGCCTTCCGGCATTTCAACGAGGTGCATCCTCACTCGGCGCTGGGCTATAAATCGCCGCGCATGTTTAGAAAAGAGCGAAGCCGTCAGGCTCTGGAAACTGACGCTAATTAAGCATCAGGCTGTGTCCGGGAATAGCGGGGCAAGATCAGTTTGTTCGTGAGCAGGCGCCGCAGTCAAGCGTGACCGTGCCTCTGTTGGGTGGTGCCTAGGAAATCACAGATTCTCTAGGTCAAGTTCAGCCATGCCTTACGGTTGGCTTTTGCCTAATTTTGGTAATCACCTCTGAGAAGGCTGATGGAAGCGGGTGCAGGCGATGCCTACAACGACTTTTGTAAGGGTGGAGCTGAGGTGGAAGACATTGTTAAGTGACACCAAGCCGGGTTTGCTCTTCCAATATAGGAAGCCAATCCCTGTTGGATTTCCTCATGAAAAATTATAGGAGTACCCAATGTTGGCTGTCCATAGTGGAGTTCTTGCAGGCTTGTCAAAGTTATATTTCAGCTACGGCACAGAGATTACAGTTGGCTCGGCATACATGATGCTCAGATAAGCAGGAGCTCACCGGCGTGTAAAGCCAGCAACGTGCTCAGCCAGAACTTCAATCTTAGCCACATCGACGTTTTATCCGTGCGGGTCCCGGGACCGGACCGGCGCTAAGCGGTGCCCGCGGTTTCTCTGCTGATCTGGTGGATAATCCACACCTGGACGAAGAGCCTTCAGGGGATTCTCCAGCTACATCCTTGTTCAGGTTGCCGCCGAACTCTCGATATCGCTGAGCGCGCACTTCCGCATCTGCCCACCCGGATTGTGAGGCATATTCGTGCCATCGATCATTCGTGTGGCAGATCGCCTCGAAGTACTCAGCTGCCTGACCGTGTGAGCGGTTAAACCATGCTATAAGCTCGGCGGCGAGCGTACCGTCCAGAGGGGAACAGCGGCTACGGAACTTGCTGCCGACAGCACTACATGGCGTATCGCGTCGGACACCTTTGAGCATTGCCAGCAGCGAAGGGAAGTCCGTTTGGCCGGCGTTATTGATGAATAGGGCCGCTTGCGCGTACGGCAGGGGACGATAGGTTGGATCCCATAGCGCTTCGAGGCGTGCGGAGTGCCCGCCAATCCGAATCGGCGGCGTCATTGCTATCGCACGAACTTCACCGGGCGCCCCTTGCAGGAAGACCAGACGATCGTCAGCAGTTAGCGGAGAGCGGCGTGGATGCAGGAGATTACTGCTGTGGCATCCGGTCGAGCCGAAGCTTCCAAATTCCCAGAACGGGTCACAGCGACGGTCGTGTAGCCCTGCAGGCTGGCGAAGATATACGGTATAGATGCTCATGGTGCGCTATGTGAGGCAATGATGCCCGACAGCCAGTCGCGGGCCTCTGGGTAGTCATCGCAGTGCAGTACGAATTCTTGGCCCTTGCCGACAGATTGCATGAGCACACGCCCGGAGTGTGATGTCCAGCGGGCGGGATTCTCATGATAGGTCAGGGCGCGCCGTCCTTGAGCCGGCACCATCCATTCTGGCAAGCTCCAGAGCGTGCGGGTTTCGCCGGGCGCAGTCAGTTGCAACTGAGGTGTAAAACGCTTGAAGTAGCCACCACCCGGCTGACCTTGCGCGAAGCGGCTCCGTTCGGACCCCATGTAGAGATGGTTGTTCCGATGGCTGTAGTGCTCTGGCGACGCGACGTGGGGATGACTGGCGATTGCCGGATATGCGGCCAGGCAGCGCTCGCGCTCGAGCACGATCGGTAGTACTTCATCGACCTCGAGCCAACCGAACAACACATGCAGATCGGGCGCCGTGCGCACATAGCGCCACCGGCCGTCGACGCGCTCCACCTGGCGGAACCAGCCAAAGAACAGAAAGACGTCACCCGGGCCAACGCCCTGTTTCGCCAAGTGTCCGTGGGCTGCGCCAGTCTGGCCGAGTGCCGGGCGCCAATTTTGGCGACCACGATGGTTCAGCAGCTCCGGATCATGGTGGATACGTGTCTGAACAGAGTGCTTACCTCGACTCAAATCCTGCAGCAAGCCGTCGAGGTCGACTCCATGGGTTTGGAGCGACGCCATGGTGTCGCTGTCCTCGGTGCTGGGAATTGGTAAGGAAAGGAGCGTGCCGTCTTCAAGTATTGGACTTGGGACTTTTCCGTATCCCGAATCAAATCCCTTGCGTGAAAAGATGACTTTCATAAACCACTCCCAGCTGCTTCTTCAAGCGTTAGCGATCCGAAAACGATGCAGAACCAATTGCAATGTAGGCAAATCATATTGCGACAATGCATTTTTGGCAATGCGAATGTCGCCTAGAAGTTTTCCTGGCTCTCATGCATTGGCGAAGTCCGCTTGGAAACGGGGTTACACAGCGGTTACATGAACCCCAAAAAGCAAAAAGCCCAACCATAAAGGCTGGGCTAAGTGCTTGATTCTATTGGTGCCGGCTGCAGGACTCGAACCCGCCACCTGATGATTACAAATCAACTGCTCTACCTGATGAGCTAAGCCGGCAATGTGGCCAGAATTATACCCTTATTTAATCCTGGTCAACGTCGGGCGACCACCTTTTTTGGGTGGTTCGTTGTTATCGTCGGGTAGATGCGACACCTCGGATGCCGTTGCACCGCTGGTCTTGCCCGGAACGGCCGACAGACCGGGGGCGGAAGCAGCGGCAGGAGCACTGGCCGTTTCCGGTACGGGCGCGGGAGCAGGCGGGGCCAGTTCGGCGGCGGTGGTGCTGACGTCGAAGGCCATCCCTTGGCCGTTTTCGTTGGCGTAGATCGCCAGCACGTTCTGTACCGGAATGTACAGCTCGCGCGACACGCCGTTGAAGCGTGCCCGGAACGTGATCGCGTCGTTGTCCATCTTCAGCCCGGAGGTCGCGCCGTAGCTGATATTGAGGATGATCTCGCCCTTCTTCACGTATTCCATCGGAACCGTGGTCGCGGCGTCGACCTTGACCGCCAGGTAAGGCGTGTAGCCACTGTCCGTGCACCATTCGTAAATGGCGCGCAGCAGATATGGCTTGGTGGAGATGTCTGGCATGTTCAGGATCAAATTGAAACAAGTTGTTACACGCCAGTGTAATCCGATTCGCCATGAGGCGTCGAAAAACTGGCGTGCAACGGTGTCCGGGTTGCCGGAAGGGCACTCGATTCGTTTAAAGGACATCAGAAACCGTCGCAAGCGCCGCTAGTGCGCTGCAGGTTTCTGAGGTTCTTTAGCGGCGCATCACTTTTTCGGACGGAGTCAGCGCTTCGATGTAGGCAGGACGCGAGAAGATGCGCTCGGCGTACTTCATCAGCGGCGCGGCGGTCTTCGACAGTTCGATGCCGTAGTGATCCAGGCGCCACAGCAGCGGAGCGATGGCGACGTCCAGCATCGAAAACTCGTCACCCAGCATGTACTTGTTCTTCAGGAACAGCGGGGCCAGCGTGGTCAGGCGGTCGCGGATTTCCGCACGGGCCTTGTCGTGGCTCTTGTCGCCGACCTTGTTGCGCTCGTTCTCGAGCGTGTTCACGTGCACGAACAGCTCTTTTTCGAAGTTGAACAACATCAGGCGGGCACGGGCGCGCATCAGCGGGTCGGCCGGCATCAGCTGCGGGTGCGGGAAGCGCTCGTCGATGTACTCGTTGATGATGTTCGATTCGTACAGGATCAGCTCGCGCTCGACCAGGATCGGCACTTGGCCGTACGGGTTCATCGTCGAGATGTCTTCGGGCTTGTTGAACAGGTCCACGTCGCGCACTTCAAAGTCCATGCCCTTTTCGAACAGGACCAGACGGCAGCGCTGGGAGAACGGGCACGTCGTGCCGGAGTAGAGAACCATCATGGTTTATAGTTCCTTCAAGAAACAAAGGGGTGAAGCGCCAAGCGGCTCACCCCAGATAATAATTGCCCGCATTATAACCGGGCAATCACATCACTTTACGTCTTTCCAATAAGAAGCGTTTAGTCTCCAGGCAAGGAAAGCGAAAACAGCAAGGAACAGCAACACGATTGCACCCAGGCGCTTGCGCAAATCCTGCGCCGGCTCCGCCATCCAGTTCATGTAAGCGACCAGGTCGGCTACCTGGGTATCGAACTCCTGCGGGCTGAGCTGGCCTTTGCTGACCTCCTCGAAACCGGCGAACTTGTGCACCGTCTTGCCGTGCTCGTGCGGGTCCGCTTCCTCGACCATCTTGGCGGTGCGCACGCCCTGCAGCTGCCACAGCACGTGCGGCATGGCGACGTTCGGCACCACCATGTTGTTCCAGCCGGTCGGGCGGGTGTCGTCCTTGTAGAAGGTGCGCAGGTAGGTGTACAGGTAGTCCGCACCCGAACCGGCGCCCGACGCGCGTGCGCGCGTGATCACCGACAGGTCCGGCGGCACCGCGCCGAACCAGGCTTTCGCGTCCGCAGGACGCATCGCGATCGTCATCATGTCGCCCACCTTCTCGCCGGAGAACAGCAGGTTGTTCTTGATCTGGTCCTCGCTCAGGCCCAGGTCCCGCAGGCGATTGTAGCGCATCGCCGACGCCGAATGACAGTTCAGGCAGTAGTTGACGAACAGCTTGGCACCGTTTTGCAGTGACGCAATATCGTTGCGTTCCGGTGCGCGATCCAGTGGGAAACTACCCTCGTTCGCAAAGACGAATCCCGGCAGCAAGGCAAGGACCGCGAGTATCTTCTTCGAAAAATTCATGGTTGTCCTTTTCCGTAGCGGTCAATGTGGGGTGAAGCTCACGCGATTCGGTACCGGTTTGAACCGGCCCGAGGCGCTCCACCACGGCATCAGGAGGAAAAAGCTGAAGTAGATCAGCGTGCAGGCCTGGGCCATCAGCGTCGAGGACGGGGTCGGCGGCTGGGTGCCGAGGTAGCCCAGCGTCAGGAAGGCGATGCCGAACACGGTGTACACGTACTTGTGCCAGTCCGGGCGGTAGCGGATCGACTTTACCGGCGAGTGGTCCAGCCATGGCAGCAGGGCCAGGATCACGACGGACGAGCCAAACAGCACCACGCCCCAGACTTTCGCGTCCAGGAACAGCATGCCGATCTCCAGCACCACGGCGATCGCGGTGATGATCAGCTTGGTCTTGTATGACAGGCGCGAACGCAGCCAGATGAACACGACATAGGCGGCAACGCCGGCCATCACGACCCACATGAAGTCCGAAGTCGTGGCGCGCAGCACCGAGTAGAACGGCGTGAAGTACCAGGTCGGCGCGATGTGCGGCGGGGTCTTCATCGAATCGGCCGGAATGAAGTTGTTGTACTCCAGGAAGTAGCCGCCCATCTCAGGCGCATAGAAGATCACCGCGCTGTAGATGAACAGGAACACCGTCACGCCGAACAGGTCCTTGGTGGTGTAGTAGGGGTGCGACGGGATCATGTCGACGCCGTGGCCGTCCGGGCCGACGTTTTCCTTCACTTCGATGCCGTCCGGATTGTTCGAGCCGACTTCGTGCAGCGCGATCAGGTGCGCGGCCACCAGGCCCAGCAGGACCAGCGGGATCGCGATCACGTGGAAGGCGAAGAAGCGGTTCAGGGTCGCGTCCGACACCACGTAGTCGCCGCGGATCCACAGCGACAGGTCGGGGCCGATGACCGGAATGGCGCTGAACAGGTTGACGATCACCTGGGCGCCCCAGTACGACATCTGGCCCCACGGCAGCAGGTAGCCGAAGAAGGCTTCCGCCATCAGGCACAGGAAGGTGGCGAAGCCGAACAGCCAGATCAGCTCGCGCGGCTTGCGGTAGGAACCGTACAGCAGCGCACGGGTCATGTGCAGGTAAACGATGATGAAGAAGGCCGAGGCGCCGGTCGAGTGCATGTAGCGCACCAGCCAGCCCCACGGGACTTCACGCATGATGTATTCGACCGAACCGAACGCGAGGCCGGCATCCGGCTTGTAATGCATGGTCAGGAAGATGCCGGTGACGATTTGCAGCACCAGCACCAGCATGGCCAGCGAGCCGAAGATATACCAGACGTTGAAGTTCTTCGGGGCGTAATACTTGCCCCACTGGTCGTTCCACAGTTTCGACAAGGGGAAGCGGTCGTCGACCCAGGCCAGCGCTTTCTGGCTCTTCGGCGCATTCGCCGGGAGTTTGGTTTCCTTGAAAGCTGCGCCCATCTTATGCCTCGCCTTTTTCGTCTTTGCCGATCACGAGCTTATTATCGGACAGGTACATGTACGGAGGGACGTCGAGATTGGCCGGCGCCGGCTTGTTCTTGAAGACGCGGCCGGCCAGGTCGAAGGTCGAGCCGTGGCAGGGGCACAGGAAGCCGCCGTGCCAGTCGTCCGGCAGGTTCGGCTGCGGACCTTCGGCAAAGCGGGAAGAGGGCGAGCAGCCCAGGTGCGAACAGATGCCCACCGCGACCAGCACTTCCTTGTGCTCCTGGCGCGAACGGGTTTCGTTCTTGGCGTACCCAGGCGTTTCCATCTGGTACGGTTTTTCGGATTTCGGGTCGGCCACCAGACTGTCGTTCTTTGGCAGGCTCGCCAGCATTTCCGGGGTGCGGCGCAAGACCCAGACCGGCTTGCCGCGCCATTCCACCACTTTCATTTCGCCAGGCTTGACGTCGGAGATGTCCACCTCGACCGGCGCACCAGCCGCTTTCGCTCGTTCCGAAGGCTGGAAAGTACTTACCAGAACTCCGGCCGTTGAAACACCGACAACGCCGCCCGCCGCGCATGTAGCCACGAGCAAGCCTCGCCGGCCTGTATCGACCTGCTTCTCATTACTCATACCAACTCCATTCGTCAAATGCGAAATGCTGCAATGCAATAGATTGCAATTAGGTAAAAACCTTTATTGCAACAGTCGATTATATGTGAACAGTTTTACAAATTAAAGAAAAAACGTTCTTGCCATCATGATGACTTCCAAATGTGCATTTCCCGCTTTTGCCCGCGGTCGCGTCAAGACTTGCTCGCGGTAGCGGCAGCCCGGCTTTCAGGTATCATCTTTTCACGTATATAAAAACGACAAGGAGGATCGGGATGGCTATGATGGAAGAGTTCAAGAAGTTCGCGATGAAGGGCAACGTGATGGACCTGGCCGTCGGCGTGATCATCGGCGGGGCCTTCGGACGCATCGTCGATTCGCTGGTGCAGGACGTGATCATGCCGCCGATCAGCAAGCTGTTCGGCGGTCTCGACTTCGCGAGCTATTACCTTCCCCTGAACGGCCAGGCCTACGGCTTGCCGCTGGCGGAGGCGAAAAAGGCGGGCGCCGTGCTGGCCTACGGTAACTTCCTGACGATCCTGCTGAATTTTCTGATCCTTGCTTTCGTGATCTTCCAGATGGTTCGTTTGATGAACCGGATGCGCAATTCGTTCCATCCCAAGGAAGAAGTGGTCGTCGTGGCGCCGGAAGAAATCGTGCTGCTGCGCGAGATCCGCGATTCGCTGAAGACCCGCAGCTGAAACGAAACGGCCACGCATCATGCGGCGCTACTGGCTCCTGTTCGCGCAGACCGTCACGATCGCCCTCGGCATCTATGCCGTGATCGCGGCCCTGCGCCCGGAGTGGCTGGGGGCGCTGTCGATGCAGCGTGCGCCGACCCAGGTCGGGATCGGCGCTCCCGGCCGTGCGGTACCCGTGCTGCAGGCCCCGGGGGCGGCGGCACCGGGCAGCTACCGCGAGGCGGCCGGGCGCGCGATGCCGGCCGTCGTCAATATCCTGACCAGCAAGGCTCTGCGCGAGACGCATCCGCTGCTGAAAGACCCGTTCTTCCGCCGCTTCTTCGGCGACAAACTGCCGCCGCAGGAACAGATGGCCAGCCTCGGCTCGGGCGTGATCGTCAGCGCCGAGGGCTACATCCTGACCAACTACCACGTGATCGAAGGCGCCGACGAGATCGAGGTTGGCCTGGCCGACGGCCGCAAGGCTGCCGCCAGCATCGTCGGCACCGATCCGGAAACCGACCTCGCTGTGATCCGCATCAAGGCGAACAAATTGCCGGTGATCGTGCTGGGCGATCCGAAGGAAGCGCGCGTGGGCGACGTGGTGCTGGCGATCGGCAATCCCTTCGGCGTCGGCCAGACCGTTACCCTCGGCATCATCTCTGCCCTGGGCCGCAACAACCTGCACATCAACCATTTCGAGAATTTCATCCAGACCGACGCCGCGATCAACTTCGGCAACTCGGGCGGGGCCCTAGTCGACACCCGCGGCAACCTGCTCGGGATTAACTCGGCGATCTACTCGCAGACCGGCGGCTCGGTCGGGATCGGCTTTGCCATTCCCGTCTCGACCGCCAAGACCGTGCTCGACTCCATCGTCAAGCATGGCCAGGTGGTGCGCGGCTGGATCGGCATCGAATCCCAGGACATCACGCCGGAACTGGCCGACAGTTTCGGCCTCGCGCGCGACAGCGGCGCCATCATCGCCGGCGTGGTGCGCGGCGGCCCGGCCGACCGCGCCGGCATGCGTCCCGGCGACATCCTGTTGTCGGTGGACGGCAAGAAGGTCGGTAGCACCAACGACATGCTGAACCTGATCGCCGACCTGACGCCGGGTGGCAAAGCGAAAATGACGGTGATGCGCAAGAATCGCCAGTCCACGCTCGACGTCACGGTCGGCCGCCGCCCGCGCCAGACGCCCTGATTTTTATCATTCAACTTCATCCGAACGACGCCCCATGCACCTGCGCGACCTGACGCAATTCCTCACCGAAATCAAGGACAACAACAACCGCCCCTGGTTCCTCTGGAACAAACCCCGCTACGACATCCTGCGCACCGAGTTCATCGAGACGCTGACGGAGCTGATCCGGGAGGTCGCGAAGTTCGACCGCCAGGTGGCGGCCTGCGATCCGAAGAAGGCGGCGTTCCGCTTCCAGCGCGACACCCGCTTTTCGCACGACAAGACGCCCTATAAAACGCATTTCTCGGCCGGCATCGCGCCGGGCGACAAGCGCCGTCCCAGCGCGGCCGGCGGCCCGACCTATTATTTCCACATCGAAGCCGACGGCACCTTGCAGTTCGGCGCCGGTGAATACCTGCCGCCGGCACCGCGCCTGAAGGCGATCCGCGAACACGTGGTCAACGATGCGACAGGGTTTGGCAAAATGTTGAAGAATAAACATCTGCGCGAGACCTATGGCGACCTGACCGCGGAAGACAAGCTGCAGCGTCCGCCCAAAGGCTTCGACCCGGACCACCCATTGGTCGAATACCTGAAGCTCAAGAGCTATTTCGTCTGGACCGAGACGAAACTCGACGTCAATGCCCCGGAAAAACTGGTGCCCCAGCTCGCGCAAGGATTCAAGGACGCCACCGCGCTGGTCGATTGGCTGCGCGGGGTGCCCCAGACTTTCGAAGAATGATTACTGATTGGAGAGCGACATGGCCTTGCAACACGCAGTATCGGGGGAACGGATTCTACTTTCGCGGGGCGAGGACGACATCGCGAACTTCACGTCGATCGCGCTGATCAAGACCGATCACATGGAGCTGATCCGGCTGGTGTTGCCTAAGGAAAAGCCGCTGCCTGAGCACCGGGTCGAGGGAGAAATGACGCTGCTGTGCCTGGAAGGCGAGATCGCCTTCGACGCCCACGGCCGCACTACCATCCTGCGCCCGAACGAGATGGTCTACCTGGCCGGCGGCGAGCCGCACGCGGTGCGCGCCAACAAGGATGCCGTCGCCCTGATGACCATCCTGCTGCACCCGGGCGACAACAGCGGCGGCCCGACCCGCGACCCGCGCGGGGCACCGAATACGTAGGGTGGGCGCGGCCGGCGTAGGCACCATGTGCCCACGCGTGACGCCTGCGGTGTGCGGACGTTACGCGTGGGCTCGGAGAGCCCACCCTACGCTAATTCATTGCGCGGATCCCGCGCCAGCAACCGGTCCACGGTTTCCTGCACCGAGGCGCCATCGAACAGCACGCCGGCCACAGCATTGGTGATCGGCATGTCGACGCCGAGTTTCGCCGCCAGTTCGCGCACGGCTTTCGCGCACGGCACGCCTTCGGCCACGTGGCCGAGTTCCCTGACGATGGTGTCGAGCGCCTTGCCCTGGGCCAGCGCCAGGCCGACGCGGCGGTTGCGCGACAAATCTCCGGTGCAGGTCAGGATCAGGTCGCCCATGCCGGTCAGCCCCATGAAGGTGGCGGGCTGGGCGCCCAGCGTGGTGCCGAGGCGGGTGATCTCGGCCAGTCCGCGCGTGATCAGGGCCGCGCGCGCGTTCAGGCCCAGGCCCAGGCCATCGGCCGCGCCGGTGGCGATGGCGAGGATGTTCTTGACCGCGCCGCCGACTTCCACGCCGACCAGGTCGTCGCAGGCGTACACGCGCACGCTGCCGCCGTGCACGAGGGAGACCACGCGCTCGCGCAGTTCGGCCGAGCTGGAGGCCACCGTCAGCCCGCAGGGCAGGCCGCGCGCCACTTCCTGGGCGAACGAAGGGCCGGACAGGGCGGCGCCGGGGACAGTGTCACCGAGTACCTCGCGCACCACCTGGTGCGGCAGCAGGCCGGTGCCGTATTCGAAACCCTTGCACAGCCAGACGATGTTCGGGATCGGCCGGCCCTTCAATTGCTCGAGCAGCGGGCGCAAGCCGGCCACCGGACAGGCCGCGATCAGCAGCGGCGTCGTGCCGGGTGCAGCCTGGGTGACGTGGGCGATCGCGGCCTCGAAGTCGGCCGACACGCGCAAGGCGGGCGGCAGCGGATGGCCCGGCAGGTAGGTGAGGTTCTCGCGCGCCGCATCGGTGGCGGCCATCTGTTCCGGATTACGACCCCACAGCAGGACGTCGTGGCGGGCGGCCAGCGCGATCGCGACCGCCGTGCCCCAGGCGCCGGCGCCGAGGACAGTGATGGGTTGGGCTTGTTTGGCTTCGTGCATGGAATAGGGGGCTCAGATGCCCCAGACGTCGGACGCCCTGACGTAGCCGCCGATGCCGTCGCGGTGGCGCACGCGCACCCACGGGCCGGCTTCCGGATCGACCAGTTCGAGCAGGACGTTCTTATCGGCCGTCATCAGGACGGCGGCATTGTCTTCCGGTGCGGCGCGCACCTTGGCACCGGCCACGCGCACGATCACGTTGCGCCTGGCCGACAGGTTCCTGGCTTCGGTCCAGGCGAGGTCGCCGGCCGCATCGCGCACCTTGACCCAGTCGCCATAGCTGAGCATGACCTCGACCGGCATGCCGCTCGGGGCGATGAACAGCTTGCCGCCCTTGGCGGACGGGGCGTCGTACAGGACCGCGGAATGTGCGCCCACCGTCTTGAAATCGAACGCCGCGGCCGCGCAGGAGGCCAGCAACAGGAGGCTGCCTGCGATGAGACGTTGACGGATGCGATTGGTGCGCATGACAGGCCTTTGGGAAAACGACACGCGCCGAAAGGCAGAAAAGATAGATGTCCGGCCAGCCTGGTACAGGCAGACCGAACCTCGGGTCTTGCTGTATTACTGGTTGGCGGCCGGCGTGCCAGCTGCGGCAGCCTGCTCGGCCAGCGCTTGGCGGCGCTGCTGGTAGAACACTTCAAAGTTGATTTCAGCCAGGTGCACAGGCGGGAAGCCGGCACGGGTGATGAAGTCGGCGATGTTGCTACGCAGGTAAGGATAGATGATGTTCGGGCAGCCGATGCCCAGCAGCGGGTCCATCTGGTCAGCCGGGATGTTGCGGGCTTCGAAGATGCCAGCCTGCTTGCCTTCGACCAGGAAAGCGACCTTGTCCTTGACCTTGGCGGTCACGGTGATGGTCACGGTCGATTCGTAGATGCCATCGGCGATTCCTTCGGCGCCGACGTCCAGCGAGACCTCGATGGTCGGTGCTTCCTGCTCGAGGAAGATCGCCGGGGAATTCGGTTGTTCCAGCGACATGTCTTTCAGGTAAACACGCTGGATTTGGAACACGGGTTGCAGGTTTTCGTCGGCCATGGAACGCTTTCGTTAATAGTGTGAAGGACGGACGAGCCGTCCCATATGCTTGAATGTCAAGGCGTCGGCAATTGTATCAAAACCAACTCGGTTGCCATAGCATTGCCGGTCAGGCCCGTATTCAGGCCGAATCGCCCTTCAGCAGCGGGTCCAGGCGGCCAGCCTGGTCGAGCGCGTACAGGTCGTCGAAGCCGCCGACGTGGGTGTCGCCCACATAGATCTGCGGTACGGTGCGGCGACCGGTGCGCTGCATCATGATGGCGCGCTGTTCCGGGTCGAGGTCGACACGGATGCGCTCGATCTCGGTCACGCCCTTGGCTTCCAGCAGGCGCTCGGCGCGCACGCAGTAAGGGCAGCTTGCAGTGTGGTAGAGAACGACGTGGGCAGTCATCAGTAATCCTTTCGAACGATTATTTGGTCAGGGGCAGGCCGGCAGCCGTCCAGGCCGCGACGCCGCCATCCAGCGTGTAGACGTCCTCGAAACCGGCGGCCCTGATCTGGCGCGCCGCCTTGTCGGCGCGGGCGCCGCTCTGGCACACCACGATCACGGTCTTGGTTTTCGACTTGTCCAACTCGCCGATGCGATTGCCCAAGTCTGCCAGTGGAAGGTTTTTTGCGTCGCGCAAGTGGCCAGCGGCGAACTCGTCGCTGCCGCGCACGTCGATCACGGCCGTGGCTTTGCCGCGGTTCATCATCTGGGTCGCCTGGAGCGGGGTAGCGCGGCGGCCACGCGGCGCGAGCGCCGGCCACAGCAGGGCAGCGCCGGAAATCACGGCGATCGCAACAACGAAGATATGGTCAAGGATGAATTTCACGAAGTTTCCGTCGGTTGAACTGAATTGAATCGTCGCATTATAAAATAGAAGCTGAATCGATATTTCCCACCATTTTTTTTTATCCGAAGAGCCTTATGTACAAAATCGTATTCATGCGCCACGGCGAATCCACCTGGAACCTCGAAAACCGCTTTACGGGCTGGACCGACGTTGACCTGACAGAGAAGGGCGTCAAGGAGGCGACCACCGCCGGCCGCCTGCTGCGCGAAGCCGGCTTCAGCTTCGACCTCGCCTACACCTCCGTGCTCAAGCGCGCGATCCGTACCCTGTGGCTCGCCATGGACGAGATGGACATGATGTGGCTGCCGGTCAAGAACGACTGGCGCCTGAACGAGCGCCACTACGGCGCCCTGCAGGGCCTGGACAAGGCCGAGACCGCCGCCAAGTTCGGCGACGAGCAGGTGCTGGTCTGGCGCCGCAGCTACGACACCCCGCCGCCGGCGCTCGAAGACAGCGATCCGCGCACCTCGTTCAAGGACCCGCGCTACGCCGGCCTCGACAAAGCACAGATCCCGCTGACCGAATGCCTGAAGGACACCGTCGCGCGCGTGATGCCGGCCTGGGACGAGGAAATCGCCCCGGCCATCCGCGCCGGCAAGAAGATCCTGATCTCGGCCCACGGCAACAGCCTGCGCGCCCTGATCAAGATGCTCGACAACATCAGCGACACCGACATCGTCGGCCTCAACATCCCGAACGGCACCCCGCTGGTGTACGAGCTGGACGAGAACCTGAAGCCGATCCGCCATTACTACCTGGGCGACCAGGAAGCGATCGCGGCCGCGATGGCCGCCGTGGCCAACCAAGGGAAGGCAAAGTAAACCTTGCGCTTTGTAATGAAGTCAGCCGGCAGCGCGCTGCTGTGCGGCCTGCTGGCGTGCGCGCTTGCGCTCGCCCTCGGCGAAGCGCAAGCGGCGCCCTCGCGCCCTACCGCGCGCAGCAAGCAGAAAGCCGAGGCCGAGGCGCAGCGCGCCGGCATCCAGCAACAACTGAATGCGCTGAAGAAGGACATCAGCCGCACCGAGAGCGAAAAGGACGACGCGGCCGACGAGCTGGCCGAGTCGGAAGAGGCGATCTCGAACGCCAACCGGGCGCTGCGCGAACTGGGCGGCGAGCAGGCCGCGA
>NZ_JBKFGF010000061.1:0-41396 GCF_051233485.1 Massilia sp. LXY-6
ACATCAGCCGCACCGAGAGCGAAAAGGACGACGCGGCCGACGAGCTGGCCGAGTCGGAAGAGGCGATCTCGAACGCCAACCGGGCGCTGCGCGAACTGGGCGGCGAGCAGGCCGCGACCAACGCCAAGCTGCAAGACTTGGGCACCCAGCAGGAGCGCCTGGCCCAGACTATCGCCGCCCAGAAGCGGCAGCTGGCCAAGCTGTTGCGCGAACAATATGTCGCCGGCAACGAAGACCGCATCAAGCTGCTGCTGTCGGGCGACAACCCGAACCGCATCAACCGCGACCTGCAGATGATGGCCTACGTGTCGCAGGCCCAGGCCAAGCTGCTGACTTCGCTGCGCGACAATCTGGCGGCGGTCGAGGCGAACCAGGCCGAGACCCAGAACGCCAAGGACGAACTCGAAGAAATCGCCCAGGAGCAGCGCGACCAGAAGACGCTGCTGGAAAAGGAAAAGGCCAGGCACGCCTCGCTGCTGGCCAACCTGTCGAGCAAGCTGGTGGTCCAGCGCAAGCAAGCCAGTAAGCTGGAGCAGGACGAACAGCGCATGAGCGGCCTGGTCGACCGCCTGACGCGCCTGATCCGCGAGCAGGAAATCGCCGCCGCGGCCGAACGCAAGCGCCAGCAGGAACTGGCCGCCGCGCGCGCCAAGGCCGCGGCCGAAGCGAAGGCGCGCGCGCTGGCGCATGCAAAACAACAGCAGGCCGAGCGTGAGCGCCTGGCGCGCGAAGCGGCAAAGCATGGCAAGCCGTACAAACCGCCGGCGCCCGTGAAGGAAGAGCCGCAGGTGGCCCAGGAGCCGGCCGAAACGAAGCCAGCGCCGTCGAGGTCCGCCGACACCGCGCTCGCCGCCGACCTCCCGAGCGGCGCCTTCGAGAGCCTGCGCGGCCGCCTGGCGGCGCCGATCTCAGGCACCGTCGCCGCCCGCTTCGGCGCCAAGCGTGCCGACGGCCCGGTATGGCGCGGCATGTTCATCAAGGCGCCGGAAGGCACCGACGTGCGCGCGGTCGGTCCGGGCCGGGTCGTGTATGCCAAGTGGATGCGCGGCTGGGGCAACATGATCATCGTCAACCACGGCGGCGAATACCTGTCGATCTACGGGTTCAACGAAACCCTGCTGAAACACGAGGGCGATTCGGTCAAGGCCGGCGACGTCATTGCGAGCGCGGGCAGCACCGGCGGCCATGGAGAATCGGGGCTATACTTCGAACTCAGGCATCTGGGCAAACCGATCGATCCGGCCGGCTGGGTCAAATTCTAGGAACAGCGATGGGCAACAAACTCAAGAACCTCGGCCTGGTCGGCCTCGGCATGGTCGCCGGCGTGGCGGCCTCGGTCCAGTTCTCGGCGATGGCGCAGAAGGGCGGCGGCGTCCAGGCGGTCGACGCGCCGCTGCCGCTGGACGAGCTGCGCCAGCTGGCCGACGTGTATGGCCTGATCAAGAGCGACTACGTGGAGAAGGTAGCGGACAAGAAGCTGCTGTCGGACGCGATCGCCGGCATGGTGTCCTCGCTCGACCCGCACTCGGTCTACCTCGACGAAAAGGACTTCGCCGAGATGCGCGAATCGGTGCAGGGCAAGTTCGTCGGGATCGGCGTCGAGGTGGCGATGGAAGACGGCTACGTCAAGATCGTCTCGCCGATCGAGGACACGCCCGCGTTCCGCGCCGGCATCAAGGCCGGCGACCTGATCACCCGCGTCGACAACGTGCCCGTCAAGGGCCTGAGCCTGGACGAGGCGATTTCCCGCATGCGCGGCGAACCGCACAGCAAGGTGATGCTGACCATCGCCCGGCGCGGCGCCGACACCCCGTGGGTGGTGCCGGTCGAACGCGAAGAGATCCGCGTGGCGAGCGTCAAGGCCAAGCTGGTCGAGCCCGGCTATGCCTGGTTGCGGATCAGCCAGTTCCAGGAAGAGACCGTCGACGAGCTGGCCGGCAAGGTCAAGGAACTGTACGCCCAGAACCCCAACATCAAGGGCCTGGTACTGGACCTGCGCAACGATCCGGGCGGCCTGCTGCCCAGCGCGATCGGCGTATCCGCCGCCTTCCTGCCGCAGAACGACGCGATCGTCAGTACCCGCGGCCAGTTGGCGGAATCGAACGCCACCTTCTACGGACGGCGCGATTTCTATGCCCGTCCCGGCACCGATCCGCTGGCGAAACTGCCGGCGGCGCTGAAGACGGTGCCGATGGTGGTGCTGGTGAATACCGGCTCGGCCTCGGCCTCCGAGATCGTGGCCGGCGCCCTGCAGGACTACAAGCGCGCCATCGTGATGGGCAGCCAGACCTTCGGCAAGGGCTCGGTGCAGACCCTGCGCCAGCTGACCGAGAACACCGCGGTGAAACTCACCACGGCGCGCTACTACACGCCGAAAGGGCGCTCGATCCAGGCGCTCGGCATCGTGCCCGACTTGAAAGTCGACGAGACGCCGGAAGGCGACGGCCTGAACGCGCTGCGCGTGCGCGAGGCCGACCTCGACCGCCACCTGTCGAACGAGGGCGAGACCAAAACAATCGGCAAGAACGGCGCGCTCAGCGCCAAGCGTGACGAGCTCGAAGAGGAGCAACGCGCGCTGGCCATCCTGAAGAGCGGCAAGGCGCCCGAGTTCGGCGGCAAGGACGACTTCCAGCTGGCCCAGGCCATCAATCACTTCAAGGGCTTGCCCGTCAAGCTGGCCAAGGCCGACCCGCTCGACGACGCACCGGCCCCGGCCAAGCTGCCGGGTACCGAGCAGAAGCTGCCCGAAGTGAAGGGCAGCCCGAAGAAGTGAGCCTGCACGGAACCGACGGCATGAACGACCGGCAGTTGCTGCGCTATTCGCGCCATATCCTGCTCGACGAGGTCGGCATCGAAGGGCAGCAGCGGGTACTGGGCGCGCGCGTGCTGGTCATCGGCGCCGGCGGCCTCGGTTCGCCGGCCGCGCTCTACCTGGCCGCCAGCGGCGCCGGCCGCATTACCCTGGTCGACGACGACGAGGTCGATCTCACCAACCTGCAGCGCCAGGTCATGCACACCACCGCCCGGGTCGGCCAGCCTAAGGTCGAGTCCGGTCGCGAAGCGTTGATCCAGATCAATCCCGAGATCGAGGTCGTAGCCCTGCGCGAGCGCGCTGCCGGCGAGCGCCTGCGGGAACTTGTGGCCGACAGCGATGTCGTACTCGACTGCAGCGACAACTTCGCCACCCGCCAGGCCGTCAACCGCGCCTGCGTGCTGGCTGCCGTGCCGCTGGTGGCCGGCGCCGTGATCCGCTTCGACGGCCAGGTCTCGGTGTTCGACGTGCGCGACGCAGCCTCCCCCTGCTACGCCTGCCTGTTTCCCGAGGACAGCCGGTTCGAGGACGTGGCCTGCAGCACCATGGGCGTGTTCGCGCCGCTGGTCGGCGTGATCGGCGCCGTGCAGGCGGCCGAGGCCCTCAAGATGCTGGCCGGCTGCGGGCGTCCGCTGGTCGGGCGCCTCCTGATGCTCGACGGCCGCGGCATGGAGTGGACCGAAGTGCAAGTCGGGCGCAATCCTTGCTGCCCGGTCTGCCGCGAACGCGCGTAGCCATCCCGACAAGCAGTGCGCCGCCGTTTCTCCTGACTTACAATTGGAAAGTCTCCCGGATGACGGTTTAACGTCATTCGGCCTTATACTAGTTCGATTCTTCCGACCATCAACCATCATTATTCTATGCAGAACATTACGCATCGCATGTCGCAGCGGCGCCGCCAGAGCGGTTTCACCCTCGTCGAAATCATGGTCGTCGTGGTCATCATCGGCATCCTCGGCATGCTGGTCGTGCCCAAGCTGCTCGGTCGTACCGGCGAGGCGCGCGTCACCGCCGCCAGGACCGACATCGCGACCCTGATGCAGGCGCTCAAGCTGTACAAGCTGGACAACCAGCGTTACCCGACCACCGAACAGGGCCTGCAGGCGCTGGTCCAGAAGCCGACCACCGGCCCGGCCGCGAACGGCTGGAAAGAGGGCGGCTACGTCGAGAAGCTGCCGAAGGACCCTTGGGGCAATAATTACCAGTACCTGCAGCCGGGCCTGCATGGCGAGGTCGACGTGTTCTCGCTGGGCGCGGACGGCCAGCCGGGCGGCACCGGCGAGGATGCCGACGTCGGTTCCTGGGAAGGTAAATAAGCAGTCTGTAAATAAGCAGTCTGAGGAGAACGTATCCCGATGACCAAGCACGTGCGCGGACGGCCTGCCCGTCCCGCTCCGACAGCTGGCTTCACCCTGGTGGAGATCATGGTCGTGATGGTCATCATCGGCATCACGCTGGGCCTCGTCTCGCTCAACGCGATCCCGAGCCCGCGCCAGGACCTGCAAACCGAGGCCCAGCGCCTGACCCTGCTGCTGCAGCTGGCGCGCGACGAGGCGATCGTGCGCAACCGCCCGGTCACCTTCGAGGCCACGCCCGAGCGCTACCACTTCCTGGTCCGCAACGAAACGCGCTGGAACCTGATCACCGGCGACGACCTGCTGCGCGAGCGCGAGTTCAAGAACGGCCCGCTGACCCTGCTGCTGGATCCGGCCAGCGCCGGTACCGTCAACCCGCTGCGCATCACCTTCGGCCGCGAACCGGTCGACAAGCCCTTCGTCCTGATCCTGGCCACCGGCGGCAACCGCGTCGCCATCCGGGCCGACGGCGTCGGGCACTTCACGGTCGAATGAACCCCGCCATGAAGACCTCCCGCTCCCGTGGTTTTACCCTGCTCGAAGTGCTGGTGGCCCTGGTCATCGTCGGCACCGCCCTCGGCGCCGGCCTGCGCGCGGTCGGCAGCCTGACCGCCAACAGCAGCGGCCTGCGGACCTCGATGATGGCGACCTGGTCGGCCGAGAACCGCCTCGTGCAAATTCGCCTCGGCAAGGAATTTCCGGAAATTGGCAAGCGCGGCTTCGACTGCCCGCAGGGCGACCTTCACCTGGTCTGCCAGGAAGAAGTGATCGCCAGCCCGAACCCGCGTTTGCGCCGCGTCGAAGTCTCGGTGTTCGACATCGAAAACCCGAACCGGCGTATCGTCAAGCTGGTCCAACTCGTGCTGAGGCCGCGTCTATGAAACGACTACGGCCACATGGTTTTACCCTGGTCGAGCTGCTGGTGGCGATCAGCATCCTCGCCATCGTGGCCGTGCTCGGCTGGCGCGGGCTGGACGGCATCATCCGCGCGCGCGTGGCGCTGACGAACCAGATGGAAACCACGCGCGGCATGCAGCTGGCCTTTGCCCAGATGCAGAGCGACTGCGAGCATATCGCCGGACGCGACGTGCTCGAGCGCCGTCCTTATCTGCTGACGGGCACCGACCGTTTCACGATGATCCGCGAGGTGTTCACCGAAAACCAGCCGTCGCGGCTGCAGGTGGTGGCCTACCGCATCGTCGACGGCACCTTGGTGCGGCGCGAGTCGCCGGCCGTGCGCGACCTGGCCCAGCTCGACGGGCTGTGGCAGGCAGCGGTCAGCGACACCGACACCAGCGGCGCGGTCACGCTGCAGGCCGGGGTGGCCGGGATGCAGGTGCTGACCTGGGAAAACCACGCTTGGCGCCAGGCCACTAGCGCCGCCTCCGCGGGCAATGCGGCAGCCGCCGCGGCCCTCAACGGCACGCCGCCGGCCCAGCAGGACCAGAATACCGTGCCGCTGCCGCCGACCGGCATGCAGGTGGCGCTGCAGGCACAGGGACAGCAAGTACCGATGACCAAGTCTTTCCTGCTGGGGGAACCATGAGACGGCCACGACTGCGGGGCATGCGCGAGCGCGGCGTCGCCGTCATCACCGCGCTGTTGCTGACCACGCTGGCGATCTCGATCGTCGCCAGCCTGTTCTGGCAGCAGCAGGTGCAGGTGCGCTCGATGGAAAACCAGCGCCTGCACCTGCAAACCAAGTGGATCCTGCGCGGCGCCCTCGACTGGGCCAGCCTGGTGCTGTTCCAGGACGGCCTCGACCATCGCGACTACACTTCCCTCGACCAGGTCTGGGCCACCCCGCTGGCGGAAACCCGGCTCGACCAGTACATCGAGCGCGAACGGGTCGAAGGAGAAAATTTCGATGCGACGTTGTCCGGCAACATAATCGACGCCTGCTCGCGTTACAATCTTCGCAATCTTGCTGACAAGGGGCAGGCGAACCCGGAGCAGATGGAAGTGTTCGGCCGCCTGCTGCGCAACCTGCAGATGGACCAGCAGCTGGCGGGGCGCGTGGCCGCCTTCGTGGCGGCCGGCCAGCCGCTGGAGGCGGTGACACCGGAGGGAGGGGCGCCGAATCCTGACGGCACCAATCCGCCGCCGGCCAATCCGCCGGTCAATCCGCCGCCCGTGACGCCGCCGCGCGCCGCGCGCAGCAGCGTGGCCGGTTCGCCGATGAAGTTCCTGGCGGTGGACGACCTGCTGACGGTGCCGGGCTTCACGCCGGCGATGGTCGAGCGCCTGCGGCCGTTCGTGATCGTGCTGCCGGACGTGACGGAGGTAAATGTCAACACCGCGCCGGCCGAAGTGCTGGCGGCGCTGATGCCGAACATGTCGGTGTCGGAAGCGAATTCGCTGGTCGTGCGGCGGCAGCGCGCGGCCTGGAGAGACATAAAATACTTTTCGACGGAAATCGGAGATAGCCGGCCGATCACGCCGGGCGCGGCGGGCGTGAGAAGCGACTGGTTCCTGGTGAACAGCCGGATCCGCCTGGACCGCGCCGCCCTGGATGCCGAGGCGCTGATCCACCGCTTCCCGACCCTGATTGCCGGAGGCGGCACCCAGGTGGTGTGGATCCGCCAGTACTAAAAGATCAAGAAGATCAAGAAAGAGAGACGGTTTGACTACACTCTACATCCGGCATCCCGCCCGCGCTGAAGGCGAACACGCGCTGAGCCGCTTCGCGCTCGTGAGCGACAGCGGCGTCATCGAACAGACCGGCGAAGGCCCGCTGCGCAACCTGGGCGACCTGGTCGGTGCCAGCCGCCGGGTCGTGCTGCTGCTGGCCGGCGCCGACGTCAGCCTGCTGCAGGTCGCGGCACCGCCCCTGACCGGCGCGCGTCTGAAGGCCGCGCTGCCCGGCCTGGTCGAAGAACACATCCTGGGCGACCCGGCCGACCACGTGCTGGTGGCCGCGCCCCAGCAGCCCGACGACACCCGCCCGATCGCCGTGGTCGACCGCGACTGGCTGGAAGCGATCGTGCGCAGCCTGCTGGCCCAGGGTGCCCGCTCGGTGGCCGCGGTGCCGGCCCAGCTGTGCCTGCCGCTGCAGCCGGGCAGCGTCTCGGCCGCCATCCAGGGCAACGAGCTGACCCTGCGCCAGGGCCTGTTCCAGGGCTTCGGCTTGGCGCTCGATGCCGTCCCGGCGGTCGTGCTGCAGACCGCGCGCGCCTTCAGCGGCGACGCCCCGCTGGTGCTGTACGTGCCGCAGGGGCAACTGGGCGAATACCAGGCCCTTGCGCTCGATGCCGGCCCCGGCATCACGTTCGAAACCGATGACTGGGCGCACTGGATCGCCGGCTCGAAGAGCACCACGCTCGACCTGGTGAGCGGCCTGGGCGCCGCCGGCAGCCAGCCGCGCGACTGGCGCCGCTGGCGCTGGCCGCTGCGCCTGATCCTGCTGGCGGTGGCGGTCAACCTGATCGGCCTGAACGTCGAGTGGCTGCGCCTGCGCCGCGAAGCCGAGACCGTGCGCCAGTCGATGACCCAGACCTTCCGCTCGGTGTACCCGAACCAGACCACGATCCTCGATCCGATCGCCCAGATGCGCCAGAACATCGCGCGTGCCCGCGCCAGCACCGGCGAAGTGGCGCCCGACGAATTCACCTACATGGCGGCGGCGTTCGGCGAAGCGATGCGTGCACTCCCACGCCAACCCGGCATTGCATCAATCGAATACCGCGAACACGCGCTGTCGGTCAAAGTCAAACCCGGAACTGTCGACCCCGGTTTGACGGGGCAGCTGCGCACCGCCCTGGCCGCGCGCAACATGGGCCTCGACGAGGCCGCACCGGGCAGCTGGGTGATCCGCAGCACAGGAGCCAAGCCATGAGTCTAGCCACCACCATCGCCCAGTACCGCGAGCGCGCCAATGCGCTCTGGCTCGGGCGCACCGAACAGGAGCGGCGTTTCCTGAGCGTCGGCGGCGCCGTCGTGCTGCTGGCGCTGCTCTACCTGATCCTGGTCGACCCGGCCGTCGAGGGTCGCGCCCAGCTGCGCCGCTCGCTGCCGCAGCTGCGCCAGCAGGCCGCCGAGCTGCAGGCCATGGCCCAGGAAGCGGGCAACCTGGGGCGCGCGCCGGTTACCCAGGTCACGCCGCTCACCCGCGAAACCGTCAGCACCAGCCTCAGCGGCCGTGGCCTGACGCCGCAATCGCTGTCGATGACCGGCGAGTACATCAAGCTGCAACTGAATAACGTGTCGTTCGCCAACCTGGCGACCTGGCTCGACGAGCAGCGCCGCGCCAACCGCGTGCTGGTGCAGGACGCCGTCGTCACCGCCTTGCCGACGGCCGGCCAGGTCGATGCCAGCCTGACGCTGCGCCAGAATACCGGCGCCGCCCAATGAAACGGGCCTTGCTGTGGATCGGACTGAGCGCGCTTGCCGTCGCCGTCACGGTCCTGGTGTTCCTGCCGGCTGCCTGGCTGGGGCCGATAGTCGAGCGCCAGACCGGCGGGCGTTTGACTCTGGGAGATGCGCAGGGTACGCTGTGGCGCGGCTCAGCCTTCGTGGGCGGCGCGCCGGGCGAGGGCGGATCGGTCACCCCGCTGCTGCCGGGCCGGTTCAGCTGGCGGCTGTCGCCGCTGGTGCTGTTCGGCCAGGTGAGCATGGGCCTGGCCAACGAACGGGCGCTGGCGCAACCGGTGCGGATCACCGGCAGCTGGTCGCAATGGCAGGTCAGCGCCGGCGAACTGCTGCTGCCGGCCGAAGGCCTGGCCGGGCTGGGCGCGCCGCTGAACACGCTGGCGCCGTCCGGCGTGATCAAGCTGTCGTGGAACTTGCTGGACATCGCGCGCCAGGGCCAGACGGTGGCCGTGCAGGGGCGCACGGTGCTGTCGCTGACTGACATGGGATCGCGCATGAGCCCGGTCAAGCCGCTGGGCAGTTATGAGATGGCGATGGATTGGCGCGGACAGCAGGCCGACCTGAGCTTGCGCACCGTCCGTGGCGCGCTCTTGCTCTCCGGGAGTGGTACCCTGCAAAATGGCCGGCTCCGCTTTTCGGGCCAGGCCCAAGCGGCCGAAGGATATGAAGATACGCTGGGCAACCTGCTCAACCTGCTGGGCCAGCGCCGAATGGTGAACGGCAAGAACATAATCGCACTCGAGTTCAGATGATGAAAAAAAATCCGCAAACCCCGGCGCTGCGCCGCCTCGCCGCCAACGTCATGCTGTGCTGTGCCGTCCTCGGAGCGGTTCCGCCCATGCCCGCCCTGGCCCAGGAAGGAGGGGGCGCCGCCCTCAACTTCGTCAACGCCGACATCGAGTCGGTGATCAAGGCGGTCGGCCACTACACCGGCATGACCTTCATCATCGACCCGCGTGTGAAGGGCACGCTGACGCTGGTCTCGGAGCGCACCCTGAGCAAGGCCCAGGCCTTCTCCCTGCTGACTTCGGCACTGCGCCTGCAGGGCTACGCGGTGGTCACCGGCGACGGCTACGCGAAAGTGGTGCCGGAAGCAGAAGCCAAGCTGCAGTCCTCGCCGACCCAGGTCGGGGTCGGCGGTTCGCGCGCGCACGGCGACCAGGTCGCGACCCAGGTCTACCGCCTGCAGCACGAATCGGCGGCCAACCTGACGGCCGTGCTGCGTCCGCTGATCTCGCCGAACAATTCGATCATGGCCGACCCGGGCAACAACAGCCTGGTGATCACCGACTACGCCGACAACCTGCGCCGCCTGTCGAAGATCATCGCCGCGCTCGACGCCCCATCCACGGGCGACCTCGACGTGGTCCCGATCCGCAACGGCATCGCCAGCGACGTCGCGACCCTGGTCACGCGCCTGATGGAGCCGAGCCCGGGCGGCGATGCCGGCCGCGTCACCGTGCTGGCCGATGCGCGCACCAACTCCGTCATCGTGCGCGCGCCCTCGGCGGCGCGCGCGAACATGGCGAAAAGCCTGATCGCCAAGCTCGACCAGCCGACCGCGGAACTCGGCAATATTCACGTGGTCTACCTGAAGAACGCCGACGCCAGCAAGGTGGCCCAGACCCTGCGCGCGGTGGTCTCGCAGGATGCCTCGGCGGTACCGGTGCAGCAGCAGGGCACCTCGGGCGGCTCGATCCAGGCCGGCACGGGCGGTACCGGTGCCGGCGGAGCTGGCGGGCTCGGCGGTCAGCAGGGCCAGCAGAGCAGCGTCGGCATGGGCGGCACCGGCAACACCTTCGCCCAGCAGAGCCAGGCCACGGCAGCCGGCGGCGGCGGCGGCCAGGGTTCCGGCTACATCCAGGCCGACGCCTCGACCAACAGCCTGATCATCACCGCGCCGGATGCGGTCTACCGCAACCTGCGCTCCGTCATCGACCAGCTCGACGTGCGCCGCGCCCAGGTCTACATCGAGGCCCTGGTGGTCGAAGTGACCTCGACCAAGGCGTCCGAATTCGGCGTGCAGTGGGTCGGCCTGTCCGGCGACGACGGCAGCAAGTACCGCGTCGGCGGCGTGCAGTCCTTCGCGAGCGGCACGAGCAACAACATCATCAACCTGGCGGCGGCAGCGGCCGGCGGCGTGGGGGGCGGCACCGGCACCGGCGCCACCGGCGGCACCGGCAGCGGCCTGCCTTCGATCAGCGGCCTGTCGATCGGCCTGTTCCGCCAGATCAATGGCAAGCTGGGCCTGGGCGCGATCGCCCATGCCCTTGAAAACGACGGCAACGCCAACATCTTATCAACGCCGAACATGATCACGCTCGATAACGAGCTGGCAACGATCAAGGTCGGCCAAAACATACCGATCATCACCGGTTCCTTCACGACGGGCGCGAGCGGGGCAAGCAACCCGTTCCAGACGGTCGACCGCAAGGACGTCGGCCTGCTGCTGAAGGTGCGCCCGCAGATTTCCGAAGGCGGCACGATCAAGCTGTCGATCTACCACGAGAATTCGGGGATCGACAATTCCGTCTCGACCACGTCGGGACTGGTGACCACGGTCCGCGCGATCGAAAGCAACGTGCTGGCCGACGATGGCCAGATCATCGTACTCGGTGGCCTGATCTCGGATGACGAAGGCCACAACCAAGAGAAAGTCCGTGGCCTGGGCGACATCCCGGTCATTGGCAACCTGTTCAAGTACCAGACGCGCAGCCGCGTCAAACGCAACCTGATGGTCTTCCTGCGCCCCGTGGTGGTGCGCAGCAAGGAACAGAACACCAGCATCTCGATGGACCGTTACGAGCTCATGCGTGCTACCGGCGCCAACAGCCAGCCGGTCGACGACTCCATCCTGCTGCGCAACCTCGGTGCGCCGATGTTGCCCCCGTTAACCAATGGCCAGCCGCCCGCGGGCGGTGCGATGGCCACGATGCCGCCGCCGGCGCCCGTCGCGCCGCGCCCGGGTGCCGCCACGGGCCCGGGTACCAGCCAGCCGGCTCAGCCGGGCCAGCGCGCTCAGCCGCGGAATGAACCGGAATTCCGGCCGGTGCAGCCGCCCCAGCCGGCGCAGCCGGGTGATTACCGGCCGGCATCGCCGACTCAGAACTGATTGACTACATGAATAACTTGTTGCCCTACGCATTCGCACGCGACTACGGCGTGCTGGCGCGTTCCAACGGCGACCCGTCGCAGGCCGTCGAAGTCGTGGTCTCGAACGCGACCAAGCCGGCCGCGATCGCGGAAGTCTCGCGCCGCTTCGGCCGCATCACGCTGCGCCGCATGGAGCGCGCAGAGGTGGAGGCGGCGATCGCCGCCGCCTACGCCAATGCCGGCGGCGACGCGTCCCAGGTCGCCGACGAGTTCGACGCCGACCTCGACCTCACCAAGCTGCTGCAGGACGTGCCGGCCATCGAGGACCTACTGGAATCGTCCGACGACGCCCCGGTGATCCGCATGATCAACGCGCTGCTGACGCAGTCGCTGCGCGAAGGCGCGTCCGATATCCACATCGAACCCTTCGAACAGACCTCGGTGGTGCGCTTCCGCATCGACGGCGCGCTGCGCGACATCGTCCGTCCGCGCAAGGCGATCCACGCTTCGCTGATCTCCCGTATCAAGATCATGAGCCAGCTGGACATCGCCGAGAAACGCCTGCCGCAGGACGGCCGCATCACCCTGCGCGTGGGCGGCAAGCCGGTCGACGTGCGCGTCTCGACCCTGCCCACCGGCCACGGCGAACGCGCGGTGCTGCGTCTGCTCGACAAGGAAGCGGGCCGCCTCGACCTCGGCCACCTCGGCATGAGCGAGGGCCTGCTGCCGCAGTTCGACAAGATGATCAACCAGCCGCACGGCATCGTGCTGGTGACGGGCCCGACCGGTTCCGGTAAAACCACCACGCTGTACGCGTCGCTGTCGCGCCTGAACGCGACGACCACCAACATCATGACGGTGGAAGACCCGATCGAGTACGACCTGCCCGGCATTGGCCAGACCCAGGTCAACGCCCGCATCGACATGACCTTCGGCAAAGCCCTGCGCGCGATCCTGCGCCAGGACCCGGACGTGATCATGATCGGTGAGATCCGCGACCTGGAAACCGCGCAGATCGCGGTGCAGGCTTCGCTCACCGGCCACCTGGTGCTGGCGACCCTGCACACCAATGACGCGGCCTCGGCCGTGACGCGCCTGCTGGACATGGGCATCGAGCCATTCCTGCTGTCGTCGTCCTTGCTGGGCGTGATGGCGCAGCGCCTGGTGCGCAAGCTGTGCCCGTACTGCAAGAAGCAGGACGGCAACGGCCACTGGCAGGCGGTCGGCTGCGATCGCTGCGGCCATACCGGCTACCACGGCCGGGTCGGCGTCTACGAGCTGCTGGAGACGACCGAGCAGATCCGTGCGCAGATCCACAACCAGGTGTCGGAAGCGGATATCCGCGATACGGCCCTGAAGTCCGGCATGAAGACCATGCGCGAGGACGGCGAACGCTGGGTGCGCGAAGGCGTCACCACCGAAGCCGAGCTGGTGCGCGTGACGAAGGCTGACTGATGCCTGCATTCCGCTACGAAGCCGTCGATACCGGGGGCATCACCCGCAAGGGCGTGCTGAACGCCGACAGCCCGCGTGCCGCCCGCGCCGACCTGCGCCTGCAGGGTCTGACGCCGCTCGCCGTCGAAGCCATCGCGGCCCAGGTCGACGAGAGCGGGGCGGCGCGCTCGCGCGGCTTTGGCGAGCGCCTGTCCCAGGTCGAGCTGGCCCTGTTCACACGCCAGCTGGCCAGCCTGCTGGAAGCCGGTCTGCCGCTCGAGCAGGCGTTCACGGCCCTGCTGGAACAGGCCGAGCGTGCCTACATGCGCGACCTGATCGCCTCGATCCGTTCCGAGGTGATGGGCGGCGCGTCCTTCTCCAGCGCGCTGTCGCGCCACCCGCGCGACTTCGCCGAGATCTACCGCGCCCTGGTCTCGTCCGGCGAACAGATCGGCCAGCTGGCGCGCGTGCTGGCGCGCCTGGCCGACTACATCGAGCGCCGCAACGCCCTGGTGCAGCGGGTGCGGCTGGCGTTCACCTACCCGGCGATCGTCACCGTGGTCGCATTCGCGATCGTGATTTTCCTGCTGACCTATGTGGTGCCGCAGATCGTCTCGGTGTTCGCCAACACCAAGCAGAAACTGCCGGTGCTGACCATCATGATGCTCGGCGTGTCGAACTTTACGCGCGCTTATGGCATCTATGTGGGATTGGCCATCGTCGCGGCCTGGTTCATGTGGAGACGGGCGCTGCAGAATCCAGCATTGAAACTGCGCTGGCATGCTTGGCTGCTCGATGCCCCGGTGTACGGCCGCTTCGAGCGCAGCCTGAATACGGCGCGCTTCGCCAGCACCTTGGCGATCACCACCGGTTCCGGCGTGCCGATCCTGCGTGCGCTGGAAACCAGCCGCGACACCTTGTCGAACGTGGCCATGAAAGGCCTGGTGGAGGACGCGACCGCCAGCGTGCGCGAGGGCGCGAGCCTGGCGCGCGCGCTGTCGGTCCAGAAGTATTTTCCGCCGATGCTGGTGCACATGATCCGCGCCGGCGAGATCACCGGCGAACTGCCGGCCATGCTCGAGCGCGCCGCCGATTCCCAGCAGGCGGACCTGGAGCGCCGCGCGCTGACCATTGCCGGCCTGCTCGAGCCGGTGCTGATCCTGGCCATGGGCCTGGTCGTGCTGCTGATCGTGCTGGCGGTGCTGATGCCGATTATTGAAATCAACCAATTAGTGCGGTGATAAGGAAACCGATGGACAAGCGCTTGCCTATACTTACGAGCCTGTTGGGCGTGATCCTGCTGGCGGGGTCGCTTGCGTACTGGATCCTGCAGTTGTACCAGCCGCCCCAGCGTCCGATCGCCGCGGTGGCGCATACCGGCATGCCGGAGCCGGGCATCGACGCCGCCGCCACGCTGTTCGGCGGCCAGGTCGCCACGGCGAGCGCGACCAATTACCAGCTGACCGGCATCGTCGCGGCCGGGCGCAACAGCGCGGCCATCATCGTGGCCGAGGGATCGCCGCCGAAGGCGCTGAGAGTCGGCAAGGAAGTCGCGCCCGGCATCACCCTGGCCGAGGTGCATCCGCGCTACGTCATGCTGTCCGATGGCGGGGTCATGAAGCGGCTCGACCTGGCGGCCGACACCAAAGCGGCCGCGCCGATGGGTGGTCCGGCTGGTGGTCCGGCCGGCCAGGGAGCGGCGGCCCGCGGCATGCCGGCCCACCTGCCGCCGGGCGCGGCAGTACCGGAGCCGCCGATGTCGCCGGGCGCGGTCCAGCAGCCGCAGGTGCCGCCGCAGAGTCCGGTCGCGCAGTCGTCGACCTTCCCGGACCAGGGCAATCCGGGCCAGGTCAGCGGACCGCCGGAAGAGCCGGCGCCGGCCACGCCGAACATCGCCGTGCCGAACAACGCGAATAACCCCAACAATCCAAACACTCCGAACGGCGCGAACAATCCGAACGGGGCGAACAATACCGCTCCGGCGCCGGTGCAGATGCCGCCACCGACCCGTTCGACCGGCAGCCCGGTGAGCGGCCGGACCCCGAACAGCCAATAATCTCTTTGTGCCTTACCGCCGCAGCGCGGTGAATGCCGAAAACTCCCACGACCTGAATCCGACCAGCAAGGTAAATCCGTCACGCTCGCGCGGCGCCAGGCGGCGGTCGTTGCGGTGCAGCCGCGCCAGTTCCCCGGCCAGCTGATAGATTTTCTCCGTGAGTTCGGCGGCGCTCGCCAGCGACAGCCGTGCCGGCAGGCACATCAGTGCTTCGCCCGGGCCGTCGAAGCGGCCATCGAAATAATCCCCTACCACATGCTCGCGGAAATAACGCTGTACCGGGCCGTCCGGCAGCCAGCGGAAAGCGTTCGAGACGCGCAAGCTGTAGCGATTCAGCGGTTTGAGCTCGATCAGGCCGAGCCGGTCCAGCTCGGCCAGCAGGCCGATGCATTCGGGTTCGGTCAGGCGGTAGGTTTCGACGATCTGTTCCAGGCTCCAGTGCCCGAGGCAGCAGATCGCCACCAGCAGCAGGCGCGGATTGGCAACCAGCGAGGTTTCCTGGGGCAGGGTGAGCGTGTCGGCCTGGGGCCGGGCGTCGGCCGCGCGGCGCAGCACGTCCTCCATGTTCACGCCGGCCGCCTGGCAGATCTGGGCCAGGCGCGACAGGGTCATGTCCTTCTGGCCGAACATGCGCTTGATGCTCGACTCGCTCATCGCAATGCGGTCGGCCAGCATCTTGTAGGTAATGCCTGCGGCGCGCAGTTCGGCGCGCAGGACGTCCAGAACCATGTCAGGGGAGCTCATGGGTTCTGACTTTACAGAAGAACAAGCGAGTCTTCAACGAAAAAAAACGCCGGCCTGAGCCGGCGTCCATCACGCAACTGGGCTACTCGTCGTCCGCCTCCAGCTTGGCCTTTTTAAGCGCCCGCTTGGCGGCCAGGCGCTCGCTGGCCAGCGGTTTCGCATGCGTGCCGGCCGCGCGCTGCTTGGCGAAGCCGGCAAACGGATTACGCGGCTTGAGCGGCGCCGGTTCGACGCGCAACATCATCCTTTGCCGGGTTGCCAGTGCCTTGTTTGCCATCTTCGCCTCCTCTCAATGCGAGTGTTTATAGTACGTAACGCGACAGGTCTTCGTTGACCGCCAGCTTGTCGAGCCGCTCGTTGACGTAGGCGGCATCGATGACCAGGCGCTCGCCCGACTTGTCGGTGGCCGAATACGAAATCTCCTCGAGCAGCTTTTCCATGACCGTGTACAGGCGGCGCGCGCCGATGTTCTCGGTGCGCTCGTTGACGGAAAAGGCGATCTCGGCCAGGCGGTGGATACCGTCCGGCGCGAACTCCAGCGTCACGCCCTCGGTTGCCAGCAGGGCTTCGTACTGCTTGGTGAGGCTGGCGTCGGTCGAGGTCAGGATGCTCTTGAAGTCGTCGACCGACAGCGCTTCCAGCTCGACGCGGATCGGGAAGCGGCCCTGCAGCTCCGGAATCAGGTCCGAGGGCTTGGACAGGTGGAACGCGCCCGAGGCGATGAACAGGATGTGGTCGGTCTTGATCATGCCGTATTTCGTGTTCACGGTCGTGCCTTCGACCAGCGGCAGCAGGTCGCGCTGCACGCCGGCACGCGAGACCTCGGCCCCGCCGTGTTCCGAGCGCGATGCGATCTTGTCGACCTCGTCCAGGAACACGATGCCGTTCTGCTCGACGTTCTGGATCGCCTTTTGCTTCATCTCGTCTTCGTTGACGAGCTTGGCGGCTTCCTCGTCGATCAGGATCTTCATCGCGTCCTTGACCTTCAGCTTGCGCGGCTTCTTGCGGGCTGCGCCGACGCCGGCGAACATCGACTTGATCTGTTCCGTCATTTCTTCCATGCCCGGCGGCGCCATGATATCGACCTGCGGCGCTGCCTCGGCGACTTCGATCTCGACTTCCTTGTCGTCGAGGGCGCCTTCACGCAGGCGCTTGCGGAAGGTCTGGCGGGTGGTGTCGCCGTCCTTCGACTCGGTGCTGCTGACGTTGAAGCCGAAGTCGCGCGCCGGCGGCACCAGGATGTCGATGACGCGGTCTTCGGCGGCGTCCTCGGCGCGCTGGCGGTTCTTCTGCATCTCGCTGGCGCGGGTCTGCTTGATGCCGATGTCGATCAGGTCGCGGATGATGGTGTCGACGTCGCGGCCGACATAGCCGACCTCGGTGAACTTGGTCGCCTCGACCTTGATGAAGGGCGCATCGGCCAGCTTGGCCAGGCGGCGCGCGATCTCGGTCTTGCCGACGCCGGTCGGGCCGATCATCAGGATGTTCTTCGGCGTGATCTCATGGCGCAGGGGCTCGTCCACCCGCTGGCGGCGCCAGCGGTTGCGCAGGGCGATCGCCACCGCGCGCTTGGCCTTGCCCTGGCCGACCACGTGCTTGTCGAGTTCCGATACGATTTCGGAGGGGGTCATGCTCATGTTCATGCTCATGTGATTGTTCATTGCTCAGTCCAGCGTCTCGACGATGTGGGACATGTTCGTATAGATGCACAGCTCGCCGGCGATGGTGAGCGCCTTCTTGACGACTTCAGCCGGTCCCATGTCCGTGTTTTCCTGCAGCGCCTTGGCGGCCGACTGCGCGTACACGCCGCCCGAGCCGATCGCGCCGATGCCGTCCTCGGGTTCGAGCACGTCGCCATTGCCGGTGATGATCAGGGTCTTCTCGCGGTCGGCCACCAGCAGCATCGCTTCCAGGCGGCGCAGGATGCGGTCGGTGCGCCAGTCCTTGGCCAGTTCGACCGAGGCGCGCAGCAGGTTGCCCTGGTGCTTTTCCAGTTTGGCCTCGAAGCGGTCGAGCAGGGTGAAGGCGTCCGCGGTGCCGCCGGCGAAGCCGCACAGCACCTTGCCCTGGTACAGCTTGCGCACCTTGCGCGCCGAGCCCTTCATGACGACATTGCCGAGCGTGACCTGGCCGTCGCCGCCGAGTGCGACCTGTTCGCCGCGCCGCACGCTCACAATGGTCGTGCCGTGAAATTGTTCCATAGTTGCCTCGTGGTTGATTGCTCACCAAACGTGGGGTTATTTCACTTAATTACAAGACGAAACTGTCGCGTCCGGCGGCTCCTTGCATGTTCAATACTTATTGGCGTACAGACGCGCATGGTCGCCCACGCCGAGCAGGCGCAGCAGGGCGGCAACGAGGTGGTTCAGGTCGCGCAGCTCGATGCTGCGTTTGCCGGAGGGGTGGGCAGCGTCGCCGGCGAGCTGGCGCAGGCAGGCGCCGAGGGCGGTGGCCGCCGCGTAGTCGATGCGCGCCAGGCGCGAGCAGTCGAGCACCAGGGAAGCGTGCTGGGCGGCATAGGCGCCAATCGCATCCAGCAGCGCCGTACTGCCGCCTTCGATCAGGCCCGGCAGCAGGAAGCGGTCGCCGGCGGCCGCATCGCTGCCCGCCGTGGCGCCCACGCTCACGGCGGTGTGCGCCGGCGCTTCGAACGACGGCGGCGAGACCTCGAAGGTGACGCAATAGTCCATCGCGGTCTCCTCGAAATCCTTTTCGCGGTTCATCAAGAGCAGCAGTTCGAGCAGCAGCAGCCAGGGCGCCTCGCCGGCGCCGCGTTCGCCGATCGCCAGCATCGGGCGCAGCACGGCGATCAGGTGGTCGGCGCCGGCCATGACCAGTTCGCGGCCGGCGCGGCGCAGCGTCTGCAGGGCCGCGAGCAGGACCGCGCAGCCTTCCGGCGTGGCCGAGGCGACCGTGCTGAAGTCCAGGCGCACCAGCGGCCAGTTTGATGTCAGCACGCGCGCCAGCTGCGCGCCGACGGCGTCGTCGAGCTGGCCCGACAGGGTCGCGGTCGGGGCCACCCCGGCGTAGGGCTGGCCGGACGACGGTGCCGAAGACGGCCCATACATCGGCGAGTAAGCCGGGGGCGAGGTTTCGAAATGGCTGGCGTAATCGATCGCGATGCTCTCGAACTCGGGCTCGCGGCCGCTCACCTGGTAGAGGTCGAACAGCATCCACCAGGGCTGGCGCTCGCTGCGGCAGCTGCCGTCCAGGCAGGCCCGCAGCGCTTGTTCCGCCGCCTCGGCCTGGCCGTTGGCAAACAGGATCGCCGCTTCCTCGACCGCCGGCGCGCTGGAAGGCGCCACGGCGGCGTCAGGCACGCCTTCCTCCACCAGCAGGTCGGCCGTGTTCAGGTCGAGCAGCGGGGCGCTGGGGGCACCCGAGACGACGGCGGGGGCGCGCCGGTTGCCGGCCCAGGCATGGTCGTCGAAGATGTCGGCCGCCATTTCCAGCTCGATTTCGTCGATCTTGGCGGCGGTCGCGCGCGCGATCTCGCGCTGGCGTTCGCGCTCGGCCTCGGTGTCGAGCGGCATGCGCGTGGTGGGCGCGAAGGCGCTGGCGGGACTGGACAGGCTGCCTGTGCGTGGACGTGCGCCGGCCCGCGCCTCGGGCGCTTCGTTCTTTTTCTTCAGGAAGGAAAAGAGTCCCACGTCGGTCCTTGTCTACCGTTTTTCACCGGTCGAGACAGTAGCACGGCGGCCCGCGGCACGTGGCGCGCACGCCTGAGCTGCGTCAATCGACAGGCAAGCCGACGCTAGTGTATCCCAAGGGAAATTTCTATGGCGCCCAAATAAAAAAAGCATGCGATCGACGCATGCTTTTTCGCTAGGCCCTGTCACGGTTTAATCGCCGTACAGCTTCTGCTTCAGTTCACGGCGCTGCTGGGCTTCCAGGGACAGCGTCGCGGTCGGGCGGGCGATCAGGCGCGGAATGCCGATCGGCTCGCCGGTTTCTTCGCACCAGCCGTATTCGCCGGATTCGATCGAGGCCAGCGACTGCTGCACTTTCTTGAGCAGCTTGCGTTCGCGGTCGCGGGTGCGCAGTTCGAGCGCGTGCTCTTCCTCGATCGTGGCACGGTCGGCCGGGTCCGGCACCAGGACCGTCTCGCGCAGGTGCTCAGTCGTCTCGCCGGCGTTTTTCAGCAATTCCTTCTCGAGTTCCTGCAGGCGGTTCTTGAAGAACGCCAGCTGGGCCGGGTTCATGTAGTCGTCGTCGCCCATCGCCCGAATCTCTTCTTCCGTCAGGAGGCGGTCTTCGGGCTGCGCCACGGTATTCGGTTTCGTTGTTTTAGTCATGACTTCACTTACCTTTGATACGACAGAGTTTCCATTTTATCAGCTTACTCAGCGCTTACTGTTGCAGTGTGCGCTGGCTTGCTGCCGTGACGGCGGGGCTTGCTGGCCCTGCCTTGTTCAGTCGTTCAACCACCGGTTTGCACGGCCGGGCTACCTGACGTGCAATACAGAACCGCAGTAGTTTATACCAAACATTGTTCCAATCCGCGGATAAAGACATCTTTCGGTAAATTTTTACCAATAAAGACCATCTTGCTGCCGCGTGGCTCCTGATCGCCCCACTTTGCACCGAGGTCGCTGCCCATGATTTGATGCACGCCTTGGAACACCACCTTGCGATCCGCCCCGGCCATCGACAGCACGCCCTTGTAGCGCAGCATGTTCGGGCCGAAGACCTGCACCATGCTGCCGAGGAACTGGTCGAGGCGTTCCGGATCGAACGCACGGTCGCTCTTGAACACGAAGGCGGCGATATCGTCGCTGTGGCGACCATGATGGTGGTCATGGCGATGATCGCAGGCTTCGGTGTGCACGTGCTCATGCTCATGCTCGTGGGCATGATCGTGGGCCTCGTCGGCGGTCAGGAAGGCCGGGTCCAGCTCCAGCTTGTCGTTCAGGTTGAAGCCGCGCAGGTCGAGCACCTCTTGAATCGGCGCGCGGCCGAAATCGGAGGTGCTGATCGGTGCACGCGGATTGATGCGGCGGATGCGCGCCTTGAGTTCCTCGACCGCGGCGGCATCGACCAGGTCGGTCTTGGAGAGCAGGATCTTGTCCGCGAAGCCGACTTGGCGCTGGGCTTCCTCCTGCCGGTCCAGCTGGTCCATGCCGTGGCGGGCATCGACCACGGTCACCACCGCGTCGAGTAGATAGTGAGCACCAACTTCCTCGTCGACGAAGAAGGTCTGGGCCACCGGCCCGGGATTCGCCAGGCCCGTGGTTTCGATGATGACGCGGTCGAACTGCAATTCGCCGGCATCGCGCTTGCGCGCCAGGTTGCCGAGAGCAACGATCAGGTCCCCACGCACGGTGCAGCAAATGCAGCCGTTGTTCATCTCGACGATCTGCTCGCTGGCGTCCTGCACCAGGATTTCGTTGTCGATGTTTTCCTGGCCGAATTCGTTTTCGATCACGGCGATGCGCATGCCGTGGTTTTCCTGCAGGATGCGGTTGAGCAGCGTGGTTTTACCGGCGCCGAGGAAGCCGGTCAGGATGGTGCTGGGGATCAATTCCATATTTCGCTATCCGATCAGAATGGGCCGTTCGGCCGCAGAGAATCGGGGGATTATGCCGGAATTTGCGGAATGTCACCACCAACTGCGGTCGCGTGCGCGCAGCTCGCTTGATCTGTCCGCTTGATCGCTTACTTGGTCTTGGCGCGCGGATGGGCTTTGTCGTAGACAGCCGCCAGGTGCTGGAAGTCGAGCGAGGTATAGATCTGGGTCGAGGTGATGCTGGCATGGCCCAGCAGTTCCTGCACCGCGCGCAGGTCGCCCGAGGATTGCAGCAGGTGCGAGGCGAAGGAGTGGCGCAGCACGTGCGGGTGCACGTGGACCGGCAAGCCGGCCTTCAGCGCATGGGCTTTCAAGCGGTGCTGGACCACACGCGGGGTGACGCGCGCGCCGCGCGCCGACAGGAACAGGGCATTGCTGCCGTCGCTGCTGGGCGGACGCACTGCCAGCCAGGCCGCGATCGCCTCGCGTGCGGGCGTGCCGACCGGCACCCGCCGCATTTTATTTCCCTTGCCGGTAACGACGACTTCCTGGGCTTCCAGCTCCAGCCAGCCCGCCGATGCGGGCGCGCCATCCTTGGCCGGCAGGTAGGCGACGTCCAGGCCCGCCAGTTCGGACACCCGCAGGCCGCTCGAATACAACAGCTCGAACATCGCGCGGTCGCACAGTTCGGCCGGCTCGGGGTGGCCGTGGCGGTTCGCTTCCATCAGGCGCACGGCGTCGTCGACGGGCAAGGCCTTCGGCAGGCGCTTGGCGCGGCGCGGCGCGCGTACGCCATCGACCGGATTCGCGGCCAAAGGCGTCTGCTGCGCCAGCCAGTTGAAGAAGCCGCGCCAGCCGGACAGCTTGCGCGCGATCGAGGTCGCGCTCTGGCCGTCGGCATGCAGTTTGGCGGCGAAGCGGCGGATCTCGAAGTGGGTCAGCCTGGCCCAGTCGGTATGGCCGCCCAAGCGAGAACTCAATGCGGACAACTCGCCGAGGTCGCGCGCATAGGCGGCGATGGTGTGGCCGGAGAGCTTGCGCTGGGTGCGCAGCTCGGCCAGATAGCGGCCGGTCCAGTCCTCGGCGGCCGGCGTGTCCATGTCAGGCTGCGCGCAGCGGGCTGAGCGCGGCGCTGGCCGTCTCGCCGATGTGGACCAGGAAGTCGGTCGCCATGCTGGCGCTGAAACGCTCCGGATCGGGAGAGCCGAGCACGAGCAGGCCGAAGGCCGAACCGGCGGCGCGCAGCGGTACCAGCACGGTCGAGCGTACCGAGGCGCTGTCCTCGAGCCAGCGCACCGCGTCGAAATCGCGGTTCGGGCCGCAATACGGCGCCCGCAGGCTGTTGGCGAACAGGCGGACGTCGTCGGAGACGCCGCTCGCATACCACTCGGTAGCATGCTCCTCGGCCAATTTCCACAGGCGCAGGGTTGCCTGCGGCACCATGAAGTGCTTGATCAGGCCGTCGACCACGGCGCGCGGCATCGCGGCCGGCGCCTCGTCGGGCGCGCCGGCTGCCAGCAGCTGGCGGGTCCAGCCGTGGAAGCGGTTGGCGATCGCCGCGTTTTCCTCGGCATGGCGCATCAGCTCGGACATGCGCAGTTCCAGCGCCTTGTACTTATCGCGCATCACTTCCATTTGCCGTTCCTGCAGCGAGACGGCACGGCCGGTCAGCGGACTCGACAGTTTTACCTCGCCCAGCAGGCCGGCATGTTCTTTAAAAAACTGCGGATGGTCGACCAGGTATTGGGCGATGGCGGCGGAATCCAGTGGGGCGGTCATTGCAAGGGCTTGCGAAATAGGTAGACCGCTAATTTTACCCGACTGTTACCGCCGTCAACACATAAACATGGCCGGACCGATCGCCGCCGTGGCGCCGGCCTCAGAAACGGTGGCGTACCCCGAGCTGGAAGGCGCGCCCATCCACGCCGGGCGCGGGTGTGAAGCCGCCCGGGGCGCCCGCCGTTGCCGGACTGTACTGGGCCTCGTTCTGGTTCCTGATGAAGGAGGCGACGGCATAGATGTCGGTGCGCTTCGACAGGAAATAGTTGTAGCCGAGTGCGAACAGGGTGGCATCGCTGTCGGACGGCGTGCGGTCGTTCTGGTGCGCGACGGAGGCCAGGATGCGGCCGGGGCCGAGCCGGTACTGCAGCCCGACCTGGACGCTGACCGCATCCTGCTGGCTGTTGAGGCTGATGTTGTTGACGAACACCGCGCGCAGGGCGGCGGCGGTCGCCGGGCCCAGCGGCGCGAGCTGGGCATCCCAGCCGGCGATATAGGTGGGCAGCAGGGCCGAATGGCGGTTGCGCTGGTCGTGCCAGCCGGCGAAGAACTTCCAGTCGTTCCAGGCATAGGAACCGCCGGCGGTCGTGGTGCGCAGGCTGGGTGCGCCGCTCGGATCATAAGCATGGTTGTGGCCGACGCCGACGTCCCAGGAGCCGGCCTTGTAGGTCAGGGCCGCGCCCCAGAACTTGTCGTACAGGCCGAGATAGCCCGAGCCCTTGCCGGCGATCATGACCGAACCGCCGAGCCCGGACGGCAGGACGGCCCGGTACTGCAGGGCGCGCTGCGAGCGGATGTCGGCGCCCAGTGCCTGGAAGCCGGCGGTGCCGCCGGTCACGCTGCCCCAGGTGCCGCCGGTGCCGACCTCGAAGGTGTCGGCCGCCGCGAACACTTCGTAGCCCGGCGTGTACATGCGTCCCAGCAGCAGCGCGCCTACCGGGGTAACCAGGCCGACCATCGAGGTGCGGTCGAACAGGGCGTTTTCCGGATTGACGGCCGGGCCGCCGCGCGGCTGCAGGGCGCTGCGCACGGCGGCGAGCAGGCTGGGCGGCAGGGCTCCCATGCCACGCGTCAGGTAATAACCCTGATTCTCGTTGACCAGGGTCGGCTGCTGCCTGCCGGTGTCGAGCTCGACCCGCGCTTCCAGGTTGAACACGGCCTTCATGCCCCGGCCGAGGTCCTCGCTGCCCTTGATGCCGAGGCGCGAGCCATCGGCCCCGCCGCTGATGAGCTTGGGGGAGGAGCCGCGCTGCCACATCAGGCCGGCGTCGGCGATACCGTAGAGCTGAACGCTGGACTGGGCCAGCACGAGGGGTGGAAAACAGGCGCCGGCGAGCGCGCCCAGCACAATCTTCTTCATCGCATCTCCCATGGCAAATCGGACCGCGTCGACACAATCGGATGCCCAGCAATTCGCGCCGGCTGATACGGCTCAGCCGCGTAAGCGTTGCGCGAATCGCACAAGGCCTAGATGCAGCAAGGGCGGACCTGGTTGCCCAGGCCCGCCCTTGCGGACTTACTGCTTAACTTAACAGCTTAGAACGAGTGGTTCACGCCGACGTCGTAGTGGTTGACGGTCGGGGTGCCAGCCAGGTTGCCAGTGCTCTGGCTGAAGATGTTCTTCTTGCGCGACGCGTCGATGTACAGGTAGGTACGCTTCGACAGGCTGTACTCGTAGCCCAGCGAGTACTGGCGGGTGTACAGGTCGTGCAGGCGGACGTTCTCTTCCTGTTGCTTGATACCGAAGCCGGCCAGCAGCTTGCCCGGGCCCACGGCGTAGGTTGCGCCCAGCACTGCGCCCTTGATGGTCGGACGCTGGGTGTTGGTGTGTTCCTGGTTCTGGCGGCTGTAGGTACCCATCAGCTTCAGTTCCGGGGTCACTGCAAACGAGCCGGCGACCGACCAGATCTTGCTTTCGACGGCATTACGCTCGTAAGCCAGCATTGCGGCGGCCGGGCCGTTGTTGTAGGTGGCAGCCACCGAGAACGGGTTGGCCGAGCCTTCCGGGTTGGTACCGGTGTACGACGTTGCGCCAGTGCCGACGCCGGTCAGGGTGCCGCCGGTGGCTTCCTTGGTGGCCCAGGATGCGTTCACCTGGAAACCGCTCACGACCGGCGAGTTGTAGAAGATCGCATTCGAGATACGGTTGTTGTTCGGCGAGCCGCCGCCGGTGTTGACGTCCAGCGGTGCCGAGTTGTAGCCGGCGATCTGGATGTCCGTGTAGAAACCGGCCGGCGTTGCCAGGCCGTGCCACGGCTCGAACGAACCGACGACTTCCTGGAACGGGGTCAGGCCACGGCCCAGGCGGACCATACCGAAATCACCCTGCAGGCCGACGCGGCTCTGGCCCTGGAACAGCGGACGGCCGTTGTTCTCGACGGTGCCGGTATCCGGCTCGTAACGCATTTCGATCTGGAACAGCGCTTTCAGGCCGTTGCCCAGGTCTTCGGTGCCTTTGAAGCCCAGGGTGTTCGAAGCACGCTTGCCGATAGCCAGGGTCTGGTCGGTACGCTTGATCATGCCGGCGTCGATGTTACCGTAGATCTGCACGGCGGTTTGCGCTTGAGCCACACCGGCGAAGGCGCCCAGCAGAGCGACTGCCAAGAGGGATTTTTTCATCTAGTTATATCCTTAATAAAGTGAATCGCAGGAATCCAGGGAGCATTGAGACTTGTTCTTGTTTCTGAATACTCGGATGTCTGAACCTTAAATGCTCGACGCGTTAAGGTTGTCGGATTAGTCAATTATGACGGGTCCACTTGGTGGAAAGCCAATAAAACCAATCGTGCTGTTGTATTTTCGAAACGGCTTGGCTCGTTCATCGCGGAAACCTTAAGCATTGTTTAAGTTTCCCGGCGTCATCGTGGCAGCTCGGCAAGACAAGTAAAGGTTTGTGCAGCCTCAAATGCACATGGAATCGCAGGCGAATCGTCCCTGAGCCGGCTATAGACTCTGCCCCATCCGACAACCGCACGGAATTGGGGCTCTAGCGGTCTCATCCATCATGGTGTCATCGTGATATGCGCGCATCTGCGTACATCCGCGGCGGTGTCTCCCCTACCGACACGAAGTCGACAACAAGCGATGGCAAACCGCGAAGAATTAGCAATCATCCGTGGCGCGCGCGCCGGCCGGGCCGAGTCCCAGCTGGAGCTCGGCCGGCTGTATCTGTTCGGCAGCACCGGCCTGCCGAAGAGCCTGCCCACCGCGCTGCACTGGCTCGACCGTGCTGCCCAGCAAGGTTGCGCCGAGGCATGGCAACTGATCGGCAACCATATCCCTCTCGACCTCGCCCGGCAAAGCCCGCAGTCCGTGACCTGTTGGTACGAGCGCGCCTACGACGGCGGGCTGGCACGGGCCGGCCTCGTCTATGCGCAGCTGGTACTGGGCGGCGAACGCGTGGCGCCGGGCCAGCGCGCCAAGGCACTGCGCGCGCTCGAGGACGCCGGCCGCGGCGGCTTTCCCGAAGCGCAGTGGCTGCTGGCGCGCGAGCACGGGGCTATGCCGCCGCGCCCGGGCGTCCCGCAGGGCGCCTTCCCGGCCTCCGGAGTGTCGACAGACCATGGCGCCGGCGCCACGGACCGCGCCGACCTGGGAACGCCGCGCCCCGGCGCGCCGGACCGCGCCGGCCAGCGCTGGTTGCGCCACGCCGCCGACAATGGCGTCACCCCGGCCCAGTTCGCGTTGCTGGAGCACGAATGGGAGGCCGGCAATCACCAGGCTTATCTCGCGCGCGCCCTGCCGATGGCGCGTTCGCTGGCCCATTCCGAGGTGGCGCAGGGCAGGGCCTGCGCGCGCCTCGCGCCGGACGAGGTGACCCTGCTGTCGCGCTGCGCCCGGCTGGTGGAGGAGGGCGCCGACGCCCACGGCATCGCGCAGGACGAACTGCACATGTTCTGGGAAATGGCCGCCGCCGAGCAGGACCGTCACGCCCAGTTCGCCCTGGGATTATGGTGCGCGCACATGCGCATCGACGGCCGCCGCATTCCGGGCAGCAGCGGCGCGGCCAATTTCAAGAAGGCGGTGCGCTGGCTGCAGCAGGCCGGCGAGCAGGGGCTGGCCGAAGCCTGGTATGCGCTGTCGCGTATCTATGTGAAGCCGGAGTTTTCCCAGCGTAACGTGATCGAAGCCCAGAAATACCTCGAGCGCGCCGCCGAGATGGGTTACCGCGACGCCCAGCTGGAGTGCGGCAATGCCGCCTGGCGCGCGCGCCGCGAGAACGAGAACAACGATGTGCGCGCCGTGTTCTGGCTGCAGAAGGCGGCCGCGCAGGGCTGCGCGAAGGCGGCGGCGATGCTGCGCAAGGTTGCGCCGCGCGTTCCCGGCGCCTGGCCGGACACGCTGCTGCCCGGGCGCGACCTGTCGGACTACCCGCTGCTGGCGGCACGCCTCGAGCTGGCCCTGGCGTTCGGCCTGAGCCGCGCCGAAGCGCTGCTGCTGGACCTCGGGAGTGCGGACCGCGGCCATTGCCTGGTGGTCGACATCCGCGCCAGTTATGGGCGCAGCCGGCGCCGCCTGGTACCGGTGGAAACGCTGCAGGAGCGTCAATTGCTCGACCGCATCGTGCGCCTGTTCGAGAATATGGACTGCGGTCCCGGTGGGCCGGAAGGCAATTATCGCCAGCGCCTGTACCGCCTGCGTACCCTGTTGCCCGAGGCGGGCAGGCCGGATGCACCTTCTCTCGACCTCGACCTAGCCGCCTGAGTTGGGGATCAGAGCGTGATTTCGCCTTCGAACACGGTCTCGGCAGGGCCGCTCAGGTAGACCGGCTGGCCTTCGCCGGCCCAGGCAATGCTCAAGCGGCCGCCGCGTGCCTCGACCGCTACCTTGGCGTCCAGCAGGCCGCGCCGGATGCCGGCCACGACCGCCGCGCAGGCGCCGGTGCCGCAGGCCAGGGTTTCGCCGGCACCGCGTTCGAACACGCGCAGCTTCACGTGGCCGCGGTCCAGCACCTGCAGGTAGCCGGCATTGACCCGCTTCGGGAAGCGCGGGTGGTGTTCGATCTGCGGGCCGGTTTCCGCTACCGGGGCGTTGTCGACGTCCTCGACCACCTGCACGGCATGCGGATTGCCCATCGAGACGACCGACACCAGGACGGTCTGCTCCGCGCCGCGGGCACGTACCGTGAGCGGCCACAGGGTATCGCGGCCCTGCGCCACGCCGGCCAGGCCACTGCTGTCGAATGGCACCAGGGCCGGCTCCAGTACCGGCGCGCCCATGTCGACCGTCACGCTGCCGTCCTCTTCCAGGCGCGGCGTGATGATGCCGGCCATGGTCTGCACGCGGATGCTGCGTTTATTCGTCAGGCCCTTGTCGCTGACGAAGCGCACGAAGGCGCGCGAGCCGTTGCCACACTGTTCGACCTCGCCACCGTCGTTGTTGAAGATGCGGTAGCGGAAATCGCAACCTTCCTCGGTGGGGCGTTCGACGATCAGGATCTGGTCGGCGCCGATGCCGAAGCGGCGGTCCGCCAGGCGCTGCCACTGCTCGGGGCCGAGTTCGACCTGCTGGTTGACGGCGTCGATGACGATGAAGTCGTTGCCGGCGCCGTGCATTTTGGTGAATTTCAGTTTCATTGCTTGATCCTTACTGGTAGAGCGAGGGTTCGCCGTCGGGCCGGGTTTTAAAACGCTTGTGCGTCCAGAAGTACTCGGCCGGATTCTCGCGCACCCGTTCCTCGATGAATTCGTTCATGCGGCGCGTGGCGGCGATCATGTCGTCGCCCGGATAGTTTTCCCATGACGGATAGAACACCACCCGGTAACCCTGGTAGTTGGGCAGGAAGGTCGCGATCACCGGAATCACCTTCGCCTTGGTCGCGGCAGCCAGGCGCGGCAGGGCGGTGAGCGTCGCCGCCGGGATGCCGAAGAAAGGCACGAAGGTAGCGTCCTTCTCGCCGAAGTCCATGTCCGGCAGCATGAAGTAGGGTAGGCCGTCGCGCAGCGCGCGCAGGATCGGCTTGATGCCGTCTTCGCGGGTGAACAGGCGCACCGGGCCGAAGCGCTCGCGGCCGTAGCGCAGCAGGCGGTCGAAGGCCTCGTTCTTTTGCGGCGAATAGATCGTCGACACCGGGATCACGCGTGCCGCCACGCCAGCCACGTCGAGGCACACGAAATGCGGGCAGAGCAGGATGGTCGGGCCGCTTTCCATCTCGGCCTGGGGCACCGCCGGCTCGATATGGATCAGGCGGCGCAGGCGCGGGATCGGCGCCCACCAGATCAGCGAGCGTTCCAGGATGCTGCGTGAATAGCCCTGGAAGTGGCGCTTCGCGATGTCCTCGCGTTCCGCTTCGCTCAGCTCGGGCATGCACAGGCGCAGGTTGGTCAGGGCGATCTTGCGGCGTTTCGGGATCGCGTAATACATCAGGCTGCCCACGGCGTTGCCGATGCGTCCCAGGATCGGCAGCGGCAACCAATGCAGCAGCCACAGCAAGGCAATCAGGGCCCTCATGCGAGCGCCTCGGCTTCCGGGGCCGCCACGCCCTGCGGACGCTTGTAGCGGTTATAACTCCAGAAATACTGGGACGGGCAGCGCGCGATCAGCTGTTCCATCGCGCGGTTGATGGCGCCGGCCTGCTCGGCCGGGGTGCCGGACAGCTCGCCCTCGAAGGGTACGAAGCGGATCACGTAGCCGCGCCCGTGCGGCAGGCGCTCGGCATAGGTCAGCAGGATGTCGGCCTTGCCCAGCTGGGCCAGCTTGGCCGGCAGCGTCATGGTGTAGGCCGGGCGGCCGAAAAACGGCGCCCACACGCCTTCGCCTTCCTGCGGCACCTGGTCCGGCAGCACGCCGACCGGTTGCCCGCCCCGGAGCGCCTTGACCAGCATGCGCACGCCCGACAGGTTGGCCGGGGCCAGGTGCATGTTCTGGCGGGCTCTCGCGCCCTCGACCAGGGGCTTCAACGCGCTCTTGCGCGGCGGGCGGTACATCACGGTCAGTTCCTGGCGCAGCGACACCTGCTGGGCGGTCAGTTCGAAGCAGCCCAGGTGCGGTGTCAGGAACACGATCCCGCGGCCGCTGTCGAGCTGGCGCTGGACCAGCTCCCAGTCCTCCATCGTGACGTGGCGGGTGACGCGCTGCTGTTGCGCGCACCAGACAAACGGCAGTTCGACGATGGCTTTGCCGGACTCGGCGATGGCGCTGCGCAGATGGGCGCCGTAGCCGGCCAGTTCGAGATTGCTGCGCAAGCGCCGGCGGTAGGAAGGGGAAGCCAGATAGACCAGCCAGCCGAGCGCCGCGCCCAGCGCATGTAGCACGGGAAGCGGGAACAAGGACAGAAAACGGAACAGGAAGACGAGCATTTATTGATTCAGGGTAGAGGTGATGCGGCTTGCTTCACCAAAATTTTTTAAGGAGCGTAAAATACCACTTTGAGCAGGATCCGCGGAGTTAATGACAACTTGCGAAGCGGAATATAAATATCGCTAAAGCGTCGCAGGGCCTTGGTACTGCGGCATTCATCTCAACAGTATCAGGAGCCTTAATGTCTTCCAATGACTACCTCTTCACTTCCGAGTCCGTCTCGGAAGGCCATCCGGACAAAGTCGCCGACCAGATTTCCGACGCCATCCTCGACGCCATCCTCGAGCAGGACCCGCATGCGCGCGTGGCGGCCGAAACCCTTTGCAACACGGGTCTGGTGGTGCTGGCCGGGGAGATCACGACGCACGCAAACGTCGATTATATTCAAGTTGCGCGCAATACCATCAAGCGCATCGGTTACGACAATACCGACTTCGGCATCGACTACAAGGGTTGCGCGGTCATGGTCTGCTATGACAAGCAGTCGCCGGACATCGCCCAGGGCGTCGACGAAGGCGCCGGCCTGGATCTCGACCAGGGCGCCGGCGACCAAGGCCTGATGTTCGGCTACGCCTGCGACGAAACGCCGGAACTGATGCCGGCCGCGATCTACTACGCGCACCGCCTGGTCGAACGCCAGTCGCAGCTGCGCAAGGACGGCCGCCTGCCGTGGCTGCGCCCGGACGCCAAGTCCCAGGTCACGCTGCGCTATGTGAACGGCCGCCCGGTGTCGGTCAACACCGTCGTGCTGTCGACCCAGCATGCGCCGGAAGTCAGCCACAGCCAGATCGAGGAAGCCGTCATCGAGGAGATCATCAAGCCGGTGCTGCCGCGCGAATGGCTACAGGACACCCGCTACCTGGTCAACCCGACCGGCCGCTTCGTCATCGGCGGTCCGCAGGGCGACTGCGGCCTGACCGGCCGCAAGATCATCGTCGACACCTACGGCGGCGCCGCACCGCACGGCGGTGGCGCGTTCTCGGGCAAGGATCCGTCCAAGGTCGACCGCTCGGCTGCCTACGCGGCCCGCTACGTGGCCAAGAACGTGGTTGCCGCCGGCCTGGCGCGCCAGTGCCAGGTGCAGGTCAGTTACGCGATCGGCGTGGCCAAGCCGATCAACATCACCGTCTACACCGAAGGCACCGGCGTGATCTCCGACGAGAAGATCGCCGAGCTGGTGATGGAACACTTCGACCTGCGCCCGAAAGGCATCGTGCAGATGCTGGACCTGCTGCGCCCGATCTACCAGAAATCGGCGGCCTACGGCCACTTTGGCCGCGAAGAGCCCGAGTTCAGCTGGGAACGCACCGACAAGGCCGCGCTGCTGCGCGCCGCCGCCGGTCTGGCGTAAGTCACGCCCGACCTGGGTCCCCGCCTCCGCGGGGACGACGATGTTTTCTCAGGTCGTCCCGCGAACTTTCCTTACGTGGCCCCCGCGAAGGCGGGGGCCACGTTTGTTCCAGCCGTGCTAAACTAACGAATTCCGAGGAGCGTTGCGACGAAAGATTCTCCTTTCGCCAGGCTCGGATCATCAACACCGCGCTCACGTTACTTTTTTCTTAACTTGAAAGGAGGGCGTGATGAGCGCCGTACTCAAAGACACCACCCAGGATTACCTCGTTGCCGACATCGGCCTCGCCTCGTGGGGCGAGAAGGAAATCCGCATTGCCGAAACCGAAATGCCGGGCCTGATGGCCATCCGCGAGGAATACGCCGCCAGCCAGCCGCTGAAGGGCGCGCGCATCGCCGGTTCGCTGCACATGACCATCCAGACCGCCGTGCTGATCCGCACGCTGGAAGCCCTCGGCGCGCAAGTGCGCTGGGCCTCGTGCAACATCTACTCGACCCAGGACCACGCCGCCGCCGCCATCGCGTCGGTCGGCACCCCGGTGTTCGCCATCAAGGGCGAAACCCTGGACGAGTACTGGGAATACACCCACCGCATCTTCGAATGGCCGGGTGACAAGCACGCCAACATGATCCTGGACGATGGCGGCGACGCCACCCTGCTGCTGCACCTGGGCGTGCGCGCAGAAAAGGACATCTCGGTGCTGGACAAGCCGGGTTCGGAAGAAGAGATCTGCCTGTTCAACGCGATCAAGGGCCGTCTGGCCACCGATCCGCAGTGGTACTCGAAGCGCCTGCCGGAAATCAAGGGCGTGACCGAAGAAACCACCACCGGCGTGCACCGCCTGTACCAGATGCACCAGGAAGGCAAGCTGGCTTTTCCGGCGATTAACGTCAACGACTCCGTCACCAAGTCGAAGTTCGACAACCTGTACGGCTGCCGCGAATCACTGGTGGACGGCATCAAGCGCGCTACCGACGTCATGATTGCCGGTAAGGTCGCCGTCATCGCCGGCTATGGCGACGTGGGCAAGGGTTCGGCCCAGGCCATGCGCGCGCTGTCGGCCCAGGTCTGGGTGACCGAGATCGACCCGATCTGCGCGCTGCAGGCCGCGATGGAAGGCTATCGCGTCGTGACCATGGACTACGCCGCCGAACACGGCGACATCTTCGTCACCTGCACCGGCAACTACCACGTCATCACCGAGCAGCACATGCTGCGCATGAAGGACCAGGCGATCGTCTGCAACATCGGCCACTTCGACAACGAAATCGAAGTCGCGGCACTCAAGAAGTATGAGTGGGAAAACATCAAGCCGCAGGTCGACCACGTGATCTTCCCGGATGGCAAGCGCATCATCCTGCTGGCCGAAGGCCGTCTGGTGAACCTGGGCTGCGGCACCGGCCACCCGTCGTACGTGATGAGCTCCTCGTTCGCGAACCAGACCATCGCGCAGATCGAGCTGTTCGTGAACTCGGACAAGTACCCGGTCGGCGTGTACACGCTGCCGAAGCACCTGGACGAGAAGGTCGCCCGCCTGCAGCTGAAGAAGCTGAACGCCCAGCTGACCACGCTGACCGACGAGCAGGCTGCCTATATTTCGGTGACCAAGGAAGGTCCGTACAAGCCCGCACATTACCGTTACTAATCAGTAACTGGTAATCTTTTCGGTGACACGGCGCCATCCAATCGGGTGGCGTCGCGGATGCCTACGCCCTCACGAAAGACACGACATGCGCTTGCTCCTGACCTGGTTGATCAATGCCGCGGCCCTGATGGCGCTGCCCTACCTGATGCACTCCGTGACCGTCACCAACCTCGGTGCCGCCCTCGTGGCCGCGCTGGTACTGGGCCTGGTCAACACCGTCATCCGTCCCGTGCTGGTCGTCCTGACCCTGCCGGTGACCCTGGTGTCGCTCGGCCTGTTCATCCTGGTGATCAACGCGCTGCTGTTCTGGCTGGTGGCGCACCTGGTCGAGGGCTTCCATGTGGCGGGATTCTGGTCGGCCTTCCTGGCGGCCATCCTGTACAGCGTGATTTCGTGGGCGCTTTCTACCTTACTCCTGAATAAAGATGGAAACCCCTAATATCAGCATCGAGTTTTTCCCGCCCAAGACCCCCGAGGGTGCGGAAAAATTGCGCGTAGCGCGCCAGAAGCTGGCACAGCTGCAGCCGAAATACTTTTCGGTGACCTTCGGCGCCGGCGGCAGCACCCAGCAGGGCACGCTCGACACCGTGCTCGAGATCCAGTCCGAAGGCCATGCGGCCGCGCCCCACCTGTCCTGCGTCGGCGGCACCCGCGAGTCGATTCGCGCGATCCTGCGCGAGTTCCAGTCGCATGGCATCCGGCGCCTGGTGGCCCTGCGCGGCGATTTGCCGAGCGGTTATGGCGGCGCCGGCGAACTGCGCTATGCCAGCGACCTGGTCGAGTTCATCCGTACCCAGACCGGCGACTGGTTCCATATCGAAGTGGCCGCCTATCCGGAAATGCATCCGCAAGCGAAGTCGCCGCAGGACGACCTGCAGAACTTCGCGCGCAAGGTGCAGGCCGGCGCCAACGCGGCCATCACCCAGTATTTCTACAATCCGGACGCGTATTTCCAGTTCGTCGACAATGCGCGCAAGCTCGGCGTGGACGTGCCGATCGTGGCCGGCATCATGCCGATCACGAACTACACGCAGCTGATGCGCTTCTCGGACATGTGCGGCGCCGAGATTCCGCGCTGGATCCGCCTGAAACTGGCCAGCTTCGGCGACGACAGCGCCTCGATCAAGGCGTTCGGCCTGGACGTGGTCAGTCAGCTGTGCGAACGCCTGCTCGCGGGCGGGGCACCCGGCCTGCACTTCTACAGCATGAACCAGGCGGCGGCCACCACCGCCATCTGGCAGCGCCTGCACGGATCGCCGGCGGCCTGACGACCGTCGATGGCAAAAAGCCCGCGCGCCAGTGGCCGCGGGCTTTTTTATTTGTGATTGCGAATCATAAATCGCTTATCTGACCTGGCTGCGCTCCGTCACGATCACATCCAGCGGCACGTCGTGCGGCGCATGCCCGAACTGCGCCTCCTGGTTGCTGTAGGCAATGCCCAGGGTCAGCGGACGCGGCGTCAGTTCCAGGGTGCGATCGTAGTAGCCGCCGCCATAACCCAGCCGGTAACCCTCGGCATTGAAACCCAGGCAGGGGATCAGGAGGGCAGTCGGGCGCTCGACGAAACGCAGCGTGGCCGGTACCGCCACCCCCATCTCGTCGGCCAGCATCGGCTCGTCCAGCTTCCACTCCGTGAACGCGAGCGGGGCATTGCGCTCCATCACCACCGGCAGCGCCAGGCGCACCCCGGCCAGCGCCAGTTCCGCATAGGCCGCGCGCAGGTCGGGCTCGCCGGCCAGCGGCCAGTAGACGCCGACGGTGTCCATCTGGCGCAGCCGCCACCAGGCGACCACCTGGGCGCCGATATGCGCATCCCACTGGACCTTGACGGCCGGGTCGAGCGTCCCGCGGGCGGTCCTGAGCGCCTTTCGCAGCGCCGCCTTGGCCGCCTGGCCGTCGCCCGTCACGCTTGAGGTATTGTCTGGCAGGCCCGAGAAGGGGCGTGGTATTCTTGATTCGCCGGTCATGGATGAAATGAAGCGTACATTAAGGTTGGTTTGATGTTTCTGTTGAAATTGTTAGCCGGCGCAAGTATTGCTGCCTCTATCTTGCTGGCGTTCTCGCCGGCTTCCGCCCAAACGGCGCCGTCCGCGGCGGCACCCGCTGCACCTGCCGCACCCGCTGCGCCTGCTGCAGCGTTGCCGCAAGCCGCCACCGACCTTGCTCGCGAGCAGGATGCGCTGTTCCTGCAGTTGCGCGAAGCCGCGCGCCAGAACGATGCCGGCAAGGCGGCCGAGCTGGCCGCGCGCCTGCCCAACTACGCAATTCCCTCGTATGTCGACTATTATCGGCTCAAACCGCGCCTGAAGGACGCGCCCAACGAGGAAATCCTGGATTTCCTGAAGCGTTACGAGGGCAGCGCCATCGCCGACCGCCTGCGCAACGACTGGTTGCTCGAGCTGGGGCGCAAGCGCGACTGGGTCAATTTCGACCGCGAACTGCCGCTGTTCGTGAAGAACGACGACTACCAGGTCAAGTGCTATGGCCTGTTGTCGCGCGCCGTGAAAGGGCAGAACGTGGCCCCCGAGGCGCGCGCGCTGCTGGACAATCCGCCGATGTACGGCGAAGCCTGCGCCGCCCTGGTCGCCCAGCTGGCCCAGTCCGGCCAGTTCAGCAAGGAAGACCTGCTGGCCCAGCTGCGCCTGGCCGGCGAGATGCACGCCACCGGTCCCTCGCGCCGCACGGCCATCCTGCTGGGCGCTTCCGACACCCGCGCCGCGCAAGCGGTCGATGTCCCGGCGCTGGCGATGGCGCGCGGCATCGGCAGCTCGCGCGTCGAGCACGAGATCTACCTGGTCGCCATCGGGCGCATGGCGCGCACCAGCCTGAAGCTGGCCACCGTGGCCCTGAACAAGAATGCGCCCAAGCTGTCCGCCGAGGAAAAGGCGATCGGCTGGTCGAACATTGCCCTGGCCGCCTCGCTGGTGCTGGCGCCGGAAGCCTATGACGATTGGCAGCGCGCCGCCGGCGCCCCCTTGTCCGAAACCCAGTCCGAGTGGAAGACCCGGATCGCGTTGCGCCGCGGCGACTGGAAAATGGTGCGCGCGACCATCGACGCCATGCCGGCCGACCAGCGCGCCTTGCCGGCCTGGACCTACTGGCTGGGCCGCGCCTACCTGGCGCAGGGCAAGCGCGAGGATGCGCAAGCCCTGTTCCGCCGCATCGCCGACCAGAGCAATTTCTACGGTCAACTCGCGCTGGAGGAAATCGGCCAGCAGATCACGATCCCGCCGAGTGCCGCGGTGCCGACCGCGCCCACCGCGCCCGAGCTGGCGCAGATGGCCGCCAATCCCGGCTTCAAGCGTGCCCTGAAATTCTTTACCCTGCGCCTGCGCTTCGAGGGCACGCGCGAATGGAACTGGGCGCTGCGCGACTTTTCCGACCGCCAGCTGCTGGTCGCGGCCGAGTACGCGCGCCAGAACGAGATCCTGGACCGCATGGTGAACACCTCGGAGCGCACCCGCACCGAATTCGACTACACCCAGCGCTTCCCGGCCCCGCACAACGATATCCTGCACCCGACCGCGCAGGGCCTGGGCCTGGACCAGGCCTGGGTCTACGGCCTGATCCGCCAGGAATCGCGCTTCATTTCCGATGCCCAGTCCGGGGTCGGCGCGTCCGGCCTGATGCAGGTAATGCCGTCGACCGGCAAGTGGGTCGCGGAAAAGATCGGCATGAGCGATTACGGCCACGGCATGCTGAGCGATATCCGCACGAATATCCTGCTCGGCACCAATTACTTGAACATGGTGCTGAACAATGCCGAAGGCTCGCAGGTATTGGCCACCGCTTCCTACAACGCCGGCCCGGGCCGCACCCGCACCTGGCGCGGCCTCTTGAGCGCGCCGATGGAAGGGGCGGTCTTCGTCGAAACGATTCCGTTCGAGGAAACCCGCAACTACGTGCGCAACGTGATGTCGAATGCAACGAATTACGCCGCACTGTTCGAGAAACGTCCCCAGTCGCTCAAGGCCCGGCTGGGAACGATCGCGCCGCGCGGCAGCGCGATGAGCCTGCCCTGAATTGGCCTGCCCCTGAGGAGTCCAGCATGCGCCAGCTGTCGGTAGTGTTGTTCGGAGGAACAGGATTCATCGGCAGCCACCTGGCCGCCAAGCTGGCCGAGCGCGACGTGACCATCGTCGCGCCGACCCGGCACGAAGCGCATGCGATGCATCTGATGCCGCTGGGCGTCGACATTGTCGAGGCCGACATCCACGACGACGCTACCCTGCGCCGCCTGGTGGCCGGCAAGGATGCCGTCATCAACCTGGTCGGCATCCTGCATTCGCGCCGCGGCACGCCCTACGGGCCGGAATTCCGCCACGTCCACGTCGAGCTGCCGCGCCGCATCGCCGCCGCCTGCGCGGCCGCGGGCGTGCCGCGCTACCTGCACATGAGCGCGCTGGGCGCGGCCCGCGACGGCCCCTCGATGTACCAGCGATCGAGGGCCGACGGCGAACTGGCCGCCGCCAGCGAAGCGACGGTCGCGCCCACGATCTTCCGCCCCTCGGTGGTGTTCGGGCCGGGCGACAATTTTCTGAACATGTTCGCGCGCCTGCAGCGCCACCTGCCCGTGGTGCCGCTGGCCGGCGCCCACGCGCGCTTCCAGCCGGTGTACGTGGGTGACGTCGCCGACGCTTACGTGCGCGCGCTGTTCGCGCCGGACAGCCGCAACCGGACCTACGAACTGGGCGGCCCCGGCATCTACACGCTGGCCGACCTGGTGCGGCTGGCGGGGCGCTATTCGGGCCATCCGCGGCCGGTGCTCGCGCTGCCCGACGCGCTGGCGCGGCTGCAGGCGATGTTCTTCGAAATGCTGCCGGGCACGCCGCTGATCACGCGCGACAACCTGGATTCCATGAAGGTCGATAATGTTGTCAAGCCGTCCGATCGGGTCTTGACAGCGGAAGCGCTCGACATCAAGCTCACGGCGCTCGAGTCCGTCGCGCCCGCTTACCTGGGGCCGACCGGGCAACTCGACGAGCTGCGCTCCCGGGCGCGGCATGCTCATGCGGAACACCCCCATCCGAAATAGAAAGAGACCATGCAGACAATCGAACTCGACCCGACGCTTTCGCAGACCCTCGACCAGGCGCGCCAGGCCGGCCTGACCCTCGTCATCGGCAACAAGAATTATTCGTCGTGGTCGATGCGCCCGTGGGTGGCGGCGGTGGCGGCCGGGATCCCGTTCACCGAGGTCCGCGTCCTGCTCGACCAGCCGGACACCTCCGCCAACATCGCGCGCTTTTCGCACGCCGGCCGGGTGCCGGTGCTGCTGGCCGGCGAGATGACGGTCTGGGACAGTCTCGCCATCTGCGAATACCTGGCCGAACAGTTCCCCGAAAAACACCTGTGGCCGCAGGACGTGGCGGCGCGCGCGATGGCGAGGTCAAGCGTGTGCGAGATGCATTCCGGCTTCACCGACCTGCGCACGTCGATGTCGATGAACATCAAGGCGCGCCTGCCTGGCCGCGGCCGCACGCCGGGCACCCAGGCCGACATCGGCCGCATCTGCGAGATCTGGGAAGAGTGCCTGTCGCGCTTCGGCCACCACCGCTTCCTGTTCGGCGATTTTTCGATTGCCGACGCCTTCTACGCGCCGGTGGTGATGCGCTTCAGGACTTACGGCGTGGCGCTGGCGCCGGCGCTGCAGGCCTATTGCGACCGCATGCTGGCGCATCCGGCCGTGGCGCGCTGGGTCGAGGAAGCGATGGCGGAGACCGAGATCGCCGCCGCCCACGAAGACGAACTCCCGGATTGATGGCGATGCGGGCCTACGTCGTCGGCGGCGCCGTGCGCGATGAACTGCTGGGGCTGCCTGTCCAGGACCACGACTGGGTCGTGGTCGGCGCCACCCCGGAACAGATGGTGGCGCAGGGCTTCCGCCCGGTCGGCAAGGATTTCCCGGTCTTCCTGCACCCCGAGACGCAAGAGGAATACGCGCTCGCGCGTACCGAGCGCAAGACCGCACCGGGCTACCACGGCTTCGTGTTCCATACCTCGCCCGACGTCAAGCTCGAAGACGATTTGATCCGGCGCGATCTGACCATCAATGCGATGGCGCGCGCCGAGGATGGCAGCATCGTCGATCCCTACGGCGGCCGGCAAGACCTGGAACACCGCATCTTCCGCCATGTGTCCGATGCCTTCGCCGAAGACCCGGTGCGGATCCTGCGCCTGGCCCGCTTTGCCGCGCGTTTCCCGGAATTCCGCGTGGCAGAGTCCACGAATGTCCTGATGCGCACCATGGTCGAGGAGGGCGAGGTCGACGCCCTGGTGCCCGAGCGCGTCTGGCAGGAATTGTCGCGCGGGCTGATGGAGCAGAAGCCCTCGCGCATGTTCGACGTGCTGCGCGACTGCGGCGCCCTGGCGCGCATCCTGCCGGAACTCGACGTGCTGTGGGGCGTGCCGCAGCCGCCGCTGCACCATCCGGAAGTCGATACCGGCGTCCACATGATGCTGGTGATCGACTACGCCGCGCAGCAGCGCCTGGAGCTGCCGGTGCGTTTCGCCGCCCTGATGCACGACCTGGGCAAAGGTGCGACGCCCGTTGACACCTGGCCCAAGCACCATGGCCACGAAGGCATGGGGCCGCCCCTGATTACGGCGCTCTCGAAACGCCTGCGCGTGCCGACCGATTGCCGCGACCTGGCCGTCATGACGGCGCGCGAGCACGGCAATGTCAGCCGCGCGCTGGAGCTGCGCCCGAACACCATCGTCACCCTGTTCGAACGCTGCGACGCCTTCCGCAAGCCGGAGCGCTTCGCCCAGATGCTGCTGGCGTCCGAGTGCGATGCGCGCGGGCGCGGGCATGAAACCCACGAGATGCGTTATCGGGACTACCCGCAAGGACCCTATCTGCTGCGCGCGCTGGCGGCGGCGCGCGGGGTGAACGCGGGCGAAATCGCGGGGCGTTATGCCGAGAACAAGGAGAAGATTCCGGAGGCGATTCACGCGGCGCGGGTCAGCGCGGTGAAGGCGGCCCTGAACGACGTGCGGGATTGAGCGCAGCTCATCTGCGCAATCCGCTACAATGATGGGATTGGTGCAGTGCACAAAACAAGCAATCCCCCATGCAGGACAATCCCCTCCGCCGCTGGCTGAACAACCTGATCGGCAAACACGGCCGCCAGCCGGTGCTAGTCAAGGCCTTGAGCGAGCGTGACCGCCGGCGCGTGCTGCGGCATTTCATGGCGCTCGACAGCAATGACCGCCTGCTGCGCTTCGGCAGCGTGCTGCCGGACGAGCAGGTCGTCAATTACGTCGGCAAGCTCGATTTCGCGCAGGACATCGTGTTCGGCGTCTACAACCGCCTGTTCCAGCTGGTCGGCGTCGGCCACCTGGCCTTGACGTCGCGCGAGGCGCATCCGGACAGCATTCACTACACCGACAAGGAAAAAGTGGCCGAGTTCGGCGTGTCGGTGTCGAAATCGGCGCGCGGGCAGGGCGTCGGCACCCGGCTGTTCGAGCGCGCCGCGATCCACTGCCGCAATTCGGACGTCGATACGCTGTACATGCAATGCCTGTCGTCGAACCGCACCATGATGCACATCGCCAAAAAGGCCGGCATGGAGATCAAGCGCGAGTATGGCGAGGCCGATGCCCACCTGCACCTGGCGCCGCCGAGCCCATCGAGCGTGCTGGCCGAGGCACTGGAAGAGCAGATGGCGAAGATCGACTACACCTTCAAACTGAATACCCGCGTCGCCTTGAAGTGGCTGATGCCGAAAAAATAGGCAATCGAGAGCGCCTAACAAACCCTTAGGGCAAGGCGCATCGGCGAAGACAGTACTTCAGTACGGCGAGACGATGCAACGCCGCCATAAGGGTTTTGTTAGGCGTACATGGACGCCCCCTGTTTGCCAAGCACTCAATTCGTGACAGCGTGAAGGTAAAGATTGCACCCGTACATTCGGACTTTGTATGCGACGATTTGCCGCGGTCCCTGATGGGA
>NZ_JBKFGF010000062.1:0-7183 GCF_051233485.1 Massilia sp. LXY-6
CATCAGGGACCGCGGCAAATCGTCGCATACAAAGTCCGAATGTACGGGTGCAATCTTTACCTTCACGCTGTCACGAATTGAGTGCTTGGCAAACAGGGGGCGTCCATGTACGTCTGACGAGCCTCAGGGCAAGGGATGCGGCCGCCCGACGCACCGCCGCGGTGGCGGACCACGAAGACAGTACGCAAGTACGGCGAGACGGTGCAACGCCGCCATGAGGTTTGTCAGCGCTCTAGTACATGTGCTGGCCGCCGTTGATGGCTAGATTGGCGCCCGTCATGAAGCCGGCGGCCTCGGACACCAGATAGGCCACCAGGCCCGCCACCTCGTCCGGCTCGCCCAGGCGGCCCATCGGAATCTGCGGCAGGATCTTGTCGTTCAGGACGTCCTGCGGCACCGCTTCGACCATCCGGGTGCGCAGGTAGCCCGGCGAAACCGTGTTGACAGTAACGCCGTGGCGCGCCATCTCCAGCGCCAGCGCCTTGGTGAAGCCGTGCATGCCGGCCTTGGCGGCGGCGTAGTTGACCTGGCCGAAGGCGCCCTGCTGGCCGTTGACCGACGAGATGTTCACGATGCGGCCCCAGCGCCGCGCCATCATCGGCTCGATCGCCTGCTTGCTCAGGTTGAATACGCTGTCGAGGTTGGCGGACAGCACGACCTGCCAGTCGGCCACGCCCATCTTGCGCAGGCTGCGGTCGCGCGTGATGCCGGCGTTGTTGACGAGGACGTCCAGCCGGCCCATCTCGGCCAGCAGCTTCTGCATCATCCACTCGCAGTCGCCGTAATCGGCGACGTCGACCTTGTAGGCCTGAAAGTAGTAGCCGTCGTCGCGCTGGGCCGACAGCCAGGCCTCCGGCGTGGGATTGGCGGGCGAATACGTCGTCGCCACGCGGAAACCTTCATCGCGCAGGCGCCGGCAGATGGCCGCGCCCAGTCCACCCATTCCGCCCGTCACCAGGGCTACTCTTGAAGTTGCTTTTTCATCGTGCATGATTGTCGTCCTGTCGTCGGTAAAGCCGCGCAGAGTGCGCGGCGCGAAGTACCGAGTCTAGGAGCGCCAAGCAGCCCAACCTTGACAAAGCTCAAGGATGTTACTGCTCCGCCAGCTTGCAGCTTCAGTGGATAATATCGGGAGCGCTGCCCGGATCGAAGTCGGCCCAGTCGCCGTCGACGATATTGCCGCGGGCACGCTCGATCTGGGTGGCACCGAGGCGGCGCAGCATATCCACCGCCTGCGCCTCCAGGCCGGGGTCGTCGAACGCCACCGCGATCAGCATGCCGGCATGGCGGTTCTCGAGCGGCGCGCCGCCGCCCTCTTCCCGCTCGCCGGCTTCCTTCATCTTGGAAAAACTGAACAACGAGCCGACGTGGGCGCCGACCAGGCCGCCGACCACCGGCCCCAGCGGCCCCGTGATCGGCGAGGTCGCCGCACCCGCCACCATGCCGACCGCGGCGCCCGCGCCCGCCCCCTTCGCCACGCCTTCCGGCGTTTCCCTGGCGCCCGGCGACTCCATGTGGTCGCCGCCGATCGGGGTCTGGTCGTGCTGGCCGGGCTGGCTCAGGTAGAAGCCGCTGATGCGTTCGCCAGCGAAACCGGCGTCGAGCAGCGCACGGCGCGCCCGCTCGACGTCCTCCTGAAGCTGGAAGTGCCCTGCAATGATCATGGACATGTGCAACCCTCCTGGATTCGTCAGTACGGCAGAGCATGCGCGCCAGGCGGCGGCGCCTCTGTACGCAAACGCACGCAGCTCAGTACCGCCCAGCCAGGAGCGCGCTCTATTGCCACTGGCCGTAGACCACGCCGTGCGGCTCCGGTTCCTCCCACTGCGGCTGCGGGAACCAGTCGCGCGGATCGACGCGGAAATAGCGCTCGAACTCCGCATACAGTTCCGGATGGCGCGCCGCCAACGCATGCGGCTGCTCGAAGAAGCTTTCGGTGGCGACCGCGAAGAACTCGGCCGGGCTGCTGGCGCCGTAGGGATCGAGCACGTCGCGGTAGCCCCAGGACGTATCGCGGCGCAGCAGTTCGAAGTCGCGCGACAGCGTCGCCGACCAGCGCCGATAGCTTTCCGTGCTGCCGAGGATGGGCGCGCCGTTGGTGCTGCCCGATTCGCTGTCGAGCTGGTGCGCGAACTCGTGCAGCACCACGTTCTGGGCGCCCTCCGGCGCATGGCCGGCGCGCTTGACGTGGTCCCAGGACAGGATCACGCGCCCGTCGCCCCAGGATTCGCCGAGCAGGTCCTGGCGCGTCTCGGTGACCACGCCGCCCGGGTCGACCTGCTTGCGCGGCACCAGGAAGGCGCCCGGGTAGACCAGCACCGCGTGCAGGCCGGGATAGACTCCGGTTGCGCGGTTCAGCAGCAGCAGGCAGGCCTGGGCCGCGATCGTCACCCGCATCGCATCCGTCACCTCGAGCCCGGCGCAGCCGACAAAGGTCTTTTCGTGCAGGAAGCGCTTGACCAGGCGCTGCAGCTGTTCGCGCAGCGGCGCCGGCATGCCGCGGTACTGGGCCACGTTGCGCTCGATGACCGCCAGCTGGGCGGGCGCCAGCGGACGCGCCAGCGCCCGTCGCAGGCGCCAGCGCGGCAGGCCCCATGCCAGCAGCAGTCCGCCCGCGATGGCGGCACAGGCAATGGCGGCGCCAGTGTCCATCACGCGGCCGCCGGGGCGCCGGCCGCCGGAGCGCCGTCGGACCGCCCAAAATGCGCCTCGACGGCATCCGCGCCGCCGATCCGCGTGCCGCCCACGAACACCTGGGGCCAGGTCATCTCGCCCGACACCGCGCGCAGCACGCTGGTGGTGATCTTCTGGTCCTGCGGGATGTCGGTGAAGGCGACGCCGCGCGCCTTCAGCACGGCCTTGGCGCGCGCGCAGAAGGGGCAGCCGGGCTTGGAGAACATCACCACCGGCTCGCTGGGCCTGGCCTCGGGATTAATATGGCGCAGCATGGTGTCGGCATCCGACACCTCGAACGGATCGCCCTCCTTGTCCGGCTCGATGAAGATCTTGTCGATGATGCCGTCCTTCACCAGCATCGAATAGCGCCAGGAGCGCTTGCCAAAGCCGAGCTCGCGCTTGTCCACCAGCAGGCCCATGCCTTCGCTGAAATCGCCGTTGCCGTCCGGAATCATGGTGATGTTGTCCGCCTCCTGGCTGCGCTGCCATTCGTTGACGACGAAAGGATCGTTGACGGTGATGCAGACGATGTCGTCGACGCCGTTTTCGCGCAGCACCGGCGCCAGTTCGTTGTAGCGCGGCAGGTGGGCCGACGAACAGGTCGGCGTATAGGCGCCCGGCAGGGCGAACACGACCACCGTCTTGCCCTTGAACAACTCGTCGGTCGAGATGTCGCGCCACTGGTCGTCGGGCCGCGCCTTGAACGTGACCTGGGGAACGGGCTTTCCTTCCAGCGAATCGGCACTTGGTAACATGGAATCTCCTGAGCTTGGCACAGCGGCCGGCTGCCGCTTCCCGCCAGATATGGGAGCTGTTATCGGAGTTTCAATCGGAAAGTGGGCCGTAAAAAAAAAGCCACCGCCGGGAAGGCGGTGGCGTGCATCGTGCCGTTTTCCCCGCGCCACGGTCGCCTTCGCGGCCGCGGTCGGGTTCAGGGCAGATTCGGTCGTGCCGAATGCAGACTTACTTCGCGACCTGGCCGGGCGCCGGGCCGAACAGGGCGGCGACCAGCGGATCGCGGGTGACCGGGCTGCGGTTCACGCGGATCGCGTAGTGGGTGTCGTCGGCCAGGATGTGGAAGTGGCGGCCGGTGCCGGCCATGCTCTGCTCGCGCAGGCCCGGACGTTCCTTGCGCGGGGCGGCGCCTTCGCGCTTCGGCTGGCAGATCGCGGCCAGGAAGGCCTTGACGCGCTCCGGATCCGGCGAGATGCGGTACACGGCCTTGCCCAGGTAGGTGGCGGTGCCTTCGATGTAGCGGGCCAGCTCGATCACGCCGGCTTCGCGCAGGTCGCGGATGTACTTGCGGGCGCCCGACGGCGAAAACTTGAGGAACCAGGCGATTTCATCGGCCAGCATCTCATGCGTCTGCAGCTCGCCAATCAGCTTCTGCATGTTCTCGATACGGCGCTGGGTGGCCGAGGTCGACCGCACGCGCTCGATCGGCGCCAGGGAGATCGGGGCGCGTTCGGTCGGCTGCGGGGGGACTCGTTCGATCAGTGCAGAGTTGCTGGAAGTGTGCACTGCGCCGATGTCGCCTTGCACCGCGTTGTGATGAGTCGCTGCATGCATGTTGGTTTACTCCATGTAAAAGACTGTGTTCTGTGTGGCCTGGACCGGCGTCTTATCTGTATGACCCTTCGACAACAGGCCGGTTCCGCTTAACTGGATACAAGATTGCCTGCGTCAGACCCGAAGTTCTGTGCGCCAGCCAACATTGCCGAAAATTTCTCAAAGTTATTAATCTGCCCCGCGTATTGACGCGGCGCAGGCGTTCAATTGCAAAAAGTGGGGGGACGTGACGGTTTTCGTGGCAGGCACGACAACAACATGCCTGGGGCAAGGCTGGATGCCCGGGACAAACGATAAAAGATTGTGAAGCCAATCCCCTAAAAGTATTACAAATTGAAACAAACCAAATAAGAAATTTCCTGCAAGTATCTTGCATTTAGGTAATATATCGCCGATATTGCGCGAAGATGAGCCCATCTTAAAGCATGGGCTGTGGCTGAGTAGACAAAAGTTGGAACTATCGTGTTGCGTAATTGTCACAAACACGGATTCCTAGGTGCGGTACCGCACGGACCCCTGGAAACACGGGCTTGTATTCTTGACCACAACATCACTGTCTAGGCATGCGATGTCAGCACATTTACAACCTATAGGAGTTACCTGTGAATAATATGAAGAAGATCGCTCTGGCTGCCGCCCTGCTCTGCTCGGCTGGTTCGACGCTGGCTCAAGAAGTCATCAATCCGTCTTGGTACATTGCGCCGACCGTCGTCGGCATCAAGACCGACCATGACTTCGGCGTCGGAGAAAAGGACTGGGGCGGCGGGTTGAAGTTCGGTAAAGCAGTGCATCCGCTGTGGGACATCCAGATCGGCGCCACCCATGCGCGCGCCGAGAACAGCCTGACCAACTACCGCCAGACCCTGGTGGGTGTCGACGCGCTGCTGATGCTGTCGCGTCAGCAGATCCGTCCGTTCCTGCTGGTCGGCGCCGGCGGCGAGCGCGATCGCGTCAGCCGTCCGGGCTTCCACGCTTCCGGCTGGTCGCCTTACTACACCGCCGGCCTGGGCGTCCAGGCCAGCCTGAACGACCGCTGGTCGGCACAGCTCGACGCCCGTGCGGTCAAGAGCAACCTGCGCCATGACGACGAATTCGGCTTCTCGAAGGCCCTCACCAAGTATGTCGGCTTCAGCCTGATCTACGCCTTCAACCCGCCGCCGGCACCGTACGTCGCCCCGGCACCGGCCCCGGAACCGGCTCCGGTCGCGCAAGCCCCGGCCCCGGCACCGGAACCGGTCGCTCCGCCGCCGCCGCCGGCCCGCTTCGAGAAGGTGACCCTGTCGGCAACCGAACTGTTCGCCTTCGACAGCGCCACCCTGTCGATGCCGCAGCCTAAGCTGGACGACATCGCCGCCGCGCTGCAGGCCGATCCGTCGATCACCGACGTCGACATCGTCGGCTACACCGACCGCCTGGGCTCGACCAAGTACAACCAGAAGCTGTCGCAGCGCCGCGCCGACGCCGTGCGCCAGTACCTGGTCAGCAAGGGCGTCGACGCCAAGCGCCTGCAGGCCCACGGCAAGGGCGAGTCGAACCCGGTCGTCACCGACTGCAAGCAGAAGAAGAAGTCGGCACTGATCGCGTGCCTGGCACCGAACCGCCGCGTCGAGGTGGAGCAGATCACCGTCGAACGCCGCGTGCAGTAATGTGGCTGGCGGGAGCGTCCACGCTCCCGCACCTGCGCCAGTTGGCCGTCCGGCCCATGCTGGCCACTCGACGCGCCTTCGGGCGCGTTCTTATTTGGAGGAAGCGTTATGGATGTAAAAAACTGGCTGCCGTTTTCGCGCAAAGTGGTCCACGTGATGCGCTGTGCCGTGACGGAATGGATGAAACACCGCGCGGCGAGCAAGGGCGCGGCCCTGGCCTTCTATTCCCTGTTCTCGCTTGCTCCCATCCTGGTGCTGGTGATCGCCGTCGCCGGGTTCTTCTATGGCGCCGATGCCGCGCAGGGCCAGCTGATGGGCCAGTTGCGCGGCCTGGTCGGCGCGAAGGGCGCGGAAACCATCCAGGCGATCCTGGCCGGCGCCCGCAACAAGGACAGCGGCCTGTTCGCCACCATCGTGGCCTCGGTGCTGCTGGTGATCGGCGCCACCACCGCCTTTTCGGAGCTGAAGGACAGCCTCGACGAGATCTGGGAGGTGCCGCCGCCCAAGGATGCCAGCTGGTGGGAGACGGTGCGCACCCGGCTGCTGTCCTTCGGCGTGATCCTGACCCTGGGCTTGCTTCTGATGACCTCGCTCGTCGTCTCGGCCGCCCTGAACGTGGCCGAGAAATACATCGGCGGCTTGTGGCATGACGCCACCGTCATCCTCGGATGGGTCGCCTCGGCCTTCAGCTTCCTGGTCATCGCCACCATGTTCGGGGCCATCTACAAACTGCTGCCGCGCTTGAAGCTGTCCTGGCACGACGTCACCATCGGCGCGCTCGGCACGGCGCTCATGTGGACCCTCGGGAAATTCGGCATCGGCCTGTACATCGGCAACAGCGGCACCGCCAACAGCTTCGGCGCGGCCGGCTCCCTGATTGCCCTGCTGCTGTGGGTGTATTACTCGGCGCAGATCTTCTTCCTCGGCGCGGAGTTCGCACGCCAGTACGCGCTGCAGATGGGCAGCTTGAGGAAGCCGGAAGGAAAACAAGTGTCGCCGCTGGGCGACCTGCCGGACGGCAGGCCGGAACGCCGGATCCGCGAGCGCCGCAGCGCGGGCTCGCGCGACCGCCGCATGGCCGGGGCGCCGGACCGGCGGCTGGGCGTGGCGGTCAGCCATAGCGCCTGAACGGAAAGAACGTCGCCCCCGCGGAGGGGGCGACGGCGAAACGGCAGTAGGGACGATCCTATTCGCCCAGCAACTCCGCCACCACCTCCATCCCCTCCACGCGCTCGGCCACCACCTTGATCACCACCACCACCGGCACGCCGAGCAGCAAGCCCCACATGCCC